>JBEKOV010000044.1:0-25477 GCA_049521415.1 Chthoniobacteraceae bacterium
GTCAGCCTTATGATGAGGCTCGCTATCTCGCCCAACTCGCCAGACACGGCTCCGCATACGCTTCAACGGTGTGAATAATTCCATTCATTTTCTTTGACAGACCAGCTCAGATGTAACGCCCCCCTGTAAAATACCCGATTTTCCGTTTGCTTCCGTCACGGCCCGATGCTTCTCTCAACGCCCCGCCACCTCTCCAGCCGGTAAGGGGCGCATTAAAAGCCAATCCCGATGGGTTCACTGAAGAAACGACGCAAAGCAAAAATCGCCAAGCACAAGCGCAAAAAGCGGATGAAACTCAACCGCCACAAGAAGCGTTTGCGCTACAAGAGCTAGGCGGTAAATTTGGCGCGATGAACCTTTCGCGGGGCTGGCTTTCTCTGGGCAAGCCGCGGCGCCTCGCGCGCGCGTGCCTTCTCGCCTTCTCCTTCGCCGCCCCGGCCGTTCCCTCCTGCCTCGCCTCATGGGATGAGCAACCGAATACGGAAAATGCCCTCGAGGCCGATGTCCTCCCGGGTAACGCTCATCCAGCCGACCCCGACCTCCTCCTCACTCCCGGAGACGCCGCAAAGGCCGACGCCTACGCAAATTTCTCGGTGGCCATCACGGCGGATGACAGCGCCGACTCCGATACCGCCCTGGCCGATTACCAGAAGGCCCTCGCCCTCGACCCCGGCTACACGGAACTCGCCGTAAAAGTCGCCTTCGAGCTCGCCCGCCGCGGCGATCCTTCCGCCGGCATCGAGGTCCTCAAGGACTCGATCAAGGCCTCGCCCGGGGCCAGCCTCGCCTACATCTACCTCTCCCAGCTTTACCTCAATTACCTCAACAAACCCGACGTCGGCCTCAAGTACGCCCAGCAGGCCCTCGCCATGGACCCCTCGAACCTCAAGTCCTACATGGCCGTCTATGAGATTTACCTCGGCCTCAACGAGCCCGGCAAAGCCGCAGCCGTCCTCGACCGCGCCGCGAAATCCGAAAGCACCGATCCCCAATTTTGGCTCACTCTCGGCGAGACCCTTTTCAAGCCCTACGCCGACTCCGCCACCGGCATCCCCGCTCCCGCGGCGGATCAAATCGCCGCCGTCTATCGCAAGGCCGTCGCGCTCGACGGCACCAATCCCACCACGCTCGAAAACGCCGCGGATTTCCTCGCCCTCACCCGTCACCCGGACGAAGCCGTCCCCCTTTACCTCGAGGCGATCCGGCTCAGCCCCGCCAATCCCCCCGATGGCGACGACACCCTGACAAACGTCCGTTACAACCTCGCCAATTGCTACTACACCCTCGATAAGACCGCCGAAGCCATCTCAACCCTGCGCGACCTCATCAAGGCCGACCCGCTCCGGTACGATCCCTATGAGTTGCTCTGCGATCTCTACGAAAAGAACAACCAGATCGACCAGGCCCTCGCCACCTGCCAGCAGATGATGCTCCTGCGCCCGGATAGCTTTCAAAATTGCATCCGCCAGGCCGCCCTCTTGATGAAGCTGGGGAAAATGGACGCCGCCATCCAGACTCTCACCGACGCGCGGACCAAATTCCCCACCGAAGCCCAGGTCACCTACTCGCTCGGGCTCGCGCTGAGCGAGGCCAAACGCTATCCGGAGGCCCTTGGCATTTTCGAGCAGGCGGAGCAGGAGGCCAGCATCGGCCAGACGGAAATGCTCGATGCCCAATTCTATTTCGCCTATGGCGCCGCCGCCGAGCAATCCGGCCAGGTCGAAAAGGCCGCCGAGTTGATGAAAAAATCGATCGACCTCGATCCCGCCAATGCTTCCGACGCCTATAATTACCTCGGCTACATGTGGGCCGATCGCGGCATGAAACTCGACGAAGCCGCCGGCTACATCAAAAAGGCGCTCCAGATGCAGCCGGATAACGCCGCCTACATCGACAGCATGGGCTGGTACTATTACAAGAAGGGCGATTTTGCCCGCGCCATCGAAATCCTGAAGAAGGCCGCGAAGCTCATCCAGCCGGAGGATGCCGTCGTCGACGAGCACGTCGGCGACGCCTATGCTGCCGCGGGCGATACGAACCAGGCCATCGATTACTGGCAGCGTGCCTCCGCGCTCGACAAGGACAACAAGGAAATCGCGGTGAAAATCGCCGGCGCGCGCCAGAAACTCGCCCGCGAAGGCACGCCTGCCCACAACACCCCGTGAGCCTCGATCAATCCAACGTCATCGACGCGATGGGCATCGACGACGCCTCGGGCCGCGTCA
The DNA here is from genome assembly GCA_049521415.1 of Chthoniobacteraceae bacterium. Lineage (GTDB taxonomy): Bacteria > Verrucomicrobiota > Verrucomicrobiia > Chthoniobacterales > Chthoniobacteraceae > DATAXI01. The sequence goes on from JBEKOV010000044.1 coordinate 2,226, forward strand.
CCCTCGTCATCCGCCACGACGCTCCGTGGGACGGCTCCGACCCCCAACTCTTCCTCCTGCAGGAAAAACTCAACGCCTATCTCTCCTTCGCCCTCGACGGCGAGATGGCCGAGGCGCACCCGGATTTCGCAATTCGCCCCCTCGGCCTGCGCATCGAGACCAACGCCACTCCAGATTCGCGCACCCTTCACCTCCTCGCGCACGTCCGCAAGCAGATCGAGTTTCAGGACATCACCCTCGAAGTCCGCCTCCACGGCGGGCCCCCCTGCGACTGCAAATGACGGAAAATTCGAAGACGGAGGCGTAACTCGGCGAGGCCGTCCGGGCAAAGACGCCTGACCTTTCGAATTTCGATTTTCGAATTTCGAATTTCCTTTCTCTCCCCCACTCTCCCCTCATGCGCATCCTGGTAGTCGACGATGAACGCAACATCCGCAACACCTTCCGCGTCGCCATCGAGGCCTTCGGCCACGATGTCGAGGTCGCTTCCACCGCCGCGGACGCCCTTTCGCTGCTCAAGTCCGCCGGCGGCTTCGACGTCGCCTTCCTCGATCTCAAGCTCAGCCAGGAGAGCGGCCTCGATCTCCTCTCCGCTCTCCTCGAGCTTTCCCCGCGCCTGACGGTCGTCATCGTCACCGCCTTCGCCTCGATCGAGACCGCTGTCGAGGCCATGCGCCGCGGCGCTTTCGATTACCTCCCAAAGCCCTGCACCCCCGAGCAGATCCGCCAGGTCCTCGCGCGCGCCGAAAAAACGCGCCGCCTCGAAAATCGCGTCGCCGAACTCGAATCCCGCCTCAGTTCCGAAGCTCCCGAGATCGATATCGAGACCCACAGCCCGGCCATGCAAAAGGTCCTCGATGTCGCCTCCCGTGCCGCAACCAGCGACGCCACCATCCTCCTCCTCGGCCCGAGCGGCACCGGCAAGAGCGTCATGGCCCGCACGATTCACCGGCAGAGCCCCCGCCGCGGCCACGCCTTCGTAACCGTCAGTTGTCCCAGCCTTTCGCGCGAATTGCTCGAGAGCGAGCTCTTCGGCCACGTCAAAGGCGCCTTCACCGGCGCCCTCGCCGACACATGGGGCAAGGTCGCCGCCGCCGACGGTGGCACCCTCTTCCTCGATGAGATCGGCGATCTCCCCCTCGAGGTCCAGGCGCGCCTCCTGCGCCTCCTCCAGGAGCGCGAATACGAGCGCGTCGGCGAAAATCGCCCCCGCAAGGCCAATGTCCGCGTCATCGCCGCCACCAATCACGACCTCAAGTCCGCCGTCGCCCAGGCCAGATTCCGCGAAGACCTCTTTTATCGTCTCAATGTGATTTCGATCACCATGCCCGCCTTGCGCGAGCGCGTGCCCGACATCTCCCATCTCGCGGCCCGCATGCTCGCCTTCTTCGCCGGACATTCCGGCAAGGCCGCCGCCGGCTTCACGCCGGAGGCCGCCGGCGCCCTCGAGAAGCACCCATGGCCCGGCAACCTCCGCGAACTCCGCAACGTCATCGAGCGCGCCGTCATCCTCAGCAACGGCGAGTTGATCGGAATCAACGATCTTTCAGAAAACGTCCAGCCCTCCTCCGAGATGCGGCTCGGCGGGCGTTTCACCCTCGAGGCCATCGAGAACGAGCACATCCGCGGCGTCATCGCCAACACCCGCAGCCTCGACGAAGCCGCCGCCGTCCTCGGCATCGACCCCGCGACCCTCTACCGCCGCCGCAAAAAGCTCGAACACTGAGGGGGCGTCCACCCTGGCGCCAGCCTTGTAGGCGCTGGACCGAGGAGGAGGCGGGGCCGAGTGGTGGTTGGTGGGCGGGCGAGCAGTTGGTCCGCCCGGGTTTACGCCCTGCGGTCCGATTCATCCCATTCCCTGGGAAATCCCCCTCTTCCCCGCGTGCGTTTTGCAACGCGCCACTTTCCCATTTCGTGCAATTCGCACGTCCCTTCCGCCCTTTCCGAAATCCGTTGAAATCACATCTCCCTCCTCGTCAATCACTTGCATTTCACGCCCCACCCCGGCACGCCGCACGCTAAAGACCCGGTCGTTGAGAAAGCGCATCCTCATAAGTCTGCTCCCGCTGCTCGCCCTCCTGGTGGCTGTCGGGTGTTACGCCATCGTCCTCTTCGTGCGCCTCGGCGGCTCCATCGACGTGATCATGCACGAGAATTACGACAGCGTCGTCGCCTGCCAGAACATGAAGGAATCCGCCGAGCGCATGGACTCCGCCCTCTGCTTCACCCTCGCCGGCGAGTGGGATCGCGCCAGCAGGATGTACGACGAGAACCTCCCCATCTTCGAGCGCAACCTCCAGGCGGAGCTCAATAACATCACCCTCCCGGGCGAAGGCGACCTCGCCCACAAGGTTCAGAACCTTCACGAGCAATACGTCACCAAGGTCAAGACCTTCCTCTCCACCTCGGACCTCAATCAGCGCCGGGCCATGTACTTCGGCCAGATGCTGCCCCTCTTCACCGACATCAAGAACACCGCCCAGCAGATCCTTGAGCTGAACCAGAACAACATGATCCGCGCGGATCACGAGGCCCGCGCCGTCAGCGCCACCTCGGTGAAGTACATGGTCATCGCCATGGTCGTCGGCCTCGCCGGCGCTCTCGTCTTCGTTCAGCTTCTTCTCCGCTCGATCCTCACCCCCATCCAATCCCTCACCGGCCTCGCCCGCGAGTTGGGCGAAGGCAATCTCGACCAGGTCGTCCCCGTCCTTTCCGATGACGAGCTCGGCCAGCTCGCCGATGCCTTCAACAAGATGGCCGTAAAACTGCGCGCCTATCGCCAGATCACCAGCGACGAGATCCTCCAGGCCCGCCAGATGACGGAAATCACCTTCTCCGCATTCCCCGACCCCATCATCGCCTTCGATGCGAAGGGCGTCGTCAATTTCAAAAATCCCGCCGCCGAAAAGCTCCTGCAAAAGCTCCAGATCGACGATCAATTGCCCGAGCAGATCGCCGACCAGGTCGATGCCGTCCTCAAGGGCGGCGACGATTACATCCCCGTCAGCTTCGCCAACGCCATCTGCGTCCGCCCGGATGACAAGGAGACCTTCTTCCTCCCCCGCGTCATCGGCATCCGCGGCGACAAGGGCACCATCTTTGGCGGCGCCGCCATTCTTCAAAACGTCACCCGCCTGCGCCTGGTCGATGAACTCAAGACGAACCTCGTCTCGACCGTCAGCCACGAATTGAAGACCCCCCTCACCAGCGTCCGGATGGCTCTCCACCTCCTGCTCGAGGAAAGCGTCGGCGAGATCACCTCCAAGCAATCCGAGCTGCTCCTCGCCGCTCGCGACGATTCCGAGCGCCTTCTTTCGATGATCAACGACCTCCTGGACCTCGCCCGCCTCGAGTCCGGCACCGCCCACATGATGATCGAGCCCCGCACCCCCGGCGAACTCATCAACAGCGCCATCGCCGCCAGCAAGGACGTCGCCGACCGCAACCGCGTCCGCCTCGTCCCCATGCTCGCGGAGGCCTCTTTACCGCTCGTCGCCGTGGAGTGGCAGCAAATCTCCCACGTCTTCTCGAACCTCATCACCAACGCCGTCAAACATTCCCCGCCCGGCGAGGAAGTCGTCATCAAAGCCGCCCGCGAGGACGGCGGCATCCGCTTCAGCGTCACCGACAAGGGGCCCGGCGTCCCGCAAAAGTATCAGCCTTATCTCTTCGAAAAATTCTATCGCGTCCCGGGCGCCGAGCGCACCGGCGCGGGCCTCGGCCTCTCCATCGCCCGCGAGATCGTTCGCGCCCATCACGGCAGCATCGGTGTCCGCAGCACGCCGGGCAAGGGCGCCGAATTCTACTTTGACATCCCTTTTCATGACGGGCCGTCCGTCGCCACCGCCACGCCCGTCGCGGCTGTGCCCACCAAATCTCTCGCGGGCCGCGGCTGACACGCGCTCATCCCATGAATGCTTCCATTCTCATTGTCGATGACGAGCGCAACGTCCGCCTCATGTATCGCGCCGCGCTGGATCAAATGTTCACCATCGAGGAGACCGATTCCCCATCCAAAGCCCTCGAAATGCTCAAGGGCCGCCGCTTCAACGTCGCCATCCTCGACCTCCGCATGCCCGAGATGACCGGCCTCGAACTCCTCGAGCAGATGAACCACGCCGGCATCACCACGCCGGTCGTCATTATCACCGCTTACGCTGATGTCCCAAACGCCGTCAGCGCGATGAAATTCGGCGCCATCGACTTTCTCCAGAAGCCGATCACCCCCGAGCAGCTTCGCACGATCGTGAAGGACATCCTCGTCCGCCATTCCGTCGACGAGCGCAAATTCCCGGTCCCTCACGACTTCGACTACTTCCTTCGTTGCGCGAAACGGGCCATCAACCTTCGCGACTTCACCGCCGCCCGCGCCAACCTGATCAGCGCCCTCGAGATCGATCCCAATTCGCCGCAGGCCCTCAACCTCGCTGGGGTCATGTTCGAGATGCGCGAGGAGTTTGACCAGGCCAAGCGGTATTACGGGCGCGCAATCAAGGTCAGCAAGGACTTCGAACCCGCCCAGGCCAACATGCGCCGCATTTACGAACTCTTCCACTTCGGCTCCAGCCAGGAGCCCTTCAACCTCGAGAACCACTAAAGAGACCAACCAACTCCAATCCACGCAACCATGAATCCAGACATCCTGTACATCCTGCTAACCTTCGGCTTCTTCGCGCTCATGTTCCTCTTCCTATGGGTTTGCGAGAAAGTCTGACCATCAACCAATAACAACCCATGACCGACGACATTGTAGGAATCATCTCACTTCTCCTGATCGCGTATCTGATGTTCACGATTATTCGCCCGGAGAAATTCTAACTGCTCCAACTCAACCCGCACCCAACTTTCATGAACGCTTCCGGCTGGATTCAACTCTTCCTTTACATCGCCGTCCTTTTGGCGGTGACCAAACCGCTTGGCCATTACCTGCACGCCGTCCTGGACGCCGATGGCAAGACCTTCCTCGATCCCGTGGTCAAACCCTTCGAGCGTTTGACTTACAAGATCGCGGGCGTCGACCCGAAGAAGGAGCAGAACTGGCGCGCCTACGGCGTCTCGCTGCTCGTCTTCAGCGTGCTGACGATGCTCTTCACCTATGCGATCCTGCGGCTGCAGGACAAACTCCCGCTCCAGGCGCTCTTGAATCCGCAGAAGATGGCCGCCTGCTCTCCGGACCTTTCCTTCAACACCGCCGCCAGCTTCCTGACCAATACCAACTGGCAGGCCTACTCTGGTGAGCAAACCATGTCCTATCTCTCGCAGATGGTGGCGCTGGTCATTCAGAATTTCTTCTCGCCCGCCGTCGGCCTTTGCGTCGCCGCCGTCTTCGTTCGCGGCATCGCCCGGCGCGAGACTACTTTCCTTGGTAACTTCTGGGTCGATCTTACCCGGTCCACTTACTATCTCCTCCTCCCCATAGCGCTTGTCGGCGCCATGGTCTTTCTCGCCACCGGTTCGCCGCAGAACTTCAAGCCGTATGATACCGTGAAGTTCCTCGACCCGTTCGTCACGCAGGTCCAGAAGACCGACGCCAATGGCAACCCCGTCGTCGATAAAAAGGGCAATCCCGTCATGGTCAACCAGACGGTCGACACCCAGACAATCGCCGAGGGCCCCATCGCCTCGCAGCTTTCGATCAAGATGCTCGGCACCAACGGCGGCGGTTACATGAACGTCAACGCCGCGCATCCTTTCGAGAACGGCACCCCGTTCTCCAACTTCTTCCAGATGATTTACTTTATCTGTATCGCCTCCGGCATGACTTACTATCTCGGCCTTGCCGTCGGTAATAGAAAGCACGGCTGGGCCGTTTGGATCGCCATGTTCGCCATGCTCCTGCCCGCGGTCCTTGTATGCTGGCATTATGAGGCGGCCGGCAATCCCATCCACCATGCGCTCGGCGTCGATCCCGCCGATGGCAACATGGAGGGCAAGGAAGTCCGCTTCGGCATCTTCAACTCCGCCCTCTTCGCCTCGACCACTACCGACACCGGCTGCGGCGCGGTGAATGCCATGCACGATAGCTTCACCCCCATCGGCGGACTCGTCCCCATCTTCAATATTCAGTTGGGCGAAGTCGTCTTCGGCGGCGTCGGGGCCGGCCTTTACGGCATCCTGGTATATATCGCCGTCACTGTCTTTATCGCCGGCCTCATGATTGGACGAACGCCGGAGTATCTCGGCAAAAAGGTCCAATCCTATGAGGTCAAGATGGCCAGCTTCTATCTGCTCATCTTTGCCGCCCTCATCCTCGGCTTCTCCGCCTGGGCTGCGCTGAGTAATTGGGGTCCGCCCACCACCGATCCCGTGACCCACGCCAGCATCCCGAACAACGGCACCAATAACAACGGTCCCCACGGCCTCACGGAGATCCTCTACGCCTTCAGCGAGGCCGCCGGCAACAACGGCAGCGCCTTCGCCGGCCTCAGTGCGAACGCGCCCGGCTACAACACCGCCATCGGCATCGCCATCCTCTTCGGCCGCTTCGGCATGCTCATTCCATGCCTGGCCATCGCCGGTTCGCTCGTGAAGAAAAAGGTGTCGCCGCCGGGCCCCGGCAGCTTCCCCGTTCACTCCGTCACATTCGTCATCTCGTTGATCGGTGTCGTCGTCCTCGTCGGCGCTCTCAACTTCCTGCCGGTCCTCGCGCTCGGCCCCGTCGTCGAGCACTTCCTCATGCTCTCCGGCAAACTATTCTAACCAACTGACCCGTAACCGCTAACCTAGATAAGTCAAAATGGCTGCAAAATCACATTCCATCTTCGATCCCACGATTGTCATGCCGGCAATTGTGGAGTCCTTCAAGAAGCTCAACCCGGTCCACATGGTCAGGAATCCCGTCATGTTCGTCACCGAGGTCGGTGCGGCGATCACCACGGTCCTCATCTTCACCGGCACCGAGGGTGAATCGCCGAAGTTCCTTATCCAGATCACGCTCTGGCTCTGGTTCACCGTCGTCTTCGCGAATTTCGCCGAGGCCATGGCCGAGGGCCGCGGCAAGGCCCAGGCCGATACCCTGCGCAAAACCCGAACCCAAACCTACGCCAATCTGCTCAAGAACGGCAAGATAGAGAAAGTCACCGCCGATAAGCTCCGCAAGGATGACATCGTCGTCGTTTCCGCGGGCGAGTTGATCCCCGGCGATGGCGATATCGTCGAAGGCGCCGCCACGGTGGACGAGTCGGCGATCACCGGCGAGTCCGCCCCGGTCGTCCGCGAAGCCGGCGGCGACCGCAGTTCCGTCACTGGCGGCACGCGCGTCCTCTCCGACGTCGTCAAGATCGTGATCACCTCGAACCCGGGCGAGACCTTCATCGACCGCATGATTGCCCTGGTCGAGGGCGCCGAACGCCAGAAGACCCCCAACGAAATCGCGCTCACCATCCTTCTCGCCGCGCTGACGATCATCTTCCTCTTCGTCTGCGTCACCTTGAAGCCCTTCGGCTCGTTCCTGGGCGTCAAGTTCTCCATCACGGTCCTGGTCGCCCTGCTCGTCTGCATCATCCCGACCACCATTGGCGGTCTGCTCAGCGCCATCGGCATCGCGGGCATCGACCGCCTCGTCCAGAAGAACGTCCTCGCCATGAGCGGCCGCGCCGTTGAGGCCGCCGGCGACGTGGACGTGCTCCTCCTCGACAAGACCGGCACCATCACTCTCGGCAATCGCCAGGCCGCCGAATTCGTACCCGCCAACGGCGTGACCGATGCAGAACTGGCCGACGCCGCCCAGCTCTCCTCGCTCGCCGATGAGACGCCCGAAGGCCGCTCCATCGTTGTCCTGGCAAAGGAACGCTACGGCCTGCGCGGTCGCGAAATCCACGAGCTGCCCGACGCAACCTTCGTCCCCTTCACCGCGCAAACACGCATGAGCGGCCTCGACTATAACGGCTCCTGCTACCGCAAGGGCGCTGCCGCTTCCGTCCGCGACTGGGTCGGCGGCAAGCTGCCCGCCGAGGTCGAGGCTTCCGTCGAGACCATCTCCAAGAACGGCGGCACTCCGCTCGTCGTCGCCACCAAGGAAAAAGCTCTCGGCGTCATCTATCTCAAGGACATCGTCAAAGGCGGTCTCGCCGAGCGCTTCACCCGCTTCCGCGCCATGGGCATCCGCACCGTGATGATCACCGGCGACAATCCGCTCACCGCCGCCGCCATCGCCAAGGAAGCCGGCGTGGACGATTTCCTCGCCCAGGCCAAGCCCGAGGACAAGCTCGCCCTCATCCGCGCCGAGCAGACCGGCGGGCGCATGGTTGCCATGACCGGTGACGGCACCAACGACGCCCCCGCGCTCGCGCAGGCCGATGTCGGCGTCGCGATGAACACAGGCACTCAGGCCGCCAAGGAAGCCGGCAACATGGTCGATCTCGACTCGAACCCGACCAAGCTCCTCGAGATCATCGAGATCGGCAAACAGCTCCTCATCACACGCGGCGCCCTGACGACCTTCTCCGTCGCCAACGACGTCGCAAAGTACTTCGCCATTATCCCGGCCATGCTCATGGGCGTCTTCCCGCAGATCGCGCCACTGAACATCATGAACCTCCAAAGCCCGCACTCGGCCATCCTGAGCGCCGTTATCTTTAACGCCGTCATCATCGTGGCCCTGATCCCGCTCGCCTTGAAAGGAGTCAAATTCCGCGCCTTGAGCGCCGAATCCCTCCTCATGCGCAACCTGATCATCTACGGCTTCGGCGGCGTCATCATCCCGTTTTTCGGGATCAAGGCCATCGACATGGTCGTCACCGCCCTGCACCTCGGATAACCAACCAATTGAACCACTTTGCCCCGCCCTGCGCGCGCCTCCTGATATAGCCTCTGGACATACAGGTGAATAAAAGAGGCGCCGCCGGGGCGGCGGCCCACTCTCAACCAATTCAACCAATACCAATCATATGAAGAACATCATCACGGATATTAGAAGCACCATCGTCGTCACCGTCCTCGGCGTCATCGTCCTGTGCGGCATCTACCCCGTCGCCGTTTGGGCCATTGGCCAGACGGTATTCCGTTACCAGGCCAACGGCAGCCTCATTGTCGGCAAGGACGGCGCCGTCTATGGCTCGGCAATCATCGGCCAGGCCTTCTCCGACAACCAATACTTCAACTCCCGGCCCTCCGACGCCGGCACCGGTTATGACGCCTCGAATTCCGGCGCCACCAACCTCGGCCCGACCTCGCAGAAGCTCCACGATTCCATCCAGGCCGCCGTCGCCGCATACCGCACGCAGAATGGCCTCGCCGCCAACGCCTTGGTCCCGGCCGACGCCGTCACCAACTCCGGCAGCGGTCTCGATCCCGACATCAGCGTCAAGAACGCCATGTTGCAGGCCCCTCGCGTCGCGAAGACCCGCAAGATGTCCCTCGATGCCGTCAACGCCCTGGTTGACAAATACACCGAAGGCCGCGACTTCGGCGTCTTCGGCGAGCCCCGCGTCAACGTCCTCAAGTTAAACCTCGCTCTCGACGGCAAGATATAAGTGTGCCTAAATTCGTCCAGCGAATCCCATGACTCACTAACTGCCGTCCAAGTCAGGAATTCGAAGATCGAAATTTGAAGCGCGAAGTTCTGCGTTTCGAATTTCGATTTTTGAATTTCAAATTTTCACCCCATGCCCGACGTCTCCGCCTCCACCAAACCCAGCGCGGACGAGTTTCTCCAGATCATCCGGAGGCAGCAGCGCGGCAAACTCAAGATTTACCTCGGCGCCTCGCCCGGCGTCGGCAAGACCTTCCAGATGCTCGTCGAGGGCAACCGCCTCCGCAGCCGCGGCGTCGATGTCGTCATCGGCTACGTCGAGCCCCACGAGCGCCCCGATACCACCGCGCAGATCAAGGAACTCGAAGTCATTCCCGCGCGCGTCAGCGAGTACCACGGCATCAAGCTTACCGAGATGGACATCGACGCCATCCTCGCCCGCAAGCCCACCGTCGCCCTCGTCGACGAACTCGCCCACACCAACGCCCCCGGCACCAAGAACCGCAAGCGTTACGAGGACGTCCAGGACCTCCTCAACGTAGGCATCAACGTCATCAGCACGGTCAATATCCAGCACCTCGAGTCCCTCTATAACATCGTCGAGACCAATACCGGCGTCCGCGTCAAGGAGCGCATCCCGGACGAAGTCGTCGCCGGCGCCGACCAGGTCGTGAACCTCGACCTTTCCGCCGAGGATCTTCTCGAGCGCCTCCAGGCCGGCAAGATCTATCCCGTCGAGCGCGTCCAGCGCGCGATGTCCAATTTCTTCACCGAGCGAAACCTCGTCCGCCTCCGCGAACTCACCCTCACCGAGGTCGCCCGCTATCTCGATTCCAAACAGCGCGGCGCTTCCGAGCAGGAAGTCCATCAGCCCGCCCTCGGCCTCGTCGCCGTCGCGATCAGTTCCCGCGGCCCCGATCCCGGCGCGCTCCTTCGCAAGACCGCCCGCCTCGCCAATCAGCTCAACGCCCCCTGGTTCGCCGTCTATGTCCGCACGCCCAAGGAAGCGCCCGCGAAAATCGATTCCGAACTCCAGCGCCGCGTCACCGATACCCTCGAGATCGCCCAAAAGATGGGCGGCACGGTCATCGTCCTGAAAAACGAAGACGTCGCCCGCGCCCTCGAGTCATTTGCCCGCGAGTATGGTCTCACCCACCTCATCGTCGGACGCCCCGGCTCCTCGCGCAAATGGTGGCGCCTTCATCCCCCTCTCCACGACACCCTCATCATGGACCTGAAAGACGTGGACATCATCATTGGATAGTGAAATCCATGATGGATGCCGCCCGACCTGCCCGACCAGCCTAGCGCGCCCGGCCCGCCTGAACCGGCTCCCTGGTACAAGGTCCTCAGCTTCCTTTTCGCCCTCGCCTTTCTCGCGGCCATATTCACCTTCGCATTTTCCACCGTCCATTATCGGTGGAATTGGCGCGGCGTTTGGGTTTATCGCGCGGAATTCCTGAAAGGCTGGCTCGTCACCATCGTTCTTTCCGCCGTCTCCCTCGTCACCAGTTGTTTCATCGGCCTCACTCTCGCTCTCCTCCGCCGCATCCCCTTTCTTCCGCTCAGGTATCTTGCCCGCATTTACGTCGAGGTAATCCGCGGCACCCCGCTCCTTGTCCAGCTTCTTATCTTTTTCTATGTCGTCGCCACCGCCTTTCACATCGACAATCGCTACATCGTCGGCGTCCTGACTCTCTCCGCATTCTCCGGCGCTTATATCTCCGAAGTTATCCGCGCCGGCATCGAAAGTATCGGCCAATCCCAACTCGATAGCGCCCGCGCCATCGGACTTACCACCGCCCAGACTTACCGCTATGTCATCTTTCCTCAAGCCATCCGCCAGATACTGCCTCCTCTCGCCGGTCAATTTGCCTCGCTGATCAAGGATTCCTCCCTCCTCTCAATCATCAGCATCAATGAATTCACCTTCAACGCCCAGAACGTAAGTTCCTATACTTACAGTAACTTCGAAAGTTACCTCCCGCTCGCCGCCGGTTATCTACTGCTCACTCTTCCCATCTCGCTCTGGACTCAATCCCTCGAGCGCCGCAACCGGTTCGAAACATGAAGCTGGAACTTTCGAACCTGGGAAAAAGATTCGGCGCCCATCGCGTGCTCGACGGTATTTCCCTCGATCTCCCCGCCGTCCATGTTTTCGTCCTCATCGGTCCCAGCGGCGGCGGCAAATCCACTTTGCTCCGCATTCTCGCCGGCCTCGAGCGCGCCGATACTGGCGGCGTCGCCATTGACGGCATCACTCTCCCGCATGATGAGCAGGCCCTTCGCAAATACCGCTCCGGCGTCGGCACCGTCTTCCAGGCCTTCAATCTCTTCCCTCATCTCACCGCGCTCGAGAACATCATGCTGCCCCTCGAAAAAGTCCACGGCGTCAACCGCGACGAAGCCCGCGCCCGAGCCATGGAAACCCTCCGCCGCTTCCAGCTCGAACCGCATGCGCAAAAAAAACCCGCCCAGCTAAGCGGCGGCCAGAAGCAGCGCGTCGCCATCGCACGTGCCGTCGCCATCAAACCCCGCCTCCTCCTCTTCGACGAGCCCACCTCCGCCCTCGATCCCGAGATGACCGCCGAAGTTCTCGAAATGATCGAGGAACTCAAGCGCGAAGGCCGCAACCTCGTCCTTGTCACCCACGAAATGGCCTTCGCGCGCGTCGCCGCCGATCAAGTCGCCTTCCTCGACGCCGGCAAAATCATCGAGTCCGGCCCCCCCGGCGTCCTCTTTTCCACCCCCCGCACAGACTCCTGCCGCCGCTTCCTCGGCCGAATCCTCCGCTACTAACCCTACGCCCCCGCCTCCACCTTCCTCTTCCTCTTTCGCCCCGCCAGCTTCTCCGCCGCCTCCTCCAGCCACACCCCATCCGGCAGCGCATACGGGCGGAACGTCTCAATCGACCCCTCCCGCTCATTAAAATAAAGCGCCCTATGCAGCCCCAGGCTGCTCCCCCGCGGCGAATCAATCAAACTCGCCGAATCATTCGCGCTCATCTGGAACACCACCCGCATCTCGAATTCCGAAATCCCCTTCCGGCTGATAAACCGCGTCACGTTGCTATACGCATCCACCGTCACCAGCAGGTGCATCCCCAGCGCGCTCCCCTCCCTGATCAATTCATCGAATTGCGCGCTCGGATCGCTCTCCCCGCCCGATTCCCCCGTCGAAAAAGAAAAGTCCTCCTCATGCCGCAGCTTCTTGAATTTGTGCAGCCCGTTCACGAACACAAACACCGGCCCATGCGTCCCGCCCGCCATCCTTTCCTTTAGCTCCGTCGCCAGCTCATTCATCGCCGCCGCCGTATCCGCCGGGCTCACAATCGTCACGTCATGCGGCAGCCCCTTCGCAATCGCCTCAATGAACGCCGGCCCGTGCCCATCCACCGCTCCCTGGAAAAACACAAACCGCGCCCGCCCCGCCGGATACTGCGCCCCCAGCGCCAGCAGCGACAATCCCAGGATCGATAGCGCCGCCTCTTCCCGCTGCCCCACCACCAGCAGGTTATTCCCGCTCTGCCGGTGAAACACTGTCTCCGTCGGCCCCTTGATCGAATTCGGCGCTCCCAGCCACGCACGCCCGGCGCCCGGCGCCGTCGCGGGCGCCGTCTCGATCGCATCGCGCAGCAATCCGTTGTCCCGCGCATCCGCCGGCGCATTCCCTTCGAACACGATCGGCTGCTCCATCTTCATCCCGCGCTCCCGGCCCAACTCCCGCACCTCGTCCAGCAGCCGGTCCCGCTCGTCCTCGGGCAGCCACACCACCTGGAATGGGCTGTTCCCCTCCACCGCTCCCGCCGCGTCGTTATAAATTCCCTCGCCCGGACGCGACAGCAGCCGCGGCGCGGAATTATTGTCATCCATGATCAAATACGCGTCCGCCTCGTTGCATTGCAGCGCCACGCGGATCACCATTTGCCCCAGCGTCGCCCGCGCCAGCGTGTACGCGCCCCCCAGCGTCTGCGACCCCAGCAGCACATGGATGCCGAACGCTCGCCCCTGTCTCACGATCCGGTCGAACAACAGCGACGCCCCTTGCGCAATCGTATCGTCCTCCACGAAAAATTCCTGGAACTCGTCGATGATCAGCAGCGTCCGCGGGATTTCCTCCGTCCCGCCCGCGCGCTTGTAGCCCGCCACGTCCTGCACCCCCAGCTTCCGGAACAGATCGCCCCGCCGCCGCAATTCATCGTCCACCCGCTGCAATACGCTCAGCGCAAATTCCCGGTCGCTCTCGATCGCCACCACCCGCGCATGCGGCAGCCGCTTCTCCGCGTAGCATTTGAATTCCACGCCCTTCTTGAAATCGATCAGGTAAAACTCGATCTGCTTCGGGCTGCACAGGAGCGCAAGGTTCGTGATGATCACGTGAAACAGCGTCGATTTTCCCGACCCCGTCTTCCCCGCGAAGAGCGCGTGCTGCCGCGTCCCCTTCCCGATCGCGAGGTATTGCGGCTTCGTCGCCCCGGTGCGCCCGATCGCGACCTTGATTTCATTCGTCGTGTCCCCCGTCCACATCTCCTCCGGCGATGGCGAGATTTGCGAGAACGGCACCTCCACCCGGTTCGAGTCCACGCTCGCCTGACCGGTCTTGTGAACCAGTTCCGCCGATAGTTCCGCCTCCGGCGGCGCATCGAGCACCAGCCTCGTCCCCGCTTCCGGCTGGAGCCCCGGCAGAAAATACCCATCCCCGCGCCGCTGTACACAGACGCTGCTCCGCCTCAATTCATCGATCGCCAGCCCCTCCGGCGGCATCTGCCGCTGATCCCATTGCACCAGCGTAAACACCCCGCACCGCGGCCCGCTCGTCGCGATGCTTTGCAGCCGCCGCGCCGCCGTCTCGCTGAATTGCGCCGGAAAATCCGCCATCACAAGGAAGTGATATTTCTCCGCCACGCTCCCCGCCTTCTCGTTGTACTGCGTGATCGTTGCGTACTCGTTGCGCAGGTACATCTGGATCACTTTCTCGATGTGCTCGTTCAATTCCGCCAGCCGTTCCTCGATCTGCCCCGCCTGCGTCCAGATCCGCCGGTTGATCAGCGATTCCTCATAATCCGCAAGGAACATCAGCCCCGCAAAATTCTGCCCCAGCCCCACCGGATCGATGATCGTGAACGAGATTTTTCCCGGCGGCGATACCGCCAGCAGCCGCAGCACCAAGGCATTCAGCGCGCCCGTCACCGCCGGTTGGGCCGGCTCCTTCGCTTCCAGCATCAGCGACCCCTGCCCTGGAAAATTCAGCGTCAGCGGCAGCGAAAACTCCGCCGGCCCAGGCAGCGCCAGCCGCGGATCCTTCGGCAGCGCCCCCGCCAGCGCCTCGACGCTCACCTCCAGGTTCCCGAATTTCGCCCCGATGGGAAACGCCCGCGCCGGCTTCCAATTCTCGATCCATTCCTCCGCCCAATCCGGGTACCGCGCCTGCCCCCATCCCTGCAATTCGCGCACCTCCGCGTAAATCGGCTCCAGCTCCGCCTTCCATTGCGCCTCGATCCGTACCCACTCCTCCCGCTCCTCCCGCGCCCATTGCACATCCTCCTCTTGGTGCTTCCGCGTCGCTTCTTCCCGGCACGCCGCCGATTCCTGCCGGATTCGCGCCAGCTTCGCCTGGTGCGCCGCCGCGAGTTCCCCCGCGCGCCTCAACTCCTGCTCGCGGATTTTCGCCAGCACCCGTGGCGTTTTCGCTTCAATCCGCGCGCGTCCCTTTACCTGGACTTCTGTCTCGATCTCCGGCGCCCGCTCCCACTGCTTCGCGATTTCCTCCATCGTTCCCTCATAGGCCGCCTGGACCGCCTTCCGCGCTTCCCCGTGCGCATCGGTCGCCCGCGTACGCACCGCTTCGTAAATCCGATCCGCATTCACCACCGCTTCCGCCAGCGAAAACGCCGCCAGCTTCACCGCCCGCGTGCTCATAAAATAAATCCAAAACGTCGCCGCCAGCAGCGCCACCGCTACCGCGCCGCCCATCTCATATCCCTTCGCCCCGAGCCCCAGGGACACCGCCACTCCCGCGCCCACCACCAGCGCCCCGATTGCCGTCAGCGGCGGCGGCAGATATTGAAAAATGCGCGGCAGCAGAAACTTCCGGAACGCCGCCAGCCGCCCCTGCGCCTCAGCCAGCGCGTCGCTTACTTGCATCTGGCCCTCCGCGCCCGCGGCCCCCTCCTCCTTCCCCTTCTCCCCCAGCCGCTGCCGAAAACTGCGGTACCCCGCAAAACTCTTTCGCGCCTCGCGCTTCAGCCGGATCAATTCCCGGCATTGCTCCGTCAGCTTCTCCGCCATCCAGGCCGCTTCCGCATCCGCCGACTCCAGCCTCGCCACGCGCGTGTTCCCCGCCTGCATCTGCTGCATTTGCAAATTCCCAAGCCAATTCCCACGCGCCTCGCGCCCCTTGTGCGGCAGCATCCGCAGCGTCTGCGCCGAGACGCGCCGCACCCGCGCCTCCCGCTGTTTCGCCACCGCCCTCAGTCGCGCCTCTTCCGCGTCGAAATCCCTTTGCGCCGCCGCCAGCTCCGTGCCCAGCCTCTCCTCGTCGCTCGTCATCGCCGAGTGGTATCTCCAGTCGATCCCCGAGCGCCGTACCTCCAGTCCCCGCACCAGCCGATCCTCACGCTTGGTAAATTCGGATACCACCTGCTTCAGCCGCTCCAGCACTGCGAATCCGCGCCGGATATCCAGGTCAGCCGCAGTCATTTTTCGCCTTCTTCAACACCTTGTCGATTTCCGCGATCACCGTCGCCGCCTGCGTCGTGCGGCTCGGCAATTCCTTGAGATACCGCTCCTCGAATTCCATCGCCTTCGCGTCGCGCCAATGGTTCCTCACCTCCTGCCACGCCAGCGTCAGGTTTTGCAGGGCTGCCTCCAGGCTTGCTTGCGCTTCGCTGCTCATGATTGCTCCGCCGGCTCTTCTTCCGCCAGCCCGGGGGCTGCCGCGGTGGCCGCCTTGGCCGCCGGTTTTGGCGCTTCGGTATACGAGTCCATGATCTTCACGATTTCCGTCAGAAACCCGATCCCTTGCGGCAAATCATGGTCAAGGTAACCCCGCAGCGAATTCAGCCCGCGCGCCAGCGGATCCACCATCCCGTCGAAATCCCGAATCCACAGCTTGATCTTCCGCACCTTCGCTGCAGCCTCCTCCAGCGCATGCCGCGCCTTGTTCACCGCCAGTTGTTGCGCGGAAAGATTGTCCAGCGCCTTCGTCATTCGCGCGCTCAGCAGCTCCTGCTCGGCCTGCGCCAGCGCCCGCGCGCGCCGCCGCGCCTCATTCTCCCAATGCGTCCGCCGGTCATGCTGGATCCATCCGCGCGTCCGCCGGATTTCGTCCAAAGCCGCATCCAGCCCGCTGTGCGTCTTGTTCAAAAATATGATCAAGCTCGACCGGAATGCCTCCAGCGCGTCGACCGAATTGATTTTCGCTTGCGTCGCCATGCCTATCTCTGGTCAAGGTACTCCTCGATCCGCTGCGCCTTCTTCAGCAGGAAAGGCGTATGCTTCTCCGATACCTCGATGAATTTCTTCAGCACTTTCATCGTGGTCACGAATTCCTCCGCGAACTTCTCGTGCTCCTGGTCCTGCCACGTGCTCCCCACCGCCGCGAATCGCGCCTGCAGCGCCGCCGCTCGCGATTGCACCTCCTCGTTGAAGCGTTTCAACTCCTTGGCGAAACGCCGCACTTCCTCGGGATCCATGATCGCTTGGGCCATATGCTTGAGGAGGTTGTAAAGACTTTGTAAACGCTGATGGGGCTGCCGCCAGCCCGCTTTTCACGCTATCACTCCGTCCCTCGCCGCGCAATGGGACCGTGCGATCTAGCTTTACGAACCAGCCCGCCATTTCGAATATCCCCACCGATTCATAAGCAGCCCCATTTCCATGAAAAATCCGCTCCTCTCCCTCCTCGCCGCGATCGTTCTCCCCCTCTCGTTAAGCGGATGCCTCGGACTCAGCCTCGGCCTCGGCGGCGGTAAAAAGAAAGTCACCGAAAGCAATTCGGAAAACTACAACTACAACGTCACCCTCGGCCAGCAACTCCTCGACCTCCAAAAAGCCTACGATGCCGGCGTAATCACCGAATCCCAATACAACCACGAAAAGAAAAAGCTCCTCCACGACTACCGCTAGCCCTGATTGACTCCCCCTTCTCGAATGTCCCCATCGTGTCCCGCCCGCAGTTCCATTCGATCGCTTTTGAAAATTGCGCAGTCGCCCGGCTGAAGAACTCTGGAACTTTGCTTCCTTTGATTCCTTCTGTTCAATTCTTTCCGTTCACACCGCCGTCACCGTGACCGGCCTCACATGGTTGAGCACCTGGCACAGGAACGGATGCCCATGATCCAGCCCGATCATCCTCCCATCCCGCATCCGCGTCGTAAAAAATGACGTCGTCTTCGCCTCGCTCCGCACAATAACCCCCACCGGGTTCTTCCCCGCCGGCAGGTCGATCTTCTCCCCCGACCACGTCGCGACTCCCTTCCCCCGCACCGTCATCCGTTCGCTTTCAATCGTCTCCCCGTCCGCCGTTACCAGCTTCACCCAAAACCCGCTCGGCCTCACAAACGGGTTGATCACATACACCGAGCAATACACGTCGCCATCCACTCGCGCCGCCGGAAACGACTCGTAATGAAACTCCCCGCGCTCGATCCGCCGCGGCGCCCCAAAAATAAAAAAACTCGCCAGGTGCCCCTGAAAACTCCCGTCCGTCGATTGGTAATGCACGTGCGATTGCATCGCGATATTCGGATCCGGCGGATCGAAATCCGGGCTCCAGTTGAACGCCTCCCCATAATGGAATAGCCGTTCCACCCCCATATCCCGCGCAATCGCCCCGCTCTCTATATTATACACCGAGTGCAATGGCAGCGCCCCGCTCTCCGCCTGCCATACCGGTTGCAGCGCATTATTCCCATACACCTTCAGGCTCGAGTAATACCGCGCATCCGGATTCCGCCGCAGGTGCATCGGTGTAAACCGGATCGTACACGACACATTCCTGTCATGAACGATCAGCAACGCGCTCGGCACCCACTCCCGGTGCCTCTTCGGTTTCTGAACTTTTGCAACCGTCGCCATAATCAATTCAAAATCCAACCTTTCGATTTTCGATTTTCGAATTTTTCAATGGTGTTGCCCCATCCAAACCCCGGCCTCCTCAATGTGCCAGAAGAAATAAACCATCACGTGCTGCGGATTCTCCAGCCAGAACAGCCCCGGCGACAAATCCCGCCGCGTCGCATCCAGCCCCGGGAACAGGTCCGCCAGCCGTACCCAGCGCGAGGACATCGGCTCCAGCGCCAGCTTCCCCTCCAGCGTCGTCCCGCCGGATTGCAGCCGGTACTCAGTCTCGTACCGCTTCGGCTGGCAATTCGAGATCGCCATCCAGCACGTCTGCCCCGGCTCGAAAGGCGACGTATTCTGGAAATATCCCGGGTCCGTAAACAGCGCGAATTTATCGTGGTAATGGCACCGCGCCCGCGACACCGCCGTCGTATTCACCAGTACCCCGTAAGGCCGCAGCGACCCCGTCTGCGCCACGTTATCAAAATCCGTGTACATGGCCCCCACGACATCCCACGTCACCTCTGGAAACAACTCCGCCGGCGTGCACTCGATGCTCGAGTTATTCCCCAGCGTGATCTCCCGCGACGTCGCCAGCTTCTCCCCATCCTCCCCGTACAAACTCACATGGAATCCCACCGCCCCCCCGTTCGGATTCGCCTCATGCTCCGGAAATTGAAGGTTCGCAATCGCAAGATGCGACTCCAGCCCATCCTTCCGCAAAAAAAACACCCCCGTCCGGTAAGTCTCCCGCTTCGCCTCCACCTTCGGCGCCTCGACCGGTGCCGGCCCATTCCCCCGCATCCTCTGGAAAAACCGCGTCAGCCGGTTCCCCCGCGCCGGCGCCACCCGCACTGCCGCCTTCTTCCTCGCAAGAATCCTCTCCCCAAGATGCTCATCCAGCAGCCCCTTCACCTCATACTCGCAACTCGTGCATTGCCCGCCGATTCCATACGCCGCCTTCAGCGCCGCGTACGTCGGCGCATCCGATTCATCCAGGATCCGCGCAAAATCCTCCTCCGTGATCCGCGCGCAAGCGCACACATAAGAAGTCTGCGCATTCGTGCTGGCCTTCACGCGGGGAGGACCCTCGATTCACCAAAAATCCGGGCAATTTGCCTAACGCCGTGCATGGCCCGACTTTTTCCGCCCCCACCCCCCTTTTGTCAAGGGAGCCGCATCCCGCCTCTCTCCTGCCAATCGCCCCCACCGCTGCGTATCAACCGCTACCCGCGACCTCTTCAATTAGCAATTTCACTTCAGCAATCAGCAATTCTGCTCACCCTCCCCGCTGCACCGTCCTCAACTGCACATCCCCCACCTGCAACCCCAGCGCCTTCTCCGCCACCCGCAAAAAACTGTCACTCCGGTCCGTCAGCGCCACATCCAGCTTCCCCACCCGCTGCTCCTCCGCCGCCAGGTCCTCCTTCGCCAGCAGTTTCTTCACCGCCGCCGCGCAATTGTGCGCCGAGTCCACCAGCGCAATCTCCGGCCCCACGAATCGCTGAATCGCATCCTTCAGCAGCGGGTAATGCGTACACCCGAGCACCAGCGTATCCACCCCCGTCCGCACCATCTTGTCCAGGTAACGCCGGATCACCTGGTCCGTGATCGTATCGTCCAGCCAATCCTCCTCGATCAGCGGCACCAGCATCGGACACGCCTGGCTCGTCACCCGCGCCTCCGCATCGATCGCATGAATCGCCGTCTCGTACGCCCGGGAGTAAACCGTCGCCCGCGTCCCAATCACCCCGATGTGACCCTTGCGCGACGCCGCCACCGCCGCGCGCGCCCCCGGCTCGATCACCCCGATCACCGGCACCTTCAGCACCTCCTCCAGACGCGGAATCGCCAGCGCCGACGCCGTATTGCACGCCACCACGATCACCTTCGCATCCTCCGCCAGCAGCAGCCCCGTGATCTCCACCGCATACCGCTCGATCGTCTGCTGGCTCTTCCCGCCATACGGCACCCGCGCCGTATCCCCAATATAAAAAATGTTCTCCGCCGGCATCGCCTCCCGCACCGCCGCCGCCACCGTCAATCCTCCGATCCCCGAATCGAACACTCCCAGCGGCTGCGCCTTCCGCTCCTCCTGCTCCGCCGTGTCGGGCGAATGCGGCGGATGCGCCTTTTTCGGGTGCGCCGGTTTCTTCGGCGCTTTGCGCGCGGAGGGAATGCTCATCGCCTCTGGTTCAATCCACGATCGGCGCCAGTAAAGACCGCGCTCCCGCTTCATTGCGCGCCTGATTCGCCGGCTGCGCCTCCGGTATTGCCGCTGGGTGCGCGGGCGCCGCCGCCTGCTGCGGTTGCGTCACAGGCTGCTGCTTCGTCTCCGTCGACCCTTCGCCAATCGCCTCCGGCACCCCACCCGCGCTCACATCGTCCCGCACCACCACGCTGTGCCCAAGGTCCGCCTGCTCCTCCGCCAATTGGTCCGCATTCACCGCATTCCGGTAATTCCGCACCGCGAGCGCAATGCACTCCGCCTCCTCCTGCCGGTATTGTTCCGTCGCAATGTACGGCGCATCCACCGGGCTGCTCAGGAATCCCCCTTCGATGAGCACCCCGGGGATCGTGATATCCCGGATCACCACAAACCGCGCCCGCTTTATCCCCCGGTCGTACAGCCGCGCATGGCTGATCATCGAGGCGTGCATCGCGCAGGCCAGCGCCATGTTCTCCGCGTCCCGCGCATTCCCCGGGCACGGGTACAAATCCGACGCCATTGGCCCGTCCGACGCCATCGACGGCACCCCGCGCGGCGCCAGCGTATAAGTCTCGATCCCATTCGCCTCTTCCGGCCCCGAGTTAAAATGAATCGCTATAAAAAGCGCGTTCCGGTGCTCATTCGCAAAGCTCACCCGATCCTCCAGCGGGATGAACTCATCGCTCGTCCGCGTCATATAAACCCGCAACCCCTGCTCCTCCAGCAGCGGCCTAGCCCGCCACGCCACATCCAGCGTATAAGTCTTCTCATACCCCCACATGCTCGTCGCCCCGTTGTCATACCCCCCGTGCCCCGGGTCCAGCACCACGCTGTCGATCACCGCCGCATTCCGGATATGGCTCGGCCTCAACACCGGCTCGATGATCTTCGTCAGGTCCATCCGCGACACCGCCGCCTCTCCATCCGCGTCCTCGATCGGATAGCTCATCACAAACTTCAAGTTATTGATATACAACTCATTGGACCCCACCGTCGCCCGCAGGCTCCGCCCCGGCGTCCCGAGCGTCACCGCATTCCCATCCCGCTCGCAATTCCCCAAGTCATAAAAATCCGCCACATTCCGCATCGTCAGGTAATCCCGCCCGTCATACCTCACGACCGTCCAATCCCCGCCCCGCGCGCCGGCGCACAAAAGGAGGAAGACACAAATCAGCAAATATCCCGGCCGACGCATGGAGGAATCACAACTTGCCCCCGCCCGGAGGCATGGCAAGTCGATTTTGTCAGGGAAACTCCGGCGAGAGCCGCGCGCCATGCCAGAAATGCAGGATGTTCACAACACCCGCCACATGGTCGAAAGTGTAGAAAAGTAGATAGGGATTCATCGGCATTTTCCGAATCCCGCAACGTGCGTCGTGAAAAGCATACCGCTCGGGCAAATTTGCCAGGCTCATCGCCCGGACAATCAATTTCTCGCCCAACCTTTCCGCAGCCCGAGGATCGTCCTGAGCCACAAACTCCAGGATTTCCCGAAGATCATTCTGCGCGCTATCAGTGATCAGGACTTTGAAAGCCATCCAGGAATCATATCCCTAACCTCTTCAATCGGCCTAACCCGTCCCCCTTCCACATCCCGCATCCCCCGTTCGAGCGCCGCCTCAAGTTCGACTTCGTCCGGCCCGGATGCCATCGCAAACAATTCCGCAGCCAGAATCGCTTTCTCGCGCGGATCAAGCTTCGCAATCGCCGTCTTGATTTCCTGAAGCGTACTCACGTTAACCCTGATAGTAGGCGATTTCGTGACGACAGGCAATAGGGTAGTGGCTCAGTTTGAAAGTGGAAATGATTCAGGCAGGCAGTCCGTGCGGTGTTTTGGCTCTTTCGAACGCTTAAGCGCTTGGCAGAACGTTCCTCCCGATCCATACGGCGGCCCATAGAGTTCATATCCTTCCCCGAGAGCTTGATTGACGGCTTTATCTAGCGTCTCGGACGAGTTTGCGGCGGCTGTCTTATATTCGATTTCTGATTCCATATTCTCAAGCCTACCACACCCAAGATTCCGTCAAGGGATTTCTAGGCTCAGAGGGGAGACGGGGCGAGCCTCGCGTCGCGTTGCCGTGCCTTGTCGCGCGTCATTATGCCAAGACTCGCCTCGTCATCCGAGTAGAGCAATGATCTCGTCCAGAGTCCAGACGTGATCCGCAATTCCGGCCTCCATCGCGGGGGTGACGCGGAGGGACTGATGGATGCGCCCGAAATTGTAATACATGTAGTGCAGCGCCAGCATGTGCTCGTGGTTCTCCACCTTTTTGCTGAACCCATTTGAAAGCCGGGTGAACCGCCTCATGCTCATGCGCATCGTGAGGTTCTGCCTCTCCACAAAGGACGTGGAAATATGTTTGAAGTCCGGCTTGCCGCTGATGGCAGCTTTCCGGGCTCCCATGCAAACAGCGGGGCTGTAGCGAACCTCTGGCCCTTCCGGGGTATGCCCATAAATCTTCACCAGCATGGCGTAGTCGATTTCCGAGCCAAAGGCATCCTCCACGGC
>JBEKOV010000045.1:0-23977 GCA_049521415.1 Chthoniobacteraceae bacterium
AACCAGCGGCAGCAAAATCAACAGCAGCAAAGCCAGAATCAGCAGAACCAGCGGCAGCAAAATCAACAGCAGCAAAGCCAGAATCAGCAGAACCAGCGGCAGCAAAATCAACAGCAACAAACCCAGAATCAACAGAGCCAGCAGCAGCAAAATCAGCAGCAACAGACCGGCCAGCAGAATCAACCGCAAAACGGCCGGCAAAATCAGGATGAACAAAACCAGGCTTCACAAAATCAAAGCAATAATATGAACGGTCCTTCCCCAAGCCCGACGCCGGACAACGGCCCGGGAAACCTCAAGGAGCAATCCCAGAAAGACCAGGATTCCGATGCCAAAGCCGCCGCCCGCGCCTTGACCGAGGGAGGCCAGCCCGGCGAAATGACCCCCTCCCAGGCGCAAGCTCTTATTGATTCGATGCGCGGGGAGGACGAACATGTCAACCTGTATGACCGGAAGCCAAACGACAATGAGCCGGTTTATAAAGATTGGTAATCCGATGCGCGGCCACATGATTCACGACCAAACCCGCATCCCGCAAGGAGGGCGCCGCCCGGGGGCATTCCTCGCAACGCTTCTCTGCCTTTTTCTTCTCCCGGCCCTCGCCGCGCGCGCCGATGATGTCCAGGTCACGGTCGCCCTGGCTGACGATTCCGCCGATGTCGGCGAGTCCGTCGATTATACCATCACCGTCAACGGCGCCACCGACGCCGACGTCCCGGAAAACATCAGCGTCGATGGATTGACCATCACCTACGTCGGCCCAAATACCGAGACGCAAATCCAGTTCGGCTCCGCCTTCGGCAGCGGCTCCCACATTCAGCGCAGCGTCATTCACACTTACTCGGTCGTGCCGCAGCGCCCGGGCGATTTCGTCATCCCCGCGCAACAGGTCGTCGTCGATGGCAAGACTTACACTACGCAGCAGGTCGAATTGAAAGTCGGCGGCTCCGCTTCGTCCGGAAGCGGCAGTGGTGGTGATCAAGGCGGAGGCCGGCTTTATTATGCCGAGATCGATCTGCCGCGAAACACCGCCTACATCGGCGAGGCAGTGCCCATCGAGGTACGGCTCTATCTCGACTCCCGCGTCCACGGCCAGCTCATGGAATTGCCGGAACTCAACGCGGAAGGCTGCACGGTCGAAAAGGAAACCAAACCCGAGCAGTCCGAGGTCACCCGCGACGGCAGAGACTACACCATGGTCACTTACAAGACCGCCGTCACCCCGGCCACCGCGGGCAATCTCACCGTCGGGCCCATAACCGTGCAGGCGATGCTACAGCTCCCGCAACGCCGCCCCCGCATGCACGGCGGTCCGTTCGGCGATCCATTCTTCCAAAATCAATTTTTTGACGACGCTTTCAGCATGATGAGTCAGCCGCAGCAGGTCGTCATCCGCGGCGATCCGGTGCAATTGACGGCGCGGCCACTCCCTTCCCAGGGACAGCCCGCGAGCTTCGCCGGCGCCGTCGGCGCCTTCACCATGAGCACGAGCGCCAAGCCCCCCATGGTTGAAGCGGGCGACCCCATCACCATCACCGCGAAGATCGACGGACGCGGCAATTTCGACCGCGTCACCGCCCCGGAGATCACCGATCCGGACGGTTGGAAAACCTACCCGCCCTCGTCGCAATTCCAGAGCGATGATGACGTCGGCATCAGCGGGGAGAAGACTTTCCAGATCGCCGCCATCGCCGAGGCGAACAAGACGAAATCGCCGTCGCTCGAGTGGAGTTACTTCGACCCGATCCAGGAAAAATATGTGACGCTCACAGCCGGCGGCTGGCCCATCAGGATCGAGGGCCAGACCCAGCAGCAGGTCGCTCCAGTCGGCGCGCAGCAGGCTCAGCAAGCCCCCGCCGCCGCCGCATCTCGGCCCGATATTGCCTATATTCGCGCCGACTCGACCGGATGGGGCAGGACTTTCGAGCCGCTCTACTTGACCCGCGTCTTCTGGGTCGCGCAAGGCGCGCTGTTGCTGGCGCTGCTCGCGTTCGTCGGCATGGGCATCTCGCGCAAGCGCGCCGCCGATGAGCAGGCGCGCCGCCGCGACCAATGGCACAGGGAAAAGGACGCCGCGCTCGCTGCGATGCAGCGCCGTGAGGTCGCCGAGATCGAACTCTACCAGGCCGCGGCGCGCGCATTGCGGCTCGAGGCCGCGATCCAGACCGGTCGCGCGCCGGAGACATTCGACGGCTCGGAGGTTTTAAACGCGCGAGCGCTCGACGAGGAGACCGCGGAGCGTGTGCGGCGGATCTTCGACCGCCAGGGCGAGGTGCTTTACGCAGGCGCCGCGGGAGGCCGGTCATCCGCCTCGTTACAGGCCCGCTCCGAGGCGCTCGAGACCGTGAAAGGATATGAGAATGCCAAACCTGCTGCGTAATCTGGTCGTCTTCGCTGCTCTGTCCGCGTGCGCGATCTCGCGCGGCGCCGATACGTCGCAATTCGACGCCGCGAACCGGCTCTATGAAGCCGGTAACTTCTCGGGCGCGAAGCAGGCCTATGGCCAGTTGGCAAAGACCGGCCCATGGAGCGCCAATCTTTTCTACAACCTCGGCAATGCCGAATGGAAACTCGGCAACTCTGGCGAAGCCGCCGCCGATTACGAGCGCGCCCTCATCCTCGATCCCTCCCATCCCGAGGCCCGCGCCAATCTCGATTTCGTCCGCGATCAAACCGGCGCGAAGTGGGCCAATCTGAGCTGGTGGGAACAGGCGCTGTCCGAACTCGACCCCAATGCCGCGTCCATCCTGCTCACCATTTCCTGCTGGGGCGCGTTCTTTTGTCTCGCCGTCATATTGCTCAGGTCCAAGGGCCGTACCGGGCCGGTGATCACACTCACGCTTCTCCTGCTTGTCGCGGCTTATTCCGCCGGGTGCCTCTGGGAATCCGACACTCAGGCGACGAGAGCCGTGGTGATTGCGAAATCAGTCGAAGCCCGTGTCGCCCCCGCCGAGGTCGCCCCCGTCGCGGATACCCTCCCAGCCGGCAGCGAAGTCCTCTCGCCCGAAGACC
This sequence comes from Chthoniobacteraceae bacterium, assembly GCA_049521415.1. GTDB lineage: Bacteria > Verrucomicrobiota > Verrucomicrobiia > Chthoniobacterales > Chthoniobacteraceae > DATAXI01. Next base: position 3,013 of record JBEKOV010000045.1, read on the forward strand.
GCGGCCAATGGACCTACTGTACGCTGCCCGACGGCGCCCCCGCATGGATTCCCTCCGACGCGCTGGAAAAAGTGAATCCTGCCTAACCGAAGTAATGGTTGCCACGCCCCTCCCATCCCATTACTCCCATAGGTCCCATTAATTCGCGTTCTCCACTCCGTTTCCTCGCGCTCTTCCTTGCCGCGACAGCGGTCTCGCATGCCAATTGGCGCGACGATCTCTCCGATCCGCGGCCCGGCGCATTCCCCATGCTGCGGCCCATGCAGATCGATTACCTTTGCGGCTGGGCCGGTCTCGCCGCCGGTCACGTCGAAGTCCGCTTCCTCCATCCCGCTCCCGATATGTGCGAGCTGGACGCGACCGCCGCCACCATCGGTCTTGTTAGGGCGCTGTGGCGCATCGACGCCACCCATGTCGCCCGCGCCAATGACGAGACGCTCAAGCCGATCGACGTCCACCAACGGGAGTTGTACCGCTCGCAAACTGTCCAAACCGACCTCGATTTCGACGACATCGGCGTGGATTGCCTGCGCCAATCGACCAACGACAAAAACCCCGCCCGCCACAAACGCTTCGATTTTCCGAACCTCCACGATCTTCAGACCGCGCTTCTATATGTGCGCGGCCAGCCCCTTGAAAACGGCCGTGTCTATCGGCTGGTCGTCTATCCCGCAAATGCTCCCTATCTGGCGACAGTAACCGTGCTCGGTCGCGAGAAGATCAAAGTAAAGGCCGGCACTTATCCTGCCATTAAATTGGATCTGAGCCTTCAGAAGATAACAAAGGACATGACCCTGGCTCCCCATGGAAAATTCAAGCGCGGAACCGCCTGGCTCTCCGATGACGCGGACCGGCTTCCACTTAGGCTGAATGCCCAGATATTCGTCGGCAGTGTATGGCTGGAGCTTCAGAAGGTGGAGTAATCGTCAACTTACCGGGACTTACCAGCTCCCGCCCAGCGCCTTGATCAATAACACGGTCGCCTGCAATTTCTGCCCCAGCAATTGCACTGATGTCCGCTCGTCCGACAGCAACGTCCGCTGCGCGTCCAGCACGTCCAGGTAATTGACCGCGCCTTTCCCATATTGGCTGTTGCTCAATTCCAGCGAGCGCACCGCCGCGCTGATCGCCCGCTCCTGCGCGTCCGATTGATCGGATAGCGTGTGCAAGTCCCCCAGCGCGCTCTCCACGTCCTGAAACGCGGTCAACACTTGCTCGCGGTAAGTATCCACCTGCTCCCGGTAGCGCGCCTGCGCCGCGCGCAGGTTCGCCATATTGCGTCCGCCTTCGAAAATCGGAAGCGTAATGCTCGGCCCGATCTGCCAGATCCGGCTCTGCCACGCGAACAGGTCACCCGCGTCCGCGCTCTCGAATCCCGCCGCCCCGGTCAATTGAATCACTGGAAAAAATGCCGCCACTGCCACGCCGATCCGCGCGTTGTCCGCCGCAAGCTGCCGCTCCGCCGAGGCCACGTCCGGACGGCGCTCGAGCAATGAACTGGGAAGACCGGGCGGAATATTAGGCAACCGCGTATCGATCAGCGCGCGGCGCGCGAGCCGGAAATCGCTCGCCGGGCATCCCAGCAACGTCGCAAGCGCATCTTCCATCTCCTGCCGCGAGCGTTGCAGACCGTATAAGTCCGCCTGGTTGTCCGCCAGCTCCGCTTCGGCGCGGGTAACATCCAGCTCGCTCGTAAGTCCCGCGTTGAGCCGCTCCTTCGCAATCCCGAGCCCATCCTCCCGCGTCGCGATCGTGTGCTCCAGCACACCCATCTCCGCGTCCGTGGCGCGGATGCCATAGTAAGTGGACGCCACATTGGCGGTCACACTCAGCAGTGTGCTGTCATAGTCCGCCACTGCCGCCTGCGCCGTCGCGCGCGCCGCCTCCCTGTTGCGCCGCACACGCCCGAACAGGTCCAGTTCCCAATTCAAATCCAGCGGGAAGTTGAATAAGTGGTAAGTAGTGGTCAGCGGCTGGGTCTCGATAATCAGCGGCGAATTACTGCTGGATATCCCACCGGACGCCGGAGAAGAAGAGGGCAACGCAAATGGGTTATTCCCCACCAATTCACCGCGCTGAACCGGCCCGTCATTGCTCAATCTTTCCCTTACCGCGTTCGGCTCGGCCTCTATGTTCGGAAAAAAGTCTGCCGCGGCGACACGGACGCCCGCCTGTACCTCCGCAATACGATCCACGGCCATGGCAATATCCTGGTTCGCGCCGACCGCCTGCTCCTCGACACGATCCAAAACCGGATCATCAAATACCCTCCACCAATCCCCGCGCGGCCACGCATCGCGCGGCTCAGCGGGCTTCCACGCGCCATTCTTGAACGCCACCGGAGTCTCAACCGCCGGCGGCCCATGATAATCCGGTCCCACCGCCGGAAATCCCGCCAGTACCGTCGCGCAGAGCGCCGGGATAACTGCTATCCACCCAATAGCGCGCGCCACGCGCGCGCCAAATCTTTCGATTTTCGAATTTCGAATTTCGAATTTACTCCCGTATTTAAAACTCAAGTTCAAGTTAATGTAAGGCTGAACTTACTCCCCCACATTCACCTTCGGCTCGACCGACATGCCCGGCGCCAGATCCATCAGCGCGTCCTCGGGCTCGTCGAACAAAATCTTCAACGGCACGCGCTGCACGACCTTCACATAATTGCCGGTCGCATTCTCCGCCGGCAGCACGCTGAACCGGGAACCGGTGCCGAGCTGAAAGCTATCCACATGCCCTTTGAAATCCCGGTTCGGAAATGCATCGACCCGTATACTTACAGGCTGCCCCTGTTTCATTCTCGTCAACTGCGTCTCCTTGAAGTTCGCCGTCACCCACACATCGTGCTGCACAATGGAGAACAACGTCTGGCCCGCCGTGACATAGTTTCCCGGCTCGACCGTCTTGCGGGTAATCCGTCCCGGCTCCGCCGCCACGATGCGGGTATAGGATAACTGGAGCGCCGCATCGTCCACCGCCGCCTGCGCCGCGTTTACGGCAGCCCGCGCCGAGCCGAGTTGCGACTCCGCCGCCTGCACCGTGGCCTTGCCCGCCTCCACCGTTGCCTTGGCCGCATCAAACGTGGCCTGTGTACTGTCCACGTCCTCCTTCGCGACAGCCCGCATGTCCTGCTGGTACAGGTTCTCGTCGCGGGTGTAGTTGATATTGGCGATGTCGAATTGCGCCGTGTCCAGCGCCAGTTGCGCCCGCGCCTGGAGCGCTTGCGCCTGCGCCTGCTGGACGCCGGCCTGCGCTTCCAGCAATTGGGCCTGCGCCTTCTCCAGCGCCACCTGGTAATCGCGCGGATCAAGCTCGACCAGCAGTTTCCCCTCGCTCACTTCCTGGTTGTCATTGATGTAAACCCGCACGACCTCCGCGGAAATCCGCGAACTCACGTCGATCACATGCCCGTCGATGAACGCATCGTCCGTGCTCTGGTAATTGCGGAGCATTAACCATGATATCAGACCAATGATCGCTCCAATGATGATGACAATCGTCAGAATAATGAGCGGCTTGCGTTTCCGGCTGCCGCCGTTGAGCGGGGCGCCCCGCACTCGCGAGCGCCCCTCGTCCCCTGCCTCGAGAAACGCCTCCTGCTGAAGTTCCGGTGTATCAGGCATAAGTGATGTTACTAAGTTTGAGGCGAGACGGACTAAGTTGGAATTCGGGTGAACTTATAGGTGGGGTGGTATCATCAATGCGCCATTGCCATCCCTCCGGGACGGCGGCTGCGCCGGGCGATCAGGAGTAGCGGCATGGCGAGCACGCAACCGACGGCGAAGAGGCGAATAACATCGATATATGCCAGCGCCGAGGCCTGCTGCTGGAGCGTGTGATACAACTCGCTGTTCGCCTGCATGGCGGCATCCGGCAGCGATGAGCCCGCCTTGAATAGCAGGGCCTTCGCGCTGCTCACCGCATTGTCGAACGCCGCGGACGACGTGTGCGCCGCGAGGTAGGTTTGATGGACCTGCGCCCGCCGCGCCAGGAGCGTACCGAGCACCGAAATGCCGATGCTCCCTCCCATATTCCGGCTGAGATTGATCATCGCGGAAACCTGGTTCCCCTTTGATGGCGGTATGTTCACAAAGGACATCGTATTAATCGGCACAAACAGGAACGCGAGGCCCACCGATTGATAGATCCGGTAGAACATGGCGGTTCTGAAATCGATCCCGGGATAAATCGTGGACATGTGGATCATCGCCCCGGTCAGCACCATAAACCCAAACGCGATCAGCAGCCGCGCATCCACGCGCGACACCAATTGCCCCACAATCGGCATGCAAATCATCACGGTAAATCCCCCTGGCGAGAGCACCAGGCCCGCGCTCTCCGCCGTATAACCCATCACCGTCTGCAAATACTCCGGGATCAACACCGTCGTGCCGAAGAGGATCGCCCCCAGCGCCAGCATGAGGCTCGTCGATACCGCAAAATTGGGATTCCGCAACAGGTGCAGGTCCAGGATCGGATGCTCCTCGTACCATTCCCACACGATGAAGTACGCCAGCCCCACCACTCCCAGGATCGCGAACGTTATGATGAATGGGCTGCTAAACCAATCGTCCTCCTGCCCCTTGTCCAGCACCACCTCGATCGAACCGAGCCCCAGCGAGATCAGCGCGAACCCAAGATAATCCACCGGATTCCCCTTTGTTCTCTGCTTCGTCTCCAGAATGTGCGGCGGGTCATCCACCATGATCGACGTCAGAAAGAGAGACAGGATTCCCACCGGGATATTGATGAAGAAAATCCAGTGCCACGAAAAATGATCCGTAATATATCCCCCCAGCGTCGGGCCGATTGCCGGCGCCAGCACCACCGCCATTCCATACAGCGCGAATCCCGTCCCGCGCATCCGCGGCGGGAACGTATCGGCCAGGATCGCCTGCTCGCTCGGCGCCAGCCCGCCGCCTCCCAGCCCTTGCACCACCCGGCAGAGGATCAGCATCCCCAGCGACGTGCACAGCCCGCAGCAGAGCGAGCTGATCGTGAACAGCATCACGCACGTCATGTAGAAACGCTTGCGCCCCACCCGGTCGGATATCCACGCGCTCAGCGGCAGCACCACCGCGTTTGCCACCAGGTAGCTCGTCAGGATCCACGCCGATTCATCCACGCTCGCCGAGAGGCTCCCCGCGATGTGCGGCAGCGCCACATTGGCGATCGACGTATCGAGCACCTCCATAAACGTCGCGATGGTTACCGTCAGCGCCACCAGCCACGGATTATGCCGCGGCACCCAGGCCGCCTCATGCTGGTTCACGCCGCCGCCTCCTTCCCAGCCATCGCGCGGATGCCCGCGATGGACATCGCCGCGATATGGTCCGCGATCCGCCGCACCTGCTCCTGGTCAAACTCCAAATCCGGCCACAGATACGGCAGTATCTCGCGCGATACCTTCCAATGCACGCACTGCGCCGTCACGCTGTGGGTCAGCAGCGTTAGCGTCTCCTCCTCCAGCCGCCTGCCCGCCACCTCCGCCACCAATTGGCGCAGCAGCAGGAAGTTAGGCCGGATGATCTCCTCCATCACCTGCGGCAGCGCCGGCGTCGGCTGCGCCAGCTCGCGCACCGTCAGCCGCCCGCACCAGCCTGGCCGTCCCGCCGCCACCAGGGAATTCATGAAACTGTGGATGTAAAGCGTCAGCCGCTCCTCCGCCGGCAATTGCTCGGAGGGGAGCGCCAGCCGCCCATTGTGCAGGCATTGCCGCAGCACTTCCGTATAGAGCCCCAGCTTGTCGCGGAAGTAATAGTTCACGCTCGCCACATTCACCCCGGCCCGGTCGGTGATCTGCTTGATTGTCGTCGCCTCGTACCCATTCTCGGCGAAGATCTCCCCCGCCACGCTGATGAGAGTCTCCCTCGCGTCCCGCGTGGCGGATGGGCCTTTGGCTGAAGCAACTGCGCTCACAATGGGAGGGACTCTACCCATTGATACAAGCGTTTCAAATCTTTATTTAAATCACCCGATCAACCCCCTCCGCAGCCTCAATCTCTTAGTCCCCCGGTTCCGTCAGCGCCTTCGGCACCGCATCCACCCCCAGGTCTCCCCCCTTTTTGAGCAGCGCCTGCCCGCGCGGCCCGGTCAGGTATTCCGTCACGACCCGCAAATCCAGGTCCGGCTGCCGTGCCGCCACCACGGCAAAGATGGGCCGCACAACGGGGTAATACTGGCCCGCCACGTCCTGCGTCGAGGGATTTGCCACCCGCTCCCCCAAGTCGATTCCCAAGGGATGGCAGTGCGAGCCATCGGCCATCGCCGCCGGCACCGGCCCGATCGAGCCGGGCGTAAACTCGAGCGTATCGCGCACATCCTCATTGGTCCCCAGTTGCTCCCGCTTCAGCGGCAACGGCGCCTTGCGGTTGTCGCCGTAGAGCCATTCGGCAAACATCTCCCACACCCCCTCCCCCTGCTGGACGCTGTAGAACGAGATATTCTCATCGGGTCCGTGCGGGATTTGTTTCCAGTTCGTGATCGTGTGCTCGTAAATGTCATGCATCGTCTCCTTGCTGATGGTGCGCACCCCGGCTTCCCATACATCGTCGGCCACCCCCATCGCCACCACCTGCATCCCCACGGGAATTGCGTCGAATGCCGTGCCGGGAAACGCCGACCGGTCCTCGAGCGTCAGCGGCTTGGTAATGATGGCAATCCTTACGGTCCCCTCGCCCAGGTCGTTCACGGCGTCGACGCTCGATTCCTCCGTCGACAGCGAAATATCGAGCCCCTTCTCTTGTTTGATCATCCGCGCGATCTCCATCATATACGGCTTCATCGAGAGAACGGTGCCTATCTTGACTTCGTCGTCCTGTCCCCGTGCCGCCGATAGCACGAGCAGCACACCCGCAGCCAGCCCTGTCGCGATGCCACGAAACATAAACCTTACCCGGCCGCCATCCGCTCCCGGTTCAGGAACGCCCGGCAGGCGCTCTTCATCCGGGTGAGCACGTAATACACCGTCTGCGAGCGCGCCCGCACGAGTTGCCCTCCCACGATCCGCGGCACGAAATCCGCCGGCACCTCCAGCACCTCATCGAGCGTCGAGCACTCCAGCCCCCTGCAAAGGATGCTCGTCATCGCCTTCGTCAGGATTTGCACCTTAGGCCCCAGCGATACGCGAAAATGCACGTGCCGCCCCGGCTCCTCGACCTTCAGGAAAATTCCCACCGTATCCGTGCATTCCTCATCCTTCCGCACATCCTCCAGGTCGAATGTCTCCCCGTCCGCCGGCTCACACTTCGCGGCCTGGTCCGCGTAAGAGATCAGCGTCTCCCGCTTCTCATCCTCCGGCAACCCCTCGAAGAGCGAAACAATCGCGCCAAGCTTCGGCGGATACACCGACTCCGGCGCATTCTCCGACGGGTCTGGACAAGCCTTGTTCATAAGGGGCCGTATATTCGATCTTCGAATTTCGAATTTTCCGTCCCCTCCTTACGCCGACCGCTCGATCGGCATCCGCACGCGATTTCCCCACTCCGTCCACGAGCCGTCATAATTGCGCACGCTGGGATAGCCGAGCAGGTACGTCAGCACAAACCACGTATGGCTCGAGCGCTCCCCGATCCGGCAATAGGCGATGATCTCCTGGCTTTTTTGGAGCCCGCATTTCTCCGCGTAAATCTTCTCCAGGTCTGCCGCGCTCTTGAAAGTGCCGTCCTCATTCACCGCCGTCTTCCACGGCACGCTCTTCGCGCCCGGGATGTGCCCGCCGCGCAGCACCCCCTCCTGCGGATACTCCGGCATGTGGGTGATCTCCCCCTTGAATTCGCCCGGCGAACGCACGTCGATCAGCGGCTTGTCCGATTTGCTCTGCGCCAGCGCCTCGTCCGCGAACGCGCGAATCTCGTCGTCCAGCCGCCGCGCCGGCACGGGGTATTGCGAGGCCGGATAACTCGGCTTCTCCCGCGTCAATTCCCGCCCCTCCGCGATCCACTTGTCGCGCCCGCCGTTCATGATCTTCACATTCGTGTGGCCGAACAGCCGGAAGACCCACAGCGCGTAGCACGCCCACCAGTTCGCCTTGTCGCCGTAGAAAACACACGTCGTCTCCGGCGTAATGTCAAACCGCGAGCAGAGCCGCGCGAACGCCTCGGGCGAAACATAATCGCGCACCAGCGGATCGTTCAGGTCCGTGTGCCAGTCAATATGGACGGCGCCCGGCACGTGGCCCGTATCGTAAAGGAGCACGTCCTCATTGCTCTCGATGACGCGAACCCCGGCATCCCTGCCGTGTTGCGCCACCCATTCCGTGCTCACAAGCACATCGGGATTGGCATATGCAGTCTCATTCATAGGGACCATCAACCTAACGGACCCCGCACCCCAACTCAAGGGCCTTTGATGAAAGAGAGTCGGCAAGCCCGGCAACGAGCGTCGAAAATTCTGGGGGCGAATTGACGAAAAAAATAGCGACTCCGACCCATTTACCCTGTAGAATGCCGGCCTCCGAAGCCAAAGGTTGCGGGTTCGACCCCCGCCGGATGCAGGCTTGGCAGCAGGGCGGCCTTGTGGCAGCTTCCCCGCCATGAGTATTACCGCAACCCTTGAGAATGACACAATCAAGCTTCCGCCGGGCGTGCATGTACCGGATGGCACTTCCGCGCGAATCATTTTCGAGACTGTCACCGGGAGGACATTGGCTGAGCGATATGCGGGATTAATCGGCATCACGGACGCTCTGCCCGAGGATATGGCGGAAAACCACGACCACTACCTGCACGGTGCGCCGAAGAAGTGAGGGTATTCGCGGATACCTGGTTTTATCTCGCGCTGTTCAATACGCGGGACACCCACCATCAGCGGGTCGTGGATTTTGTTGGAACATTCACGGGCGGAGTGGTGACGACGCAATGGGTGCTCACGGAGGTTGCAGACGCTTTTGCAAGCATTCCGCAACGGCGGGAGTTGCAAGCCAAGTTTCGAGTTCTCGCAGAAGACCCGGGAACGCAAATTGCGGAGGCGTCGCCGGAGCTTTTTGAGCGTGGGCTCGCACTCTACAATGCCCGCCCGGAAAAGGAATGGTCCCTGACCGATTGCATCTCCTTTGTAGTAGTAATGTCAGACGAGGGCCTTGCGAAGGCGCTGACAGGGGATCGCCATTTCGAGCAGGCGGATTCAAAACGCTGCTCGCGTAAACGGTGCGGCAGTGCATCTCTCGCTCGATCCTTCTCCTCTCTTTTTGCAACCCTGAGGCTGCGACCCTGCCTCTCATTGGCCGTGAGCCTGTCGAACGACCGAACACGAACCCGGGCCTGTCCGCCGGACCCTGTATTTAGGAAGCAAAAATTTTCCCAAATCTCCCCATGAGCATACTCTCTGCCGCCAAACCGCCCATCCTCGTCGCCGCTGCCTTCATGACCGTCACCGTGGCCCTGCCGGCGTTGCGCGCCACCGGGCAGGAGCCGATGGTTGCCAAATCCAACGCCGACGCGCCGGTCACCCTCTCCAATACCGCCGCTGCCTGGACGATGGACAATGGCATCGTCAAGGCCATGGTTTTGAAACGCACCGGCAAACTGGTTTCCCTGATCTACAAGGGCATGGAGACACTGGGCCGCAATTCGGAAGGCTGGGAGCAATACCCCGGCGGCACGGTGACCCATTCCGTGACCATTGACCCGGGGTCCAACAACGGCGATCGGGCCGAGGTGGACGTAAAGGGGGTGGACGGGCGCATGGACATCGAGGTCCGCTACACCATGGAACGCGGCCTCAGCGGCATTTACACCTATGCCATTTATTCTCACGGCGCCACCTATCCCGTTGCAGGCGAGGGCGAAAGCCGATTCATCACCCAGATGAGGCCCACCTTTGACTGGCTCTCGGTGGATCAGGACCGCAATATGCCCATGTGCAATGGGCACGACCTCGCCGCCGCTGTCGTCGTTCATGCCAAGGAGCAGCGCATCCTCAGCACCGGCATCTATAAGAATTCCGTCGAGCACAAATACAATTATTGCGCGGAGATGTACAAGCTGCCCGCATACGGCTGGTCCAGCATCCATGATCATGTCGGCATCTGGCTCATCAACCCATCCAACGAATACATCGGCGGCGGACCCACACGCATTGATCTCGTCTGCCACATGGGGGCGACCTTGCTCGACTACTGGACCTCCGGCCATTACGCCGGCGGTGCGGAGTGCAACATTCCCGCCGGGGAAGTCTGGAACAAGGTCGTTGGCCCCATCTTTGTCTATTGCAATTCGCTCGAGAGCGCCGCCACGCCCTCCCAGACAGACCTCGACACCCTGACCGCCACGCAAGGCAATCCCACCATTCCACCCGCCTGGACTGCCAATGCGAACGCACTGTTCGATGACGCCCTCGACGAGGCCAAAGTCATCAAGGCCCAGTGGCCGTTCCCCTGGGTGCAAGGCGTCGATTATCCGCAAAAATCCGGGCGCGCCATCGTCACCGGTCAACTCGCGCTCGACGATCCGCAGGCAGCCTCGACCCAACTGCCCCATTTGTACGTCGGCCTGACCCACCCGGATTTCACCGGCCTCGGCGGCGCCTTTGCCCGGCGCTCGGGTAACGGGGACCTCGTCACCTGGAATCATGACGCCGATTACTACCAGTTTTGGACCGATGGCGGCGCGGACGGCACCTTCACCATTCCAAACGTCCGGCCTGGCGCCTACACCCTCCACGCATTTGCCGATGGCGTGCTTGGCGAGTTCGCCCAAGCCAATATCACTGTCACCGCCGGACAACCCCTGGACCTGGGCAGGATCGACTGGAAGCCCGTGCGCTACGGCAAACAGATTTGGGAAATAGGCTACCCCGATCGCACCGGCGGCAAGTTCTTCAAGGGCGATGGCGCGGACTATTGGCTCTGGGGCTGGCCCCTGCGTTACGCCCTCCTCTTCCCGAACGACATCACCTACACCATTGGCAAGAGCGATTACCACAAGGACTGGTTCTTTGAAGAAGTTCCGCACGCCACCGACCTTTCCTTTGTGAATCCCGACGCAAAAGATCCCGCCAATCAGCGCTTCGGCTGGGTCAAGGCCGAATCCCAGGCCCAATACCCGAATACGAATCAATCCGGTCCCTGGCGTGTTTACGGCCATGGCCGGGCCACCACCTGGACCATCAACTTCAATATGAACGAAACCCCGCAAGGTAAGGCGACGTTGCGCCTGGCATTGGCCGGAGCCGACGGCGGCGGCGGACTCGCCATCGCGGTCAATGGCCACAGCGTCGGCACCATCTTCCCGGTAGCCACCAATGCCCTCCGCTACAATACGGACAAGGGCATCTGGCGCGAGTACGCCCAGCCGTTCGATGGCGCGCTCATGCACTCCGGCGAGAACCAAATGCAGCTCACCGTGCCCGCTGGCGATGTCACTTCCGGCGTAGTGTACGACTACCTCCGCCTCGAGCTCCAGGAGGATTAAGAATCCTCCGGCACTCATTCCGAAAAGAACCTGGAAAAATAGTGACGCAGACGCCTGTCCTCTGTGGGACGTTGGCCTCGTAGCAAGCCGCGCGGATTGCCGTATATCGATCCATTCACCGGCGAGTTGGTAAGAGGAAACGCACCGCAAGCATAGCCGTGGGAGTCTAATCGGAGTCGCGGGGCAGCAGCCGTGCTCGCCCATCCGTCCTCCCCCCGAATCCTCAATTCTTTCTTGCCCCCCTCCCCCTCGCCGCTAGCATCGGAAAACGTCCCGAGGGCATGGGCTTCCGTGTCTTCCGGGACGTTTTTTCGTTTTCGTTCACAGCAAAAACCATCTCCAATTCATGGCAAACACCATCCTGGTCGGCGCTCAATGGGGCGATGAAGGCAAGGGCAAGATCATCGACTTCCTCACCGCCCAAGCGGAAATCGTCGTCCGCTCCCAAGGCGGCAACAATGCCGGCCACACCGTCATCCTCGGCGAGAAGCGGTACATCCTGCACCTGATCCCCAGCGGCATCCTGCGTCCCGGGAAGGTTTGCGTGATTGGCAATGGCGTCGTCATCGACCCCGTCTCCCTCGTGGGCGAGCTCGAGACCCTCAAGCGCCAGGGCGTCCGTATCCGCAACAGCCAGCTCCTCATTTCCGACGCCGCTCATATCGTCTTCCCCTATCACCGCCTCCTCGATGAGCAGCGCGACAAGGGCCGCAACAAGATCGGCACCACCAAACGCGGCGTCGGCCCCGCCTATGGCGACAAGGCCGCCCGCACCGGCCTGCGCATGTGCGACCTCATCCAGCCCGCCGTTTTCACCGAAAAACTCCGCGCCAAGATCGCCGGGAACAACGCCATCCTCAAGGCCCTGGGCGCTCCCAAGGTCTCCTTCAAGGAAGTCAACGACGCCTACCTCGGCGCGGCGGAAAAACTGCGCCCCTTCGTGACGAACACCGTCGTCTTCCTCCACGAGGCCATCAAGGCCGGACGCGAGATTCTCTTCGAGGGCGCGCAGGGCACATTCCTGGACCTCGACCACGGCACATACCCCTACGTCACCTCCTCCAACACCACCGCCGGCGGCGCCTGCACCGGCACCGGCGTCCCGCCGCACCGCATGGACCGCGTCATCGGCGTGATGAAGGCGTACACCACGCGCGTGGGCGAAGGTCCATTCCCCACCGAGGATGCCTCCGTCAGCGACATGCTTCACTCCCTCGGACGCGAATTCGGCGCCACCACCGGACGCGCGCGCCGCTGCGGCTGGTTCGATGCCGTCGCCACCCGCTATGCTGCCATGATCAACGGTATGGACGAGGTCGCCATCACCAACCTCGACGGGCTCGATTCCCTCGATTGGATCAAGGTCTGCACCCACTACAAGCTCGGGCGCAAGCGCCTCGATGTCCCTCCCACGGATGTCCGCGCTCTTGCCGGGTGCGAGCCCGTTTACGTCGAATTCCAGGGCTGGAAGAAGCCGCTCGGCGAGGCGCGCAAATGGACCGATCTCCCGCCCAAGGCTCGCGAGTATTTGAAAGCCATCGCCGAATTGACCGGCGCGAAACTCACCATCGCCAGCGTCGGCCCGGGTCGCCATCAGACCATTGTATTGTAGCCCTCTCGCGTGCGAATCTCCCCTCCCATGTCCAGCGGCGCTCCGTCCTTGAAATCGGCGGGCCTCACCGTCCCGCGCCACATTGCCATCATCATGGATGGCAATGGCCGCTGGGCTCGCGAACGCGGCCTGCCCCGCATCCGCGGCCACGAGGAGGGCGCCGAATCCGTCCGCACCGTGCTGCGCACCTGCGGCGAGATGGGCGTCCAGTACCTCACCCTCTACGCCTTCTCCACGGAGAATTGGAAGCGCCCGAAGACCGAGGTCACGGCCCTCATGAAATTGCTCGAACGCTTCCTGCGCAAGGAAGCCCCGGAATTGATGGAGCAAAACGTCCGCCTCCAGGCAATCGGACGCCTGACCGATCTGCCGGACTCCTGCCAGCGCGAACTCCACCGCGTCATCGAGTTGACCGCCTCCAATACCTCCACGACCCTTATTCTCGCCCTTTCCTACAGCGGCCGGCTCGAGATCATCGACGCTATTCGCAGCCTCGTCCAGGCCGTCCGCCAGGGCCATCTCGATGAGGCCATGATTGACCCGGACGTGTTCAGCAAGCATCTTTACACGCGCTATTATCCGGACCCGGACCTGCTCATCCGGACCTCCGGCGAGATGCGCATCTCGAATTTCCTGCTCTGGCAGCTAAGCTATACGGAAATCTACGTCACAAAAAAATTGTGGCCCGATTTCCGAAAGCCGGATTTGCTGGCGGCAATCGAGGACTACAGCAAACGACAGCGCCGCTACGGCGGCCTTTGAACAGCGCCCATTTTGAATACGCAGCCCCATCCCCTCCACAGCCGGTCCGCCGGCCCAGCCCGCTCGCACATCGATGGATAAGGCACAGACCATTCTCATCGTCGATGCCGAGACCGATTTCCTCGAGTGGGCCCAGCAGCTCCTCGGCACGCCCACCACCCGCGTCGTCACCGCCGTCAATTCCGAGCATGGCTACCGCATGTATGCCACGGAGACGCCCGACCTGCTGATCTGCGATACGCATCTCCAGCCCTTCAGCGGCCTGGAGTTGCTCGTGAAGGTCCGCCAGCGCGACCCGAACGCGATGGTCATCCTCACCAGCGCGCTCGGCACGACCCAGTCCGTGATTGAATCCATGAAGCTCGGCGCGTTCGACTTCCTCCGCAAGGAATCGCTCCCGTTTAACTTCAAGCCCGTCGTCGATGCCGCCCTCAAGCAGCAGGCGGAAATGCGCTCGACCGCTACCTTCAAGCCGCAGCTCACCGTCGAGCAGCACCAGGATTTTATCATCGGCCAGTCTTCCGCAATGCAGCACGTCTTCAAGATGATCGGGCGCGTCTCCCACTCCGACGCTCCCGTGATGATCACCGGCGAGAGCGGCACCGGCAAGGAACTCGCCGCCAGCGCCATCCATCGCCACTCGGCGCGCGCCGGGCGCAATTTCGTCGCAATCAACTGCGCCGCGATCCCGGAGCAATTGCTCGAGAGCGAACTCTTCGGCCACGAAAAAGGCGCCTTCACCGGCGCCATCACCCAGCGCGTCGGACGCTTCGAGCAAAGCGACGGCGGCACGCTTTTCCTCGATGAGATCGGCGACATGCCCCTCTCCTTGCAGGGAAAAATCCTGCGCGTCCTTCAGAATGGCGAGTTCTCACGCATTGGCTCCAGCGCCACGCTCAAGACCGACGTCCGCATCATCGCCGCGACCAACAAGAACCTCGAACACGAAGTCGCCACCAGGAGTTTCCGCGAGGATTTGTTCTACCGCCTCAACGTGGTCCGCATCCAGATTCCGCCGCTGCGCCAGCGCATCGAGGATGTCCGCCTGCTGGCCGAGTATTTCCTTCAAAAGGTCGCCGTCCGCAAGCATCTGCCCCGCCTCAAGCTGGCAGAAGAGGCCGTGCGCAATCTCGAGTCTTACCCATGGCCCGGGAACGTTCGCGAACTGGAGAATGTGATCCAGCGCGCCTCCGTCCTGGCCACCTCCGACATCATCCTGCCGAAGGACCTGCCGCTCGGCGCGACCGAATTGCAAGTGGACGGCATCCCGCCCGCCATAACTCCCGCCGGCGCCGCCCCCGCCGAAATGACGACGGAAGCCGCGATTGAAGTGCTGCTGCGCGCCGCGCAATCGAATCCCGGCGTCGAGTTGCTGCCGTGGCTCGAGCGCGAATTCACCCTGCATGCCATGAAAGCCACCCGCGGCAACCAGGTCCGCGCCGCGAAGCTCCTCGGCATCACCCGCGCCACCCTCCGCAAACGCATTGAGCGCTTCGGCATCACCCGCGAGCTGACGATCCAGTAGTTGGCGGGCGAGTCGTCGAGTTGGGAAGGGGCGCTACGATTTTGCCTGCCCTTCAAATGGAACCTCACGCCGATTCAAACGCCTCCGATTCCTCGCATGCCTGGCTCTGGTCCGGTTCCGCATTCGAGCCCGCCACCGGGCTGCCGCCGACCGATCGCGGCTTCCGCTACGGCATGTCCGTTTTCGAGAGCATCCGCATTCACAACGGCATCCCCCTCTTTCTTGAAGACCATCTGCAACTCCTCGACCTCGCCTGCCAGGCGGTCGGCTTCGTCCCTCCGGCTGGCGCCGCCGCCACATGCGGCTCCCTACTCAACGGGCTTCGCGATGGTTTTGCCCGCATCTACGTGACCGCCGGCGACGGCCCGGTCACCGCGCCTGCCAATTGCCGCCTCCTCGTCTTTGTCGAACCTCGCGACCCGATCCCATCGCGCGTCTATCATCGCGGTTATGACCTCACCATTCACCCCGATCCCTATGTCCCTGATCTGCCGGGGCTTAAAACGGGAAACTACTGGCGCAACCTTCGCGCGTTTAACGACGGCATTGCGCGCCAATCGAACGAAGTTCTCCTGATCTCGCCCGAAGGCATTTTGCTCTCCGCTAGCATGGCTAACGTATTCGTTGTCAATGGGAAGCGAATGATGACCCCTGTCTCGTATCTCTGTTCTTCCGACTCGTGTACTTGCCGCCCCGGCGTCGTTCGTGAGTGGGTGATGCACACCTTCCAAGGCACTGCACACGAGGGATTTATCAGACGCGACAGCCTAGAGACTGCAACCGAGATCTTCCTCACCAGCAGTTGGCTCGGTATCATGCCCGTCGCGACGCTCGATGGCCGCCGTATGGCGCATGTCGTTGGAAGGCAGGTACTTGATGCTTACCGCAAAGAATTTGGTTTTCCAGCGCAGGCAAATCTCCATGACTAAAACGCGGGATAGCCAGGCAGCAGCGGAAATCCTGGAACGGCTTCGGGAATCGGCTCCCATTCGCGAGAGGCTCCGCGCGCTCGAAGGCGGAGAAGCCGTTGTCCTTGAGCATGTTACCGAGGCGGCTCAATCGTTTCTGGCGGCGATTATTGCCGGGAGTACGAGTCGGCGGTGCTGGATTGTATGCGAGAATTCGCGGGCGCAGGAGACGATTTATAATGAATTGCTGAATTGGTTTCCGAATGCGGCGTTCTTTCCCGAGAAGGAAGTCGTTCTGGGTGAGAATGTTCTGCCTGATCCGGAGATTGCGGCGGAACGGCTGGCGCTTCTGCAATCGCTTAGCCGGGATCACTCCCATAAATCGACCAGGTCACATATTGTCGTGCTGACGCGATCGAGTCTGGACGAGCGAGTTCCATCGCCGGAAGGGCTTCGCACCGAGGCAGTCGTGCTCAAGAGAGGAGGGAGGCTGGAACGAGAATTACTCGTTGGGCAACTGGAAAATGCGGGGTATGCGGGGGTGGGGCAGGTTTCGATGCGGGGGCAGTATGCGGTGCGGGGCGGGATCGTGGATGTGTATGCGTGGAACCATACGCAACCGGTTCGGATTGAGTTGTTTGGGGATGACATTGAGTCGATCCGGCAATTTGACCTGGATGCGCAGACGTCGGTGCAGCAGCTCGATTCATGCACCATTTTGCTGGCGGAATCGGACAAGGAGATCTGTATTTTTCGCGGATATATCCGCAATGGCGACGTTACGGTAAATGTGAACGCCGGATTTACCGAGGCGCGCGTTCATGTTCTCACGGGGGCGGAAACGGGGGGCGGGGCGGAGGATTTTTCGGCGGCGTGTTATGACCATGGGCTGGGGGAGTTTGAGGTGGGGGCTTTTGTGGTGGATGAGGGGAAGCGGGCGCAGTTTTTCCGACAGTTGGAGGAGTGGCGTTCGCAGGATTGGCACACGTACATTTTTTGCAACAACGAGGGGGAGATTGAGCGGCTGCGGGAATTGGTGCCGGAGGAGGAGCAGCAGCATGTGCAATTCGCGGTCGGGGCGATTGGGCATGGATTTACTTTTCCGGCGGGGAAGCTGGCGGTGCTTTCGGATGCGGAGTTGTTCGGGCGTTATCGCAATACGCGGGCGCGGCGGCTGGCGATGCGGCGGATGCGGGAGCAGGCGAGCCGGGCGCATATTGATTTCAGCGAGTTGAATGAGGACGATTATGTCGTGCATCTGGAGCATGGGATCGGGAAGTTTCTTGGGCTTCGGCAATTTGCGATGGATGGGAAGGAAGAGGAGGTGCTGACGCTTGAGTTTGAAGGAGGGGCGCGGCTGTATGTTCCGCTGGAGCAATCGTTTTTGGTGTCGCGCTATGTTGGCGTCGGGAAGAGGGCGCCGGGGCTTTCTTCGCTGGGGGATGCGCGGTGGGCGAAGGCGAAGAAGAACGCGGAACAGGCTATTTATAGTTATGCGGCGCAGTTACTGACGATCCATGCGGAACGGGAGACGAGCCATGGGTTTGCGTTTCCGCCGGATAGTAAGTGGGTGGGTGAGTTCGAGGCTTCGTTTCTCTATAAGGAGACGCCGGATCAACTTACGGCCATCGTGGCGACGAAGGCGGATATGGAGAGTGAGCGGCCGATGGATCGGCTTATTTGTGGAGATGTCGGATTTGGAAAAACGGAGGTGGCGATCCGCGCGGCGTTCAAGGCGGTAATGGGAGGGAAGCAGGTGGCGGTGCTGGCGCCGACGACGGTGCTGGCGCAGCAGCATTACCATACGTTCCGGGAGCGGATGTCGGATTACCCGGTGCGGGTGGAAATGTTGAGCCGGTTTCGCACGAAGAGAGAGCAGACGAAGACTGTGAAGGGATTGCGCGAGGGAGGGGTCGATATTGTTATTGGTACGCACCGACTTATTTCGGCGGATATTTATTTCAAGGATCTCGGGCTTGTTGTGATCGACGAGGAGCAGCGGTTTGGGGTTAAGCACAAGGAGCGGTTCAAGGAGATGTTCAAGCTTGTGGATGTGCTGACTCTTTCGGCGACGCCGATACCGCGGACGCTGTATTTGTCGCTGATGGGGGCGAAGGATATGTCGCTGCTTGAAACGCCGCCGGCGAATCGCATTCCGACGGAGACGATTATTTGCGGATATGATGAGCGGGTGATTCGGGATGCGATACAGCGGGAGCTATCGCGACAGGGGCAGGTTTATCTTTTGCACAATCGGATTGAGACGATTGAGCGCGTGGCGCAGCGGATCAAGGAGCTATGCCCGGAGGCGCGGATCGAGATTGGGCACGGGCAGATGGAGGAGGATGATCTGGAGGATGTGATGCAGCGATTTGTGGATGGGAAGACGGATGTGCTTGTATCGACGACGATTATTGAGAGCGGGCTGGATATTCCGAATGCGAATACGATCATTATTGACCGGGCGGATCGATTCGGGCTGGCGGATTTGTATCAGTTGCGCGGGCGCGTGGGACGGGCGCAGATGAAGGCGTATGCTTATCTGATGCTGCCGCGCGATATGATGACGGTGGGGGCGGCGCGGAAGCGGATCAATGCGATCAAGCAATACTCGCATCTCGGGGCGGGATTTAAGATTGCGATGCGGGATTTGGAGATTCGCGGGGCTGGGAATGTGCTGGGGACGGCGCAGAGCGGGCATATTGTGGCGATTGGGTTTGATTTGTATTGCCAGTTGCTGAAGCAGGCTGTGTCGAAGCTGAAGGGGGAGAAGACGAAGCCGCGGGTGGAAGTGCCTGTGACGTTTGATTTCGTGATTACGAATGAGGCTGAGTATGTGCAGGCGGGTGGTGAGGAAGTTACGGGGGCGTTTTTGCCGGCGGCTTATATTACTGAGCCGAAGATGAGGATTCAGGCTTATCGGGCGCTGGCGGAGGTAAGTTCGAAGGAGCAACTGGATAAGGTGCGCAAAGCGTGGAGGGATCGGTTTGGGCCGCTGCCAGAGGCGGTTGAGCATTTGTTGATTTTGTCGGAGATCAAGATCGCGGCGGCGGGGCGGAGGATTTCTAAGGTTGAGGTTAAGGAGCGGAAGCTGATGCTGACTTGCAATCGGGATTATGTGCTGGTGGCGGGGAAGTTTCCGCGGCTGCGGTCGACGGAGCCGGGGGAGGCGTTGCGGGAGGCGCTTGGGCTGATAACAAAACTCTGAAGGGCTACCCGCGATAAACGTCGTGCGAGCCAACGTCCAATGTCACCACTCGGTCGCCCTCGACGCAAAAGAGCACGCGCAGGTCGCCCTCGATGACCGCGGCAAAAATATTACGACCATATTGTGAGGAGAGCTTGTGGATTTTGTGGGAACGCAAGCGCGGATCAAATGGATTCTCCTTGAAAATTCCCCACGCGCGATCGACGGAATCCCTTTGGCGCGGCGGCAACGCCTTGAGCTTCTCCCAAAAACGCTGGGTTGCCCCGTAGCGGTATTTCACTTGGCCGGGCGGGGCGGAGGCTCGGCACCGCTCATCACGGTATCCATGTCGAAGACCCGTCCGGCTTCGAGGTCCGCCATGCTGTGCTTAAAGTCCTCGGGAACCCAGGAATCGTCATTCGCGACGACAAACCTGGCTACCTCGGCCCGCTCCTGCGGAGGCAGGGCCTTAAACTGCTCGATGATTTCGGCGGCGCTCATGCTGGGAGTTAAGCCTGGAATGGGCTGCCCGGCAAGTGCGGAGGTGTCAGCCAGATAATGAACTCCAGAGCCGACGCCATTCGCCATTTTCTCTACCTGCCGCACCAAGGCCACGCGGCTGAGGACGGGACATTCAGGGGGGAAGGGCTTGCAGAATGGATTTTGGGGAGGCAGATTTTGACAGGATGAACGGGATTTACAGGATGGGGAAATTGAAGAGGGGGAACTGATCGAGAGAATCGTTGGTGGCGCGATGACGGTGCATTCGGCACTCGGGCCGGGCTTTCTTGAATCGGTTTACCAGAACTCTTTGGCGCACGAGTTGCGTAAAGCGGGTTTGCGGCTCGATTGCCACAAACCAATCAATGTGTATTATGATAATGTTGTCGTGGGCGAATTTGAAGCCGATATGCTGGTTGAGGAGAAGGTATTGCTCGAATTGAAGGCGGTCCAAAGCCTGATTCCCGCCCACGAGGTGCAATTGGTCATGGTTCACGACAATGCGGGCGTATCCGGTCGCTTGATGCCCGACGGATGCAAGAATGATATTCCCGGACCATAGGCGCTTTGCGGCTCTTTCGCTCTTGCGCCCGTGCCGGTCCCTTGACCGGCATTCGACTGACCGGATGAGGAGAACGATTTGATGGCGCGGGGAGGTGGTGATGTTGTGGCTAATTTGTTCATTGCTCGCGTTCTCCTGATCCAAGCCAAGGCTCCGCCAATGCTCTCTTTATTGAATCTGTTCGATGCCGCGCGGTCCATTCATTGAAGAATTTGCCGTTCTCGTCCGGGTCCATAAAGACGAGCTTAGCAATCGAAGCGTTGCGGTACCTAACGGTTTTATTTCCGTTGACGTTTTGAGGGGTGTTGCAGAGGGGCTGCGGCGCGCAGACGGATGCAACACGGAAGAATGGGACTCATAGGACCGATGGGACGTAGGGGACTAGAGCATTTTCTATTTAATCTGAGGCAAAGAGTGGTATGGTAGGTGGATGCGAACCTACAGTCTTGATCTGCGGGAGCGGATCATAGCGGCGAGAGAAAAGGGGCACACGACTGCGG
>JBEKOV010000046.1:0-23928 GCA_049521415.1 Chthoniobacteraceae bacterium
GGATCCTTTGAAGGAACATCCAGGCTTCCCACGCGGTAATTATCAGGCCCGCCAAGAGCAGTACCATTTGCAGCCGCTGCCGGCCCAGGCGCCGGACAAACATCTCCCACAGCCGTCTTGCTTCGAGCATGATTTGGTCGTCCGTCACGGCTTCACTTTCGCGGCAACCCTGCATTCGGTCCATCACGCGGACCTCCCCGGACATCGCTGAATTCCGTTCTCATTCCACTTCACTCGTCACCACCATCCTTTGATAGGGGTAACCGCATATATCCATATTGAATACAGTCACGCTGCATGACTGGCTTGGTTGCGCACTGTCCTGAGGGCAGAAGAGGCGCAGAATCGCATCCAGCGCCGCCACATCCGGCCGGTCGGATGTCTCGATCTTCAATAGCAGGCGGGGTATAAGTCGATTGAGCGTCAGGTCATATTCGATCAGGCAAAAACGTCGTCCCGCTTGCCCTTCGGCCTCGCTGGATTCATCGAGCGGCATCGAGGAAGTCTGCCTCAATAGCGCCCGCGCAGGAACGATCCGGAGGTCCTGAGACCTCCTCAAGTCTCCTTACTCAGGACGTTGCCCGACAACGCAGGAAGCGCAAGCTAATGCCTTTCGGCACGCAGGTTACTCAGGACGCACCGAGGAAGAGGCGATTGAACAGATTGACATCGGGTCTCCAATGCCTTTCGGCAGGCGAGTTACTCAGGACAGCAGGACGTGGCCACGGTTGATTAGGTGTTCGGAAAGTCTCCAATGCCTTTCGGCAGGCGGGTTACTCAGGACTTCGGCCACCATCGCGGAACTTCGCGCGGCGTTGGAGGAGTCTTCATTGCCTTTCGGCAGTCGCGTTAGTCAGAACTGGATACCGATCCTTGGACAAAATGAGGTCTAAGCAGGTCTCCAATGCCTTTCGGCATCTGGAGTGTTACTAAGGGCGTTGTGCAAAGCTCAAGAGCAAACTTCCATTCCGAAATCCGGCGACTTTCGGCTGGCCGGTTGCTCAGGACTCGCCCTATTACCCTAATGGTGACAGAGTGTTCTAGTTTCCAATGCCTTTCGGCAGGTGAATTATGTAGGCAATTCCGAAATCCGAAATGCAACGCCTTTCGGCAGACGGGTCATTCAAGACCGCACTCTCGAACGCGAACTCGCCGCAAGTCAGGCCGAGTCTCCAATGCCTTTCGTCCCGACGGGCTACCCAGGACTGTCACTGATAAATTTCATAATCCAATTCATAATCATGATGTTTCCAATGCCTTTCGGCATAGGGAAGTTACCTGGGACGGTTCGGAAGGCTCAAGACCAAACTCCCATTCCGCATTCCGAAGTCCGGATTCGGAAATGCAACGCCCTTCGGCAGGCGGATATCTCAGGACGACCAATGGGGAAGCCTTAACCACCCGCGCCGCCCTTGTCTCCAGTGCTTTTCGGCAGGCGGGTTGTTCAGAACGCCTTTCAGTTCGCAATCGTGGCCACGATTTTGGCCGAGTCTCCAATGCCTTTCGGCAGGCCGGTTACTCAGGACCGCCAGAAGTCCGCAAGACAGAAAGGACGACAAATGAGTCTCCAATGCCTTTAGGAAGGCGGGTTACTCAGGACCCGTATTACCAATGACCTTCCGCGCCGCAACATGAGCACGTCTTCATTGCCTTTCGGCAGGCGGGTTACTCAGGACCCGTATTACCAATAACCTCCCGCGCCGCAACATGAGCACGTCTTCATTGCCTTTCGGCAGGCGGGTTACTGAGGACACCCACACTCATAATACAATCGCTGTATACAGAGCGACGCATCTCCAATGCCTTTCGGCTGAGTAGTTGGTCCAAACAGAACAAAAAGCTTCCGGGCCAGTACGTCACGTGCACATCTCCATTGCCTTTCGGCATAGGGAAGTTACCCGGGACGCTTCGGAAGGCTCAAGAGCAATTTCTTATTCCGCATTCCGAAACCATGCCAGAGTCATGCCAAAGGACGGGTCCGGCCTTCGGCGGATCCGAATTCCGAAATGTAACGCCTTTCGGCGGGTAGGTTATTCAGGACGTCGCCCGACATCGGCACGAAGCTCGTCACCTGGTCTCCAATGCCTTTCGGCATAGGAAAGTTACCTGGGTTGGTTCGGAAGGTACAAGAGCAAACTCGCATTCCGCATTTCGAATTTCGAAATGCAACGCCTTCGGCAGTCGAGTTATTTAAGACCCTACTACCCCAATGGTAGCCGAGTGTTCTAGTCTCCAATGCCTTTCGGCAGGCGTGTTACTCAAAACGACTCGGATCTCATCGCACACAACAAGAATACCATCGCGTCCCCATTGCCTTTCGGCAGGTTGCTTTTTCACGACGCCACGTTCTTCCTGTTCAAAGTGGACGACGAGTTCTTCGTGTCTCCAATGCCTTTCGGCGGGCGAGTCATTTAGAACGCCGCTCTACACCATCAAGCGGGGGAAAGCCAAGCTGTCTCCAATGCCCTTTAGCGGGCAGGTTACTCAGGTCGGCACCATGACTCACAACTGCTTGCCTGGATCACCATCTTGTCTCCAATGCCTATCGGCGGGAAAGTTGTTTAGAAAACCCCAGACAATCTGAAACGAAAACTGAACGGCGCACAATCTCCAATGCCTTTCGGCATAGGGAAGTTACCTGGGACGGTTCGGAAGGCTCAAGAGCAAACTCCCATTCCGCATTCCGAAGTCCGAAATGCAATTCCTTTCAGCCTGACGGGTTACTCAGGACAAAGCCCTCTCCTCAACCTCCGGCCAAGGATGGAAGGTCTTCATTGCCTTTCGGCGGGCGGGTTACTCAGAACGCCTAAATTTTCGGCGGAGTATACATCGCGGCTCAGATTGTCAATCGTCGATTCGGATATTGGAAGGCCGAAGGTCGAACGAGAGCCGCGCGGCTTCGGGAAGAAACCGGCATTTCAGTTTTGGCAGGCCGTGTTTGAGCAGCTTAGTTCGGATGCCGGAGAGCGCCTTTGTCACCTCTCGATCATCGAATTCGGCTTTAAGGCCGTCGGCATTTCGCCAGTCTCCCCAGCCGTTGCCGCTCGCGGCCTGAATCAAATGCTTCCGGTATTCGTTGATCAGGTCCACCGCGTCCTTGTAGGCGCCGAACGCGGGTTCCGAGCTCCGGGCTCGATCTGCAAGGAACAGGGCGATGAGATGTTCCTTGGGCGAGAGGCGAACGCGCACGCCATCGACGTTGATCTCCCGGTGGGAGCGGCTGGCGGTAAAGACCGTTTGCACGCTTGTCATGTCGAGAATTCCCCTTTGCAAGTGAGCCACAATGCCTGAGAAGCTGCCGGGCATCCGGCCAAGCTCCTCCGAAAAGAGGTTTCTCAACGGCACAAAAAGCACATTACAAAGGTCAATGCGGGCCTCGCCAATATCGACGGTCTGCCTGTCCACTGTGGTCAGCTTGGTAGAGGGCTGTCCCGGAAAGAAGAACTTCGGCTTGAGCCGCGAGTCCTCGAACGGTTCGTTGACGAGCACGTGCGTGAGGCGGTCAGTTTGCCTGCCGATCAGCGTCATGCAGGCGTATAGCAGCGCGCCCATGGTCTTGCGACCGCCGGCAATTGAGGCAATGAGCCGCGTATCGGGGTTTTCGACGATTCGCCGGACCTCCTCGAGGATGAAATCGGCCATGGCGGTGTTCTGATCGAGGGTGCGGATGTCATCAATCTCACCGGAGCGGCCCGTATTTGTATCGAGAATTGTAAATGTGCGCAGGTCGTCACCCGTCTTGCCAAAGCGGAGTTTGCGCGAGGTTTCAATGCCTTCCTTTTTGAGAGTCGCCCGCAACACATCCCATGCGCGTGAGCCGCCAAAGTCAGGCGATGGCGAAAGTAACTCGCGCACGATTTCATCCCGGCCCACGGTCGTGGTCAGGACGATGACCCGGTCAGGTATTACCGGTGGGTTTTCGTGAGCCAGCGCCCAAATCGTCTCGGTAAGGATGGCCGGAGCAGTGCCAGTGACGGCCAGCAGAATTGTTTGCGCCGAGCTGTCCGAGAGCGTCTCGCGTTTTGTTTCCGCCTCCGTCATGCCCGCAATAGAAGCACGGCGCGGTTTCATTCTGTGCGCCTTTCTGCCGAGGAATGCCTTGCGGTCTTTCACTGCGGGAGTTGGAGGGTTGCGATTTCCGGCAGCGCTTCTCGTCCCGCGATGCCCTGGATGCCGCCGTACATCATGGCCGTGTGCTGGATGGCCTTCGTGATTTGCTTCTCTCGCTCTTTCCACTGCTTTGCAAAGGCGCGCTGCTCATCCCCCAGTTGCTCCTGGAGGGATTTAAAGCAGTCGACGACTGCTTCCACGTGCTGCCGGAACTCGATCCCGCAGAGATGATCGTAGAGCTGGGCCATCTTTCCCGCCCGATCCGTGTCCTGCAATTTTTGCACGCCCACCGAGATGAGTCCACCGCGCAGCGCGGCCGCCAGCGGCAGGGCCAGTCCCGGCTCGCACACCCAGACACCCTCGTGCTGGCCCATCCCGCGCAGGCCCTCGGGCAGGGTGGTCGTAACAAGCACCGCCAGCGCAGCCGCCGCCTGGCGCTGGTCTTCCTTCAATTTTTCGGGCCAGTCAGAACTCCAGTTCTTCGCGCGCTTCGTTTCCCAAAGGATCGACCCGCATTCCACCCCTGCGTTGGTGCGTACCCTCTGGACCACATCGGCGCCGCGCTGTCCCTTTTTCACCTCGGTGATCTCGTCGTATACAAAAGCCGCGCGCAGGTCCCCTTCGAGCGTGATTTCGAGTGCTTCGCCTTGCGTCTGCGTCGAGCCTTGCTCTGCCCGTTGCTGAAGCTCGGCGATCTTGTCATGAAGGCCGCGGATTTTCTCGTCCCGCTCGGCAAGTTTCAGCCGCCCGGCCTCGACGGCCTGTTGGCGGGCGGTCTCGGCGATCTGCTTGCGTTCCTCGTCCAGCTTGCGGGCCATTTCTAGGTCCATTTGGGCCTTTGCCTCTTCGAATTCGCGCTTCTGCTTGAGCAGGTTCAGTTCGGCTTCCTGCGCCTTTTTCAATGCGGCGCCTTTGGACTCGAGATGCTCTTCCAATTGCTTCATCTTCGCACCGAGAGCTCCCTCCGCCTCCTGCCGCGCCTGCACCAGCAATTCCTTGCGCTGCGTTTCGACTTGATTCGCGATGTTCTTGTCAAGGTTGGCGGATTTTTCTTCAAGCGCCCGGCGGTCGTTCTCGATTTTCTGCTCTCGCGCCGCGAAGGCGGCCTGGGTTTCCTGCATTTTCTTTTCGAAATCCGATTCGAGTTGCTCGCGCAGACGGTGGGAGACAGCCTCGGTGAGAGGAATTTCCGCGCCGCATTTGGGACAGGTGATGTTCAGGTTTGCATCCATTGAGTTATTTGGCTGGATTCTCGTGAAACGGGGCTGAAAAGTCATTCCTCTGGACATCCGCGGATGTCGGGGTTTGCAACCGGCATAGTGGTTTACCGGCCACAATCCTGCTGGAAGGAGTCAATCATATATTGTTCATCTCGGATTATGATTGAAAATCTCGACCAGACCAGTGACGGGGCTGTCATAAGTCAAAGTCCGCGCCGTGCCGTGCAAGGCATGGGCGATTCGCAGGTAAAGCCAGACCGGAGCGTGGCCGGTAAGCGTGACATCGCAACCCGGCGGCACCATGTCTTTGGCGTGCTGTTCGTAAGCCGGCAGGTCGGCCAGCCTAGCCGTGGCGGTGGAAATGGAAAGGGTGGAAAGGTCGAGGGTCATGAATGAAATGCAGTGAGCAACCCCGCCAGGGATTCAGCATCCGGAGGACGATCAGGGAAAAGGAGCGACTGCCAACCGAAAAACATGTTCCGCTTCGGAATTATCTCGATTTGGTTGTGCCGGGCGAATTGCTTCACTTCGTCGGGCGGTTCGGATTTGCGCACGCAAACGACTTTGCCAAGCAGGCCGCCGGCTTCCCGGATCGCAAGCAGGTCTTCCTTCAATGCCTTCGTTTCACTGATGGAGAGTTGATCCCGGAGCCTGGCGAGGTGTTTCTGAAGCTCGGAGTTCTTCAGGTGCGGTTTAAGCAAGGTATCCAGCGGTTTGAGCAGGTCCGCAGCCGGTTTGCGATCCTTGCAATCGACGATCCAAAGATGCCCGCCGAAATTGAATAGGAGGTCAATCTCGGCGTGCGGCACGCGGGTTGATACGCCGGCCGTTGATCGGACCTTCAGGCGCAGACTGCGCCGCACCTGAGACACCCCGAGCTTCAACACGACTGCCGCAGCGGCATATTCCAGCGGATCGCCCTCCCTTGCGTCGCGATCCGCTTCGCCGCGCACCGAGAGAAACGGCAGCATGTCGGTTCCCGATTCGGCTTGCGTGCGAAAATCTTCCAGAGCGAGAGCAGCCCCGCGCTCGTTAAGTGTGATCATCTCGCCCTCTCTCTCGACCTCCGAAGCGTCGATTTGACACCGCAGCAACGCCACCGGATCGATGCCGTCCGCCTGATGGGCATCGAGGGTATCGGTGCGAGTCGCCATTGATTTGTCACCCGGCATAAACCACGTAACAGAATTCCTGCGTTCCAGATAAATGGCGTTCAGGCCCCTCTCGATGGCGAAATGAAAGGCGGCGGCAGCCATGAGCTTGTTGCCGCCGGTGAAATTGAGCGCACATTCCGAGGGAGGGATCGAGAGCTCGCGAACCGCCGCGGCAATCTCCCGTTCGACGCCATGAAAATCGTCATCAGGAATCTCGCGGAGGGAAACCGCACCCGGCGAAACGAGGTTCTGCTTCTCAAAAAACTTCTTGAGCCGTTGAGCGGGAAGCCGGGACTCCCGTTCGTCGTCACTGTGGAGCAAAATGAGCCGCTGCGGCTTGTACGCGGTGACCGTGAGTACATGCGGCCAGATCTGTTTGGAAGCGAGGGCAAGGATGATGGACGGGCCGGGTTGCATGAAGATCCAGTGATTGGTGCTACCGGGCAGCGAAAGCGGACATGAGTTGCAATCCCAGCTTCGGCTTTTTCTCTGCGAGCAGTTTAATTAATCCATTCAGGTCTGACAGCGAATTTCCCGTTACCTGCATTCGGGCATCCCAGATGGCGGCGATACGGAATTTCCCATCGAATCGTACCAGTCGAAAGCGCAACGGCGAGGTTTTGCGCCCGCCGAAGACCTTTCCCAGCGGGTGATGCAGCCGCTCCAAATCCCGCTGTCCATGTTGGTCCCCTCTGCCGCCCAAGGTATCCGATACAACCCGGCGCCCCTCTTCGGCTGTGGCATACACGGTTTCGAGGAACGCAAATCTTAGCTGAGCGCCTTTCAGCATTTCCCGGCAGCATCTGTCGTATTGCTCGAAAGTTTCCGGTGGCGTAAAGCCGCAGTCGCCATCGGACGTCCACATAAAACTTCCGGCAGCCCGTGTGCCTCGAAGGCCAAGAGTGCCCAACAGGAGCCACGTTTCTATGGTGCGGTTAAATTCGTCGCGATGCTTTCCAGTCAATCCGCCGAGTCGGCTGAGGATTTGCAGCTTGCAAGTCAGCCCTGGCGCGTAGGCGGCTTTCGGGCTCGCCTGGTCTCCAAGTTTGTGCGGGAGCGTGTTCAGCCTAGTGGGGATTCCATTTACGTCGGATATTCGCACGACAAGCTTGCTCGCAATCGCCGGACGATCAACCGACCCGAAAATCGTTTTCTCATCCCCCGCATTTCCTCCAAGAGCCCTGAACCACCAATGCAACTGACCGCGGATTGAGGCCGAACGAACCTCCACCCGATCCTCGTAAGCGCCCCGGCTGAAGAGAGGAGTGATGAATTCCAGGTGAAACGTGCTCATGGCAGGGGTGGAAGCTTCAGCGCATCACGAATTGCTTCGATGGATTTAATTAGATCAGGCTTTTTCTTCTTCCAGGTCTTCAAACGATCGCGTTTCTGCGGGTTCGTCCGAAGCAGTTCGATGAATGCCCGCTGCTGCGCTTCCGGCTTGCTCGCTAGTTCCTTTGCGAAGTGGGCAAAGGCTTCATCCGCGAGCTTTAGTAGGGCCTCACTCTCCCGCTGCACTGGTTCCAGCGATTGGAGCCGCGCCTCTTCCGCCTTCAATTGGACCGTGGCCGCCTTCGCTTTCGCCTCCGCTTGTGCGGCAGTAGCCGCCTCCTTCCGTTCCTCTTCCTCCAAATTATCAAGGACTTCGGGCTTCAATGAGAACCAGCCATACCCGCAAGCGGTCTTTGCCCCGAGCCCACGCACGGTTAGAGCCATGTTGAGCCACCGCTCCGCTTGAGTGAGCAAGGCACGGTCTTCATTTATCCCATTCAAAACCAGACAAAATGCAAATTGCGCTCCGATCTCCACCGCCGGAAAGGGATTCGGTTTAGGCCGTTCCTTTGCGAGGTCCTCAATTCGCCCGCTCTTGTAGTAGTCCGGATAGTGAACATTCGTCAGATCAACGACAATACGCGCCCGATTGATAGGATACGCCGGAAGCCAGGCAATCGCACCCTTCTGGTTCTCCTCCAGAGCGCCCAGCAGTGAACGGTACGGTCGCAGGTCTCCATTTTTAAAATCCGTGTCCGCCGTTCCAAAAATAGAACGAAACAGATCGAATAATGCCCGCTTTCTCTCCGCTGGCGCCTCGCGCAATTCCTCCAGGGCAGCGTGTCGGCTCACTCCTTTGACCGCCGAGCCGGGAATGAACGGTAGGCCAAACAGCCGATCGAGGCTGATCCCCGCGTTTTGAATCAGGCTTTCCGCCAGATTGATGGCGAGCCGCCCTTCGAGTTGTCCAATGGTGATTGCAGCGCGTTCCTTAAATGCCGCTCTGAAAATCGCGACAAACCTCTGGGTATGCCGCGCCCGCAATTCCGCGATTTCTTTGTCATTCCAGGAAATATTCGCAAGGGACTCAGCCAACCTCGCTTCACCCAAGTAGCGTTCCTGATTCTTCGGCTCTCTATCCTGGCCACGCGCCTTCTTCCGCCTTTCGGCAGCATCCCTGTTCAGAATCTGGGCCGCATCCTCTGCAATCCGCATGTAGCTCCAGCGCGAAGCTTCATCCCACTTGACCTCCCTTCCTTGAGGATCGACCTCGCACGGCCATTTCTTGTGGAACACGAATTTGTCCAGCAGGAGACTGCGGTTCTCCACCTTCTCCGCCGCCGCGCCAATCAACTCAGCGACATCAGGACTTATCGGAATCCGGGCCACGATTACTCCTTCTTACGAAGCGCCTGGCATACGTCAGCCATGCCATCGTCTCCAGGGTTGCAAGTTTCAGTGTGCGGCTGTCGGCCTTCGGCCCCGTCAGAAACTCCATCAGCTTATCGTGCGAGTTTGTTTCGAAAGGAACGATATCAACTTCCTTATCGGCCAGATGCTGCGCGATATAATTAAAAACGACCTGCCAACCCTGTTTCTGTGTATAAGCATACGCGGCCGTCGCGAGCAGGCCGTGATTCAGGATTAAAGGCGGCAGTTTCTTGATGACTTCGCCTCCATTTGGACCGCTGATGAGCGAACCGTCTTTCTTTGCGCAGTTCAGCGCGTTGCGCGCCCTAACCTGTTCAAGATTCAACATGGTTATTGCCTCCTCTAATTTGAAAGTTTGACGGTACAGAAGCCGAGCCCCGTGGTCCCGTTCCCTCCAAACTGCACGAGCTGCTCCGCGTTCAAAGTTGCGAACACCGGATTGTCCTCAGCGCCCCTCGGTAGCAGCGTGAGCGGCGCATAAAAGAGGCATTCGGATGGGACGGTCTGTTCGTTGAACAGCCCCCCTTCCTCCGCTGTGCCAGTTTCATCATCTATCCGCACATGCTGGTTTACAGGGCAGGCGTTCACCGCAAAATGGGAGAGATCGCCATCCGAGAGCAGCACGAAGCGGCCTGATCCACCCGAAAGAACCGCATCGGTGAGCACTTCAGTTAACGCCGCCTCCCATTCCTTTGGAAATTCGCCGATGGCGTCGAATCGGTATTCCTCCAGAACCACGCCTTTTTTCCCGCTTTTCTCAATCGTCAATTTGCCTCCTGCGAGGCAGGCCATGTCGGCGGGTTCGTCGGGGACCCTTAGTTGCAAATTCGCATCACGCGCAAACCGGCGGAGCGCGAGAGCGGACGTGGCAAGCGCGAATGCCCCTCTTGCTGAGCGGACTGGAAACGCCACGAGGTGGGCTTCACCGAAACTGATCTTTCCGGCGGTAAAGTTCTCGGCATCGCCGCCCTGGCCGAAAAGCTCGTTCAGCGCCGATTCGCCAAGACTCCGCAGATGATCCCTAAGAACTCCTTTCACCGAACTCCCCGGAATAATAGGAAATCCCGTGTGCCGTTCCCGCTGCACCGGCTGATCGATCGCTCCCACGCTCGATCCCGCGCCGACATGCAACGGCGTCCGCGTGAAGATGTATAAGATGCGCTGTTTCATAGTCAGGGGTATTTACTTTCCAATTTCAATGGTTGCCATTACTGGAACGTCCCGGGACGTCCTCAAAGAATTTCCACGTGCCGCACACGCCAATTCCAAAGCCTTTCTCGCCGAAAACGGTGCTCCGACGGTTCCTAATCGCGGTTCCATCGCCGTCGCCATTCCAGTTGAGAACCGACGCCAGCTTCTCCGCTTCGACCGCCGAGTCGGCTTCGAAGTAATATACGGCCCCGGCTGGCACGGCGAGTAGCGTCGGTTTGGCACCCCCCTCCTCCTCACCCGGAAGCGCCCAGCCGGTTACTACGAGCGGTTTCGGCACCAAAGCCGCCACGAGTCGGGCTGAGATTTCATCCGCGTTCTCTTCCCCCCTGTAGCCCTTGCCGCCGTAATTCAAAGTTCTCCGCCGCTGGCGCTCTTCCGCGCTGATTTTTCTCAGCAACACGGCGCCGTTTTTAGGATCCACCCAATTCGGCAGCCAGCCACCCGGATGCGGCT
Source organism: Chthoniobacteraceae bacterium (assembly GCA_049521415.1). Classification (GTDB taxonomy): domain Bacteria; phylum Verrucomicrobiota; class Verrucomicrobiia; order Chthoniobacterales; family Chthoniobacteraceae; genus DATAXI01. The sequence continues at coordinate 10,853 of JBEKOV010000046.1, forward strand.
TTTTTGCGACCTCGCTCTCCCTGCGCGCCGACTTGCCATCCGACATCTCCGGCCAGATCGCCGGAGTCAGCAGCACCCATTTTACGAAATGCTTCCCATTCTTTGATTTAAAGCCAGACTTCCGGCATTGCGGCAGCGGGAGAGAGCCGCCGTTCACCTTTGATAGCTCAGCCGTGCAAACACGCTGTTGCCCGCCGACGAGGATATTGTGCGAACTGTTTCCATCGAACAGCGCCCGCACCAGGTCGTTGCCGTGCAGCGGATCGTGAAACTCCTTGTCCTCGGCGCGAGCGAACATCCCCAGCCGCCACTCGTCGCGCAGCCTCAGGTACCGCGCTGAATAGATTTTGCCGGCGGCCTCGCCCTGACCGGCTGTACCCGTCTCCGGATCTATTCCGATTCCAATGGTGTGCTCGGCGTCGAATATATCCTCATCGTTCACCGCGTTGCCTCCCCCAAAAGGAAGGGCTGGCTGATCAGCACCAATGTAGCACTCAATTGCGGCTCGGCTGAGCCATCCCTTTGCCTTTGCGTCCTTTGTCGGAGCAAGGGCGCTTCCCACGGCGTAATGCAAGGGCGCCGGCAGGCTGCTCTCTCCCGCCTTGAATCCTGCCGCCGGGGCAATTCCCGGCTGAAGGGTGCCATCCACCAGGTCGAACGGCCGCGGGAAGAACCAATCCATGTTGCCGTCTTTCTCTTGCACCGGAAACGGCCCGACCGAATGCACACAGCCGAATTTTCGTTCCCGCGCGCCATGGCCGCTTCCAGCCGCGTGACGGTGCGGGTGCGCTTCGAGGCCCGAACGATGCAGGGCAGCGTGCAGCGCCGCATCTGTCACGGTGGGTAACGGCCAGGCCGCCCCATGTCCGGCCAGTGAGCCCTCCATTGGCCTTCCGTCCCTGAAAAAGAGCACGTCTGTTGGCCGCAATAGGATGGTATTCATGGGGCAGTCTCGTTACTTCTTTCCTCGCTCGTCCGGCTCGCAAACGCCACTGTCTGACAAAGACCAATCAGGCTCTTGATAATTCCGTCATCCGCTCCGGCCCCATTCGGATGCGGCGGGGAACCCATCTCATCCGGGACAGGCAGGTTCCGGAGATACCCGTCGAGATTATCGATCAAATCCTTGCGCAATTCCGCCCTTCCGCTGCGCCTTCTGCTCTGACGTTCGAGCGCATGACCGAATTCTAGGCGCGCAACTGCCGGCGCGTCAAAATCGGCTGCTCCTTTCGCATCGAAAATGCCTGACTTGCGGAGCAGGTACGGGTTGAGCAATTCGGTCACCCGATGGGGAAATTTTCCGCTCAGATTTCCCTCCTGCATCGCCGAGACAATTTGCTGATAAAGCTCCAGTCCACCCGATTCCCATTTGGCGCCCCATTCGATGATCTCGCCGCTGCGCTTAAAAATGGATACCGCCACCGCCGCGCGACCGAGTGTCTTCTTAGCCCGCTTTTCCGCGGTCTGCGCCGCCCTCACGACATCCTGCAGAGGTGCTTTGTAATGCGCGATGGCAATTCCCACAGACACATCTGCGCGCGGGCCTGGCACTATGAACGGAATCAGCTTCTCATCCCCTTGATCGTCTTTGCCTGTTCGCTCGTGAAGGTCCGCGGATTTCAGAAATCCGTTGCAGACCCCGGACGTCTCGGGCTCGATCCGGGCGCAGGCAGGGTTTTCTCCTCGAAACGCGCGGCGCAGCGCACTTGCACAGGCAAGGGCCTTGTCTCCCGGAACTAGCGCAAGCACGTCGTCGCCCCCCGCGTAAATCAGGCGCCCCTTAAACGCCTCGACAATTGGCCGGGCACACAGGAGGGCAAAATTGCCGAGCGTTTCGCTGAATTGCAGATGGTAACCCGGCGAAAGCGGCCGGTGCTCTTTGAGGAATTCCTTGAACTCTCCGCGCTTGAAATAATTCAGCGCCCCTTGAGGATTGCCGGAGCCGTCCTTGTAGTCCGCGAGCTGGGACTCAAAGAATGGCGTCTTCTCGCCACTAATCCATTTGCCGATTTCGTCTCCATCGAGGGCAAGCACCGCGAAGTGCCGGTCTTCGTTCCCCTCTTCGGGATCCATTTCGTCGTCATCCTTGTTCGGTTCGCCCCGAGCAATAGCTCTCGTCGAGGCCATCGGAAAATCCCTAGAACCGGTCGCGAGGCCGGGCCAGCCGTCCCGCAAATAGGAAATATGCCAGAGCCGCTTGACCAACGTGATCGCCCCGACCCAATCCGGCTTCTTGAAGAGCGTCGCCCAATATTCCCGCTTTTCCTGACATTTCTTCATCCACTCCCGTCCCCCTGCAACGGCTTCGTCCCGTCCATTCAATACGTCCTTGTTATTGTGCGCCGCGCCACGCGTGCCACCGGCTGAACGACACCAGCCCCCTTCGCCCCAAGCCGCAAAAACACGTGTCTGCCTTACAGCATCCAGTCGCCAGCCACTTACAGCGACAAGCGCCGCCCATGCGAGGCCCACGTTGTTCAAATGCGTTTTCGAATCGTCGGTGTAATGACGCCTGTCCCGGTGATCCTTCTGCATCTGTTTCGTGGCCATGTCTATAACGGCGCCGACCCGCTTTGCAGCAACGACCGCGGGCATCTTCTTGTCGGAGAAGTTCCCGGCAAGCGAGACGGCCTCTTCCAGTGTTTCGGGCCAGGGCGCGGCATCCCAACTAATCGAGAGGAATTGTTCCGTCTGCTGATTGAAGCGCTTTTTGCGCATTTCCCGGGTCAGCGCCGGCTCGTCCCCGGTCAATCCTTCCTTGTCGCATAGACTCCATACGCTGTCGGCAATCTTAGACCATTCTCGGCGGATTGCCTCGTCCAACAGTTTCCCGAGTTCAGCAGCCTTGCCCGCGGGCACTACCACCAAAAAGACATTTGGCAGGTTTGGCGTCAGAAATGCTGCATCTCGCCCGCTTCCGGCGCCGCTGGCGCCGGCCTGGCGCTGGTAAGCCTCACGAATGGTTTCCCAGACGGTCCGTTTTTCCTCGGTCAATCGAATCCCGCTCCACAGATCCTTTTTCCAGTGAAGATCGAACAATGGTTGGCCGCGGAGGTTGGGAAAAATCACTGCGTCAGGTCCGATCTCACTCGACAGCGCCTTGAGGCCAGCCGCCATCAACCATGAAAGAAGGTAACTTCCGCTCCACAGATCCCGCGTGCTACGAGCCTGCGCGATGAAATCCTGGACCGGTCCCAATTGTACCTTTAGAAACGCGGGTCGCAGCATTCCATCGGTATCGGCGCATCCCGCAAGCGCCGAAACAAGCTGCATGTGATTCCAGATCGTGTGATCCGGTATTCGGGAGTCCGCCGGAAGATAGCCGAACCGGTAATCCTTTTCGACCGCGGCCGGTTGCCAAAGCCGCCAATGCGCAAAAAACCGTGCTTTCCATTTCTCGTCTTCCGGCAGATCGCCGAAATCGCCGATGACCGGCTGGACCGCCTGCTCGACTTCTTCACCCAATTCCGTGGATGGAAATGGGTTGAATTCGATCCGGTGCGATCCTCCAACCAGCGGATGCAGAAACGCGTTCCTCTTGCCGTCAAACGCGCAAGTCATCCCGGACGCCTGCCAATGAGGAAAAGGGATTTGATCGGCAGCCGCTGCGGCCCAATTCGCTTCGCGCACGTAATTGCGAACCTCCTCGTCACTGAAACCGGCCCGCCGCATTGCGGCCTCGGCCCGTTCGGAATGTTTCCGAATGTCGAGAGCCTCGCCCGGAGAATCGTGCAAAAACGCCAGCAGCTTGTGTTTCCAGAAATCGCTCATCGTCTTGGCGGTCCTTGTTTCGGTGTCGGTAAAACCATGGGCAGCACCTTCGCCTCACATGATGAATTTTGGAAATCTCGGGATGTCCGGGTACGTCCAAACCCGCAATATCCCGGAATCTCCGGCGTTCCCGCCGGCTCCGACAACCGTTCAACTCTGCTTAGGGGTTCCACTTCCTCGGACTGACCCCCGCTTCTCGGATGCTTGGAATCTCTGGGGGAATCGGTCTGCCCCACCGATAAATCCGAGCGAAACATGCTGTAAAGGCGAATCGTGCAAAGAGAAGCGCATTTCAGGCCCCTAACCTCCCATTTCGGCCCTCCCTTTCGTCCGGCATCCCGCCCGGAAGGACTCTGCGCCAGGCTAAAGTTCCCCTGCTAGTAGCATATCCAGTGCAGACGTGCGCACTTCGGACGACGATACTTGCGCTGGGAGAGGCGGTAGTCAGATCGTGGTCTTGCCTGTTTGGCGCGAGTAAGGCATATTTTCAGGCGATGAGTCCAAAAAACGAGGGTGCGGAGCCGGAACTCATTCCAGACACGAACTCGCCCGACGAGCCAGAGTTCCGGGGAGGCTTGCGGCCTGGTTCGCCCGGCGAGGTCAAATATAGGCGGTTGCCAACTGGCTCGGTCGAATACGTCTTGCCGGAACAGTGCCGCCTCTATTCAGGCGTATATTCCGGTCCGAGAACGAGGCGTTTGCCGGATGGCACTGTCGAGTATATTCCAGGAGACGAGTGAGGGGAAGACGGTCGGCATGGCAATTGGATACCACCAGGGCAGCGATCATTGCCCAACTATGAACCCAAAACGGCTCAAGATTATTTCGGGCAGAGAACTGATTAGCCCGTCCGAAGGGTGAATGGAGAGCTTGAATGGGCCAGCTTAACGAATACGTCTGTAATTCTTGCGGCTACCGTGCGGAAGTATCGGGCGGCGGAGACGCCGGCATGGAATCCGTTACGGTGACGATCGTTTGTGAAGATTGCCGCAAGCTGTACGACATCCAGATTGGCAATTCAGACTGGACCGACGAGCAGATTGAAGCACAAAGGACCTTCAAATTCCGGTGCCCTCGCCGGGCGACTCATCGAATCAAAGAATGGACGGACGGCGGGCCGTGCCCCCAATGCGGAGTACCGATGGAAAACAAGGGGGGCACAGTGCTCTGGGATTAGCGGGGCTGCCATGGCTGGCTCTTCGGAAAAAGCCGGAGCAATTCATGCAGAGAAAACGACTTTCTCGACGAAACGCTTTGCTTCGTCCGCAGCCGGCGAAGCTAACATGCCTCGCTCCAGAACGTCTGCTACGAAGGCAGGACCGTGGTTGTTGGCTGCTGGGAAGAAAGACTCCAATTCCCCAACCGGCACGACATGAATGCCAAGTTTTGCGAGTTCCAGGAGAAGTGTCTCTCCATTTCCATAGGTGTCGCCTCTCAAGAAGTTCAATCCTATGGACTTTACTTGCTGCCAAGGCGTGGCGCGGCGTAGAAGGGCATCAATTTTGCGAGCCTCAGATTTCGGAAAGACGGGCTCTTTTACCGATTCGAGTATTTTGGTAATCTGGTTTCGTGTTTCGTCAGTTGAAAGCTCGGGTTTTTTATTACTCATTGCGTGATGCACCGCTCTCCAAAGAGGTTCAATCGCCGTCCAATCGCCGCCGTGCGTCTCGACAATATCTCGCAGGGGACGTTCTTCGCTAAGAATATCGAAATCCACCACAGTTGAAATTGGAACCCCAACCCGCTTGAGAGCACGAATCACGACCGGCATGCGCGCCTTTCCACCGCAATGCAAGAAGAGCAAATCCGGCCGGCGTCGATCTTTCGCCTTACATACGTCATCGAGGACGGCACCGTAAAGAAGGCAATCAGAGTCGCTTTCGCATAACACGACTGACTCGTGAAAAAGACCGTCAAGTACGTTTGAATATCGAAGAAGCGGATCAGTCCAGAGGTCTTTAATTTCACCCGCCTGAAGCTCCTTTACGCAATTGACATTTTCGTTCCTGGTGAGACGCAGCACGCGGGTTTGGGCGCGCCCCGCGTCAAGTACTCCTTTGAGAAAGTCACCACTATGAGTCGCAATAATTGCCTGCGTTGTCGGCAACCGCTCCGAAGCGAGCACGGTGCCGAGCAAACGTGCTTGCGGCGGATGAAGGAAAGCCTCGGGCTCATCCAAAAGCACAAGCGACCATTCGCCAACTAGAACTTGCAATAGAACGCCAATATAACTTCGAATGCCATCACCTTGCTTATGCACGGGATCCAATTTCTCAATTTCTTGAACATACTCGAATGAATGACGATCCTTCCCAGGAGGTGGAATGGGCCGAATCCCACAATATAATGGAATTGTTCCACCCGCATTTCGATGCACCACCAAGTCCTTGCCGAATGCCTCCTTGAAGTATTTGGAGATTTTGAATTCGAGACGGTCGTCTCGGGCAAGACGTTGAATCGGATGGGTGATGGCCTGCGCTACAAAAGAAATATTTTGCGGCGGCGAACATGTGTTAAGGCGACCTTCTGTATTTATGATTGTAGCGAAGATTCCCGCTGCAGGTGTGAAATGGGCTTGTCGCCAAAGGCTATGTATATTGCCTGGCGCATTTTGCCCTCCGGCTGGTAGATGTAAAGTAGCTCCGACCAGCATACCCAGGCGTGTCGCATGTTCTAAAACGTCTTCCGGCCTACCACAGCGTCGATTTGTGACCACTGTTACGACAGTGGTCCCTTGGGGCGTAAGGAGACGCACATGGATATCCCGAAGAGCTTGACTCTTTCCTGAATTGTTGGGTCCGACGATTAGGAGAAGGTCTCCTTCTTCCATCCGAACGACACTCCCGTCGCTGAATGTCAGTGTCTCAACTGTAAGGGACGGTGCCATAGGGTTTGGTATTGCCAGTCAAACGTGACGCTTGATCGAAACGGACGCTAAGGCGAGAATCTGCCATCAAGGCCAAGGTCTCGCAGGGCGGCATTGAGTTGTTCCAAAACGGCTGGATCTTTGATTTTAGCGCGCACTCGGACTGCAATCTCGGAATCCTCTGAATTCGCCAGGCGAGTGAGGACTTTGAGGCTGAAAAGATTCCATTGCTCCCGTTTCAAATTGCCCTCCCAGAGGACGGTGAGTGTTTCCGGCACGGCGGGGATTGGAGTTCCAGGCTCCTGAAAGCCGGCGGCACCTTGGCCCGCGGGTTGGCTGAACGTATCTGGCATCTTGGAATTTGCCAACTCAACGATAAACTGGTCGCTCGGATTCAGACTCGGGGCGGCGAATGTTCCTGGCGATTGCTTCAAAGCCTTCGCTCTTGCAGCCGTGAGCAAGTAGGTGTCGTAATCAAATGCGATTTCGGACGGATCGACGGATTCCTTGTGCCAGACTCGCTCAAAATGAGCCGGGTCTTTTCCCGATGCGAGGCCCAGCATACCTTGACTTACGGCACGCAAGATGGTGGTCTTTAGAGCTTCGTCCGCCCTTTCCAGCCGGGTGAACTGTCCTTGAAAGAATGCGGCCTTGACGCCGGCGAGCGGCCATGCGCCGGATTCCTTGAACGCCGGAGGCCAGTTTCGCTCAATATAGGAAGCGCCGATTTCCCGGCTCAAGAGGCTCTCGTGGCGCAGGCGGGCAAGGATTGCGGAGGTGATGGTCCGGGCTTCGCTGGGATGAAGCTGGCCGAGCGGGATGTCCGAGAGCTTGCCGGCATTGGCGTCCCAAAGCAGGAGGTGGTTGTAACTGCTCCAGACGCGCTCTTCGATCTGTGTTTTCGCAAGATTCAATTCGCGTTGGATTCGCTTCACATCCTCCGGTTCCAGGTCTCCGAGCGCGCCTCGATTCGCGTCGTCGCCCACTGCCTGCCACGCCATCAGTTCCTCGCACGCGCCGCGCAGGCCACCCGAGCCATCGCTCGCAATCCACAGGACTCCGCCGGGGGATTGGCGGGACGATTGCCCGCATTTGCGGGTCCACTCGGTCAGCCGCTGGTTGATCTGGGATTCCGGGCTCGCGTCCCAGATTTCATCCGGCCGGAGCACGGCGAGCGTGAGCATGGCCCGATCCGGGACATCCGTGGAATCTTTCGGAAACGGCACCAAGTCAATCTCCGCGCCGCTCTTGAAAACCAGTTTCACCATTTCGGCGGTTTGACGGCGCACGTCATCTGGGTCGAGGGCCGCCTTTCGGTCGGCATGCACCTTCTTGAGTGTCGGCAAATGACCGAAACGCCACCCATCAACGCCCACTTGCCGGAGAAAATAGCACCGCTTTTCCAAGTTTTGCACCGCCGTGTGAACGAGTGAAGTTTCAGTGTCAGGGTCGCCAACGGCCAGGTACAATTCAGGAAAATGAGCGGACTTATCCGTTTGTCCGCCGGAAGATTCGAAAAACAATGCGGTGGCGGTGCGTCGATGAATGGCGGTTTTTCCGACGCCGTCTTGCATCTCATCGTCCAGCGCCTCGGCGTGCGCGCGTTGCTGTCCTGTCGGTGCGCAAATATCGGCGTGAATCGCCGCCTGAAGCCTGCCTTCGCCCAGTTGGCGGAGGACGGCGGAAAGGAACTCACGATCCCACAGCGGCGCGGAGCCGAGCGTAATCAGCGGTTCCCGCCTGGCCCTGCCGTATCCCTCGCGGTATGCACTGGAAATCCACATGCCGAGCATCGCGAGAGTAGTCCGCGTCTGCTGAAACTGCGCTAGCGCCTGCCATTTGCGCTGGAAGACGGTGAGGGTGCTCGGATGGAAGGGATAGCACGCTTCGAACTGCGCCCGGATTTGGTCTTCTGAGAATTGAGCCCACTCCGCGGGCAGACGATCCCGCCGCTCGTAAACCCACGATGCAAATTGCCGCGAGACCGCTCTCCGCATGCTGTCGCGCCCAATGTCCTCGAATAGCCGGCGGCGGATGATTTCGCTCACTTCGGATGCGTCATTCGCGACCAGGTCTTTGCCCACGCGCCCAACAATCCTCGCCAGTTTATCCTGCCACTCGCGCAATTCGTCCGTCATTTCCGTAGGCGAGGCCGGCAGGCTGAACAGTCCCACCGCCCGCTCCGCCGAGGTGAGCGCAACGGTGAGGTTCTGCATGAAGGAATGGAACTGGTTCGCCTGCTCGGGATGCCGCCCGAGGTAATTGAGCGTTTCGTCAAAAAGGATGAGCACCGGCTTGCCAACAGCTTTGAGCAAATTCCCGATTATCTTTGTTCCGGGAGCGCTCCTGCTGGTGCCGTAGAACTGCATTTCCTTCTCGCCGACCAATTGATGCGCGATATCGAGCCACGGAGTTTCGCAGCCGGGGCGCGGGTCCCACGAGTTGCCCACAAAATATGCGACTTTGGCAAAGGGGAGTTCCGTCAGCCCGGTCTCCTTCATCATCTCAGAAACGCCCGCAAAACTCTTCGCAGCCGGGCCATTGTTCACGAGATGGTAGAGGCTTGTCAGCGTGTGGGTCTTCCCTCCGCCGAATTGGGTGATCAGCGAGAGCACCGGCGCGGTGTTGGCGGTTTCACCATTGAGCCGCCGAAGGACCATGCCGCAATGGTCGATGAGGGCCTTGGAGAAATAGTTCCGGGCGAAGAACTTCTCGGGATCGACGTAGTCCTTGGGAGCGGTGCCGGCGACCACCTGCTCCAGGTGAACGGCAAATTCGCTCGGGTCGAGCGAACGACCTTGACGAAGTTCCTCGCGGGGGGTGACGACTTTGTACCAGGGGTCCATGATAGTTCAGATGGGTTGGGGCCAAGCGGTCAGTTCATGTCCTAATGAGGAAAGAAGCCGCCGCATTTCCTTAATGAGCTTCCTGCCCGAGCGGGTTCCGTCATTCACCAAGGACCAATCGGTAGCCTGGATCAATGCCGGCTGGTCATTACGCTCATTATAGCCACGACCTCGCTGCATCCTGCGTTCGAGTTCGCCTTTCGCGCCTCGGATGGATTCGGGATTTCGGTCTAATGGCGTGACATCGATAATACCCCGGTGCCCCTTCAATGTCGGTAATGACGCGAGAAACCACGCTTCAAACTCGCGCGTCGGAATAACGACCGAACATGCCCGACCTGCTGCCACGGCCTCCGTGCGACTCAGGACAGGCGGAGCTGCTTCCCTTGGGCAATCATCGTCCGCGTCAAATATCACAAAGACGGCCTTGCACCCTGGCTTTAGACAGGCGAGTTCAACGGCTCGCTCCAATTTGTGAGGGTCGAGAAAATCACTTCGGGGCCGCCTTATCGGTTTTCCGATGTCCACCTGATGCACGCCCATTAGCTGCGCAAGCCGCCGAATCAGCACCGGCACGGCCTCGACCTCCCCATGTCCTTCGACAATCGGCTGGATCATTAATCAGTAAACAGGTCGGTTTTTTGCTGCGCGAAAGATTCCAAGCCGTCGAGGGCGTTCGAACGGAAAAGCTCGCCCGCGCCCATGAGGTGCCGCTTCAATGCTTCGACTGGGGCTTCCCCGAGAGGCAGGACCTTGGTAACCCCATTCTCCCAAACGACCACACGTAGATTTTCCGCAGCAATCCATTTGGCGTCGAGTAATTCAGGACTGTGTGTGGTTACCACCACCTGCATCTCCGTCGCCGCACTTCGGAGTTCGTCCAAGAGTGTCCCAAGCGCCTCGGGATGGATTGTGGATTCCGGTTCTTCGATGGCGAGCAACCGAGGTACCGGGTATTGATAGGCAGCCGTCAAAATCGCCAGGGCTCGCAGCGTCCCATCGGACATTGAGTGCGCCTCAAAGGTTGTCTTCCTTCCGTTTCCGTAATCCTGTGTGAATTCCAGCGTCACTCGCGTTCCATGGCGCACCACGTGAAAATCGACGATCCCGGGGACTATGGACGCCAAAAGCTCGCAGATACGCTCCTTCCGGTTAAATTCGTCGGAGGTACCCACGCCGCTTTTGCGTCGTCCCAAGGCGCTGACAACACTGGCAAGATTGCTCCCGTCAGATTTCAAAGTTCTGCCATTATCGGGTTCCTGGAGCGAACTGACAGCCGCCGGCTCAATGGCATAAATTCGAATCCCGCCCAGCACCCGACCAACATTGCGGAAAGCCTTGGTCCCAGTCAGCAAGGGGAGCGCAAGCGAGGTTTGCTCAACCAAGGGCCGTATGCCGGATTCGCTTGATTCGAAAACGCTGCCATTTCGCTTGAAATAGCCTTTTTGCGAGAGGTTGCACTCCTCTCGGGCAACCTGGAACCCGAAGTCCGGCAATGCTTTGATCTCGAACGCATACCATCCTTTGAATCCCGCTCCGTCCGGATCGAACTCGACGCGCATACCGAGGTTTACAGGGCGTCCGCCGGTGCCGGGCCGATACCGCACCGAGGCGATGCCGCCCCGCTGATCAAGAGCCGTGTGTAGCGGCTGTGTTGCGCTCTCGCGGAGAAAATCGAGCGCGTCCAAAATGTTGCTCTTACCCGCTCCGTTCTTCCCCACAAGAAACACCGGATTTGCGAACTCCACCGTCTCGGACTTAATGCTACGAAATCCGTGGATGACGAGGCGTCTAATGACGGGGGAATCGGAGGGCATGGTTGAAGGAGTTCATCTAACACCTCTCATTGCGGCTTGTACACCTTCGAGCATGCGGCGCTCGTCGCTGCCGTCTGGGTAGAGGGCGTTCAGGGCGAGGGCGAGGCGCTCGAAGCGCTTGCCCTGGCGCATTTCGTCTTCCAGGACCTGGCGCAGCAAGGTGCTGCGACCGAGATTGAAGAGGAGCATGGCGCGATGCAAGCGGTCAAGCGTTGTGAAGGTGACGTCGTCAGCGGCGGGGCGGCTGGCGGCGGCTTTCGACCGGCCCCGCTTTTTGGGCAATTCGGCTTCGGTTTTGCGTTTCTCCATGAGACCGAGTTCGAGCTGGCGAAAGTCCTGGATGCTGATTTGCTCGATATGGCGCTCGGCGGCTTCACCAAGGAGCTGCTCCATTCGCTCGCGGACGGGCAGGAGGCAGACAATTCCCTTTTCGATCTCGATGAGACTGCCTTCGAGCGCGGCGTAATGAATGCCCATTGGACGGGTGATTCGGATGAACGTGTCGAACGGCATGGAGAATCCGGGTTTGGCTTTTTTCGATTCTTCCTCGTCGTCGTCAGCATCGGATTCCTCGGCGCTTTCGGCAACCTGCGGAGTGGTCTTGCCGTTGGACTTAGTGGCTTGGAGCGTCCATAGAAAGAGCGCCGTCATGCGTGAGTCCTCTTCGAAGCCTTCGGTGTCGGCATCGCCAAGAACCTGTCGCAACGCCTCCTTGGAAAGCGTTTCGAAAACGTAGGCGAGGAATCCGCGCTCGTGCGGCTCGGTCGCGTCGGGATTGCCGCCCAGTGGTACCTCGCGGTCAGCCGCTGTGAGCACCTTTTCGAATTTGCTGTAGGATTCCAGTGCCGGACCAAGGCAGGAAAAAATCGCGTCCGCGCCGCGAATACCGTGTTTGACGAGTGTGGGCAGCCACTGACGGATCCGGCGCTCCATCGCCGCTTTGACTTCTGTCCAGTCACCAATGCCGGCATTCAGGTCACGCGGCCTGCAAACAAGATGAACGCTGCCAGCGAGCGCGGCGGAATCCCGAGCGCGTAATCGCGTCGCCATTTCCGTGTTGATTGGCCATGATGCGGTGATAACCCAACCGGCCCGCAACATTCCTGACAGTAACGCCTCCCAGCCTTCGGTAGTCTTATGCGCGAATACTACACACGCTAGCCCGCCCCTGCGCACAATTCTTCGTCCTTCGACAAACGCTTCGGCCATGCGATCTTCAAAAAAGGCCCTGTCTTTGACGCCTTGACCGAACTGTCTGGAATCATCTTGAACGATCTCTCCAACTTTTGGCGTGAGTTGGTTATTTTTATCGAAGGGGTCTTGAATTAGCGGGTGATTTGGCAACGCACGTTTGTGCCAGACAAAATAGAAATCAGACAAATCGGAATAGGGGACCGCATCATAATACGGAGGATCAGTGAACCACAGATCACATGCCTCCGCCGGGAGTGGGTGATGGGTTGCATCGGCCAAAACCGTGGTGCCTTGCCCTTGGACGCGAACCCTCTCGATAACCGAAGCGGCGTTATCAATAGCGGCGTCCCAACCTCTCGTCGCACCAGCCAGAGGATTCACTTCGGCAAAATCCCAACACATTCCGAGACCCACGCGTTCGAACATGTTACCCACGTCCTGGGTAGAGGGTCGCCACGCAGAGAGTGAGGAGAAGCCGCTGCTAAGCTTCGTTAGAGCAAGCGCTAAAAATTCCCTCTGATCTTTGCTCTCGCGAACCGCACGCGCAAACCGCAACATAACCAAGCGCTGCCTAGCTGTAAA
>JBEKOV010000047.1:0-23789 GCA_049521415.1 Chthoniobacteraceae bacterium
CTCCGCAGTCGTGTGCCCCTTTTCTCTCGCCGCTATGATCCGCTCCCGCAGATCAAGACTGTAGGTTCGCATCCACCTACCATACCACTCTTTGCCTCAGATTAAATAGAAAATGCTCTAAATTTACAGGTTCGACCCACAACTCATTTTGTTTTGCATGTTCTCCCATCATAGCTGCATGCCATTTTATCAATCCCTTCCCCTCGACTCAAGGATTTGGGCAACAGCCCGCAGAGGCGTGACCACGGTGATGTAAAGCCACCATACCGGATCCCAAGGCCCGGCACCGTCACCTGCATGGTGGTATCCGACAAGACTGTGAATCCGGCTGACACTGATGTCGCGAGATCATTGCTGAAGGTCACGCTCGTCGCATTTGTGAACCCCACTCCATATAATGTAACAGTTGATCCAACCGGCCCCTGGGCGGGTGAGAAGCCGGTCACTCCCACCGCCCCGGTTTGAAATACCTGGTCGCTTCCCGATGTCGCTCCAGCGGAGTTTGTCGCCACCGCGTCGAAATGATAAGTGGTGTTCGGCTGGAGATTCGTGAGGGTTACCGACTGGGCCACGTCGGAGGACCCGCTGCCGCTGGCCTGTACGGTCGTAGTGGTCCCATAAGTCCCAGTGAGCCCGTATTGAAAATAAGTGCTCGTTGCCGATCCGTTCGGATTCACGATCGCGCTCAGTGTCGCGCCAGTGCAAGTGACCCCAGCAATGGGGTTCATGGCGACCCCCGGCCCGCCGCCGGACAGAGCCAAAGTCGTAAAGGTCTGGTCCGCCCCATAGGCGGTGGCGTTGCCGTTTCTATAACTCGCGACCAACTGGTAATGATATAACGTGTTCGGCTGCAGATTCGTCAGCGTGGCCGTTACCCCCGCGGTCGAGAAGAATACGGTTGTCCCCGCTGTTTGATTGCCGTAAGTCTGATCTGTCCCATATTGAAAGTACGCGGTCACGTTGAATGCCTGCGGGTTCACGGTGCCGCTGACGGTTGCGCCCGTGATCGTTATATTGCTGACCGTCCCGGTTGTCACCACCGGGGAAGAGGGGAGAGCCTCGAACTGTACCGGAATAAAGGAGGGGGTCATTCCCGCGACCGGGATGACCGTGACGCCCCCCAGTGAAACGGTTGCACCTGGCGCCGCGTATGCCGCATTGCTGCCGCCACCGCCGCCGCCCGTCAGCGTTGCGCCATTCTCCAGAAAATAGGTATCCGAGCCGCTGCCGTTATTGACGGCGGTGCCGCTCGCCTCTACGTAAACGTCCGCGCTTCCCCCCGATGAAACCGATTGTCCGGCTTCCACAACTGTTGAATTCGAGTCGAGGGTGACCGTCATACCGGAGGTGGTGTTGACATAAATATTGGCGGGCGATTGCCGGGGGCCAAGGTTCAAGTTCGGCACGATGACACTCATCTCCGTATCGGAGACCACCGTAAAGCTTGCAGCCGCCGTGCCGGTGAACGCGGCGAATCCCACACCCGTCGTGGAGGTAAAACCGGAGCCTGTGAGCAGTACCGTATTGCCAGGAGATGCCTGCGCTGGGGAAATTGAAGTAATCACGCATGCCCGCACGATCGAACCCAACCAAAACAGAGCCGCAATAAATGTAAAAAGGGAGACACGCCTCATAAACGGAAAACTCGTACGGAAAACTCGTTCTGAATTGAAGTGGCGCCGCAAAAGCAAGAGCCGCGCATCCTCGCGCAACCCTTCGAAGCCATCGTTTCAAGCCGCCTACGTATAAGCAAGCCAAATTGCTCGCATACTTCCGAACTGACGGCGAATGGCGGTAAAAGAGTCCACCCGGGTAGCGACCGAATACTCTTCGGCTCTGCGTGGCTTGCCTACCGCGCTCCAATACCGGACGAAGCAGCTTAAATCTCAAGTCGATGCCGGCACGGGTTGAATATGGCTTTGAATTTGGGCGGGGTGGCGGCAGAATCGCGGGGAACATGAAGAAATTTGCAGGACTTCTTGCGGTGCTCGTACTGGCGGGGTGCGCCGCGGCGCCGGAGGCGACCGAGAATACGAATGTGAGCGGTGTCGATGTCTGGACGAATGGGGCGCCGAGCCGGCCATATCATGTGATCGCCGAGGTATCGAGCCAGGGGGGGACCAACTCGGCTTCCTTTTCCGACGAGATCAATTCAATTGCGCTGCAAGCGGCCGGTCGCGACGCGGATGGGGTGATCGTGCTGCACAAGCTGATGATCCAGGTTGGTGTCGATCCGATCCTTGGCCGACCGGTGATGGTGCCGAAGGTGATCGCGGAGTTGATCAAATATGAATAGGGCTGATTAAATAAAACTGTGGCCGCGTGAAATGAACCGCCCCTTCAGGGCTTGGCCGATTTGGGCGGGTTACCTGGGGCGCTGCCCCAGGCTGATATGAAACGGGCCTTTGGCCCTCCGGAAGAGCTGCTACACTTGTACTTAAAATGCCCTAAACGGACCCGGCGGTTGACGATTTGATCGCGGTGAAATAGGCTACCCCTCTCGTTCGAAAGGAGAACCGATGACAGGAAATCCCACGCTCAACGCAAATACATTCACCGGAATCCAGGCGACGCCCGGGGAGCGCACGATGACGGTGCAGGGGACGGTTCACAAGACGGCGCTGCTGCTGCTGCTGACGATTCTGTCGGCGTCCTATGCATGGGGCATGTATTACAAGGGGGAGAGCGAGATGATGCCGATGTTGCTCGGGGTGGGGGCGATCGGAGGTTTTATCGTGGCGATGATCACGGTGTTCAAGAAGACGTGGTCGCCGGTGACGGCACCGCTCTATGCACTTTTCGAAGGGCTGGTGGTCGGAGGATTGTCGGCGATGTTCGCGGGGTCTTACCAGGGGATTGTGATCCAGGCGGTGATGCTGACGTTCGGGGTGCTGGCGGCGCTGCTCGCGGCTTATACGTTTGGGTTGGTGAAGGCGTCGCAGAATTTTGTGCGCGGCGTTGTTGCGGCTACGGGCGGGATCATGCTGCTTTACCTGGCGACGTTCGTCCTGGGATTCTTCGGCATTCAGATGCCGGCAATTTATGGGAACGGGCCGATTGGGATCGGCTTCAGCGTAGTGGTGGTGATCATCGCGGCGCTGAATTTGGTGATTGATTTCGATTTCATCGAAACGGGCGCGAAAGCAGGCGCACCGAAGTATCTGGAGTGGTATGCGGCTTTCAGCCTGCTGGTGACTTTGATCTGGCTGTATCTTGAGATTCTGCGTCTGCTGGCGAAGCTGAGCAGCCGGCGGAAGTGATTTTTTCCGCGCTGGCGCGCCAGCCGACGCGGCCACAAATCCTTGAACTGTCCTACGCCGCGTCCTTGTCCTGCTTCTTGCGGATGATCGGTGTGCGCTTGCCTTCGACGACGGCGCGATTGAGCGTGACGTCGGCAATGTCTTCGCGGCTCGGGATGTCGTACATGACCTCGAGCATGATCTTCTCGATCATGGAACGGAGGGCGCGGGCGCCGGTCTCCTTCTTCACGGCCTGCTGCGCCAGGGCGCGCAAGGCATCCTTCGTGACGGTGAGGTTCACGCCCTCCATGGCGAGCAGTTTCGAGTACTGCTTGATCATGGCGTTCTTTGTATCGGTGAGGATCATCACCAACTCGTCCTCGGTGAGCGCGTCGAGCGCGGTGACGACGGGGAGACGTCCGACAAATTCGGGAATCATACCGAAGCTCAGCAGGTCTTCGGGCTCGGTGAATTTAATCGCCTCGCGCGTCAGGACGTCGACGGCATCGGCATCGCCGGTGCTGAAGCCGAGCGTCCGCCGGCCCACGCGGCGTTGCACGATCTTGTCCAGGCCCACGAACGCGCCGCCGCAAATGAAGAGGATCTTCTCCGTGTTGATCTGGATGTATTCCTGGTGCGGATGCTTGCGCCCGCCCTGCGGAGGGACGTTGCAGACGCTGCCTTCGAGAATCTTGAGTAGGGCCTGCTGGACGCCCTCGCCGCTCACGTCGCGGGTGATGGATACGTTGTCGGTCTTGCGTCCGATCTTGTCGATCTCGTCAATATAGACGATGCCGATCTCCGCCCGCTTGACGTCGTAATCGGCGTTCTGGAGCAGGCGCAGCACGATATTCTCCACGTCCTCGCCGACATAGCCGGCCTCCGTGAGCGTGGTGGCGTCGGCGATGCAGAACGGGACGTCCAGGATGCGGGCGAGGGTGCGGGCGAGGAGGGTCTTGCCGGAACCGGTCGGGCCGATGAGAAGGATGTTGCTCTTCTCGATCTCGACGTCGCTGTAGGGATCGATGGACATCGAGTTGGCCTGGGTGGATTGCAGGATGCGCTTGAAATGATTGTGGACGGCCACCGAGAGGACTTTCTTCGCCCGATCCTGGCCGATGACGTACTGGTCGAGCTGGCGGCGGATTTCCGCCGGCTTGGGGACCTGGAGAGTGGCCGATTGGCGGCGGGCGTCCTCGTTGAGTTCCTTGTCGAGGATGCCCTTGCAGACATTGATGCAACTGTCGCAGATGTAGACGCCGGGTCCGGCGATGAGCTTGCGCACCTCTGCGTGGCTTTTGCCGCAGAAGGAGCACATTGTAAGATTCGAAGCTCGGGCCATTTTCTATCTATAGAGGGCTTGCCCCCAGACCATAACGTGAAAGCATTTCGGGTGCCTGCGGCCCTGAAATGCAGCTTATGCGGGGGGCGCCTCCGCCGCCTTGATATCGGCGTCGCCGTTGGCGGCGGGCTCGATTTTGAGTTCCTTGCGGCTCTGGACGACCTGGTCGACCAGCCCGTAGTCCTTCGCCTCGAAGGAGGTCATGTAATAATCGCGGTCCGAGTCGCGCTGGACGGTCTCCTCGTCCTTGCCGGTGTGCTGGGCGAGGATGCGGATGAGGCGCTTCTTGAGCTTGAACATGTACTCGACGGTCCGCTCGACGTCGCTGGCGGTACCCTGTGCCCCGCCGGAGACCTGGTGGATCATGATGTCGGCATTGGGCAGCACAAAGCGCTTCCCCTTGGCGCCGGCGGCAAGGAGGACGGCTCCCATGCTGGCGGCCATGCCGAGGCAATAGGTGGTCACGTCGCAGGTCAGGAATTGCATCGTGTCGTAAATGGCGAGGCCCGAGGTCACCGAGCCGCCGGGGGTATTGATGTAAAGGTTTACATCCTTCTTCGGGTCCTCCATTTGCAGGAAGAGCAACTGGGCGATGACCACATTGGCCACGTGATCGTCAATGGGTGTGCCGAGGAAAATGATGCGGTCCTTCAGGAGCCTCGAGTAAATATCGTAGGCGGCCTCGCCGCGCCCCGTCTTTTCCACCACGGTGGGGATGAGGATATTGCCAATGCTGGAACGGGTCTCGTATGGGGTGGACATGGGATTAAAGGATGCCGAAGACCGTAAACCGGGCGGGATTTCCTGCAAGCGTCTTTCTGAGATTCCGGCTGGCGGGGATTTGGCTCATGCGTCCCCTTTGGCGACTGTGACGCTGGCGTTGGATACCAGGAAGGCGATCACCTTGGCGGAAAGGATGTCCTGGGCGACCCGGTCCATGGCGTCGCGCTTCTCGAGTTCGCGGGCCGCTTTTTCCGGGGTCATGCCATAGCGGGAGGCCATGGCCGCGATGCGGGCGCGCATCTCGGCATTGGTGACGGTGACCTTTTCCGCCTCGGCGATGCGCTGGAGGATAAAGTTGCCCTTGATCTTCTCCTTCGCGCCGCGGGAGGCGATCTCCACCAATTCCTTTTCCGCCTGCTTGATATCCTCGTCCGACACGCCGCGCGCCTGCTCCTGCTGGACGATATCGGCCAGCAGCCGCCGCGTCTCGCCAATGACCATGCCCTGCGGCAACTCGCATTCCGTCTTGCCGATGAGGAAGCTCATGACCTGGTCGCGCTTTTTGACTTCGATGTCCTCTTTCTTCTGGCGCACGAGCTCGCCTTTGGCGATCTCGCGCAATTCGGCCAGCGTCTTGCCTTCGACGATGGTGGCGGCGAAGGCGTCGTCGAGCGCGGGCAGTTTCTTGGACTTCAATCCCTTCACGGTCACGACGTAGTGGATCTTCACGCCGGCCATTTCCTTGAGCACGAAATCGTTCGGGACGGTGAGATCGAACTCCCGTGTCTCCTCCATGACCGCGCCGATCAGCGCATCGCTAAAGCCGGGCAAAAATGACTCCGCGGTGAGGCGCACCCAAAAGGAGGTGTTGGCCGTGAGCGGCTTGCCCGCCTTCGGGAAAGCTTCGGAGACGGGCTTGCCATCGACGGTCCCCACGTAATCGATGACGGCAAAATCGTCCATTTCGAGGCCGCGGACGGTGATGTCCTCGAAAGTGGCGGCCTGGCCGCGCAGGTTCTCGACGGCGGCATCGACATCGGCCTCGGAGACTTCGTCCGGCGGAACGGTCACGGGGATGTTGCGATACTCGGGCAATTCGAATTCCGGCATCGTGACGACGGTCGCGGTGAAGTGGAGCGATTGATCCGGGGCGAACTCGACGTCCTCGACGTTCTGGACCTCGATGACGCGAAGCTTTTTCTCGTTGATGGCGGCGCGGGTGCTCTCGCTCAGGAGTTTGCGTTCGAGTTCTTCGCGAATCTGCTTCTGGAACTTGCGCTCGACGACGGCCAGCGGCGCCTTGCCGGGACGGTAGCCGGGCAGTTTCGCGTTGGCGGCGTAGTCGCGGGTGATATCATTCCGCGCGGCGTTGACGGCATCCGGCGGCAGATCGACCCGGAGTGTGGCCAGGCAATTGGGAAGGGCTTCAACTTGGACATTCATGGCAATGGAGAAATCGGCCCGCGCCGGGGGCGCGGAGCGAAACTTCTAAACCCGCCTGAAAAATTCGCAATCCGCAAATCTCAGGACTTGTCGGCCTTCGCAATGACGGCGGTTACGGTCAGAAGAGGGACAACCGCAAAGTGCTCCCCGTCACTCTCCTCATACCAGATCGAAATCGACGTCCGCCGGGGGCTGAAGCTGACAAAATCCCGATGCGGTACGTCAAAGACACGACCTGAGGCCGTCTCAACGCGAAACGGCCGATTTTTAGAAATCACTTCTTCCAGGAGCGATGCGTCCATTGTCCAAGCATCACGCAAATGTCCGCAATCATCAACCCCTTAAACCACCCACCGCCGGATCTCCTCCTCGTTCTTGAACGGGCCGACGACCGCGAGGCCGAGCCTTGCGCGGTCCAGGCAATGGCACGCGACCTTCCGCACATCCTCGGGGGTGACGGACATGAGCTTTTTCTCGATTCCGCCGGGGTCGAGCACCTTGCGGTAACCGAGGATCGACTCGCCCATGAACATCATCTGGTTGGATGTGCTCTCGAGGCCGAGGATCGTCTGGCCGACGGTGTAATCCTGCGCTTTGCGCAACTCCTGGCGGCTCGGCGCTTTTTTGCAAATGCCCTCGATCTCGCGAAAGATCGTCCGGACGGCCCTCTGGAGCTTCGCGGTGTCGAGACCGGCGTAGATATTGATCACGCCGGCATCGGCAAGAGCGACCATGCCGGTCTGGACGGAGTAGCAGAAGCCGTATTGCTCGCGCAGGCGCTGGAAGAGCCGCGAACTCATGTTCTCGCCGAGGATCACCGAGAGGAGTTTCAGGGCGAACCGGCGCTCGTCCGATCTGCCGAAAGCGTAAAAGCCCATGGCGAGGTGCGTCTGCTCGGTGGCCTGGTGGACGAGTGAGACCTTCGGCTGTCCATGGCGGAACCGGCCGCGGCGGTAGCGGGGAGCCCGGCCCGCGGGCAGGCGCCCGAGCCGCGCGTTCAATTCCCTGACGAGGTCGGTGTGCCGGATATTGCCGGCGGCGGTGACGATGGTGGTGTGGCCGTTGTAATTCTCCCGCATGAAATGCTTGAGAATGGGGCGGTTGAATTTCGAAATGGACTCGACGGTGCCGGTGAGCGGCTGACCGAGCGGGTGCTTGGGCCACATGGTCTCCGAGAGCAGCTCCTGGGCGTGCTGGGCGGGATTGTCCCGGTACATCATGATCTCCTCGCGAATGACCTCGCGCTCCTTCTCGATCTCCTGAGGGTCGAAGGTCGAGTTCAGGTACATGTCGCAAAGGACGTCGCACAACACCGCGAAATGCTGGCCGCCGGCCTTCGCGTAATAGCAGGTATGATCCTCGGTGGTGAAGGCGTTGAGGTAACCGCCCAGGCCTTCCACCTCCTCGGTGATCTGGCGGGCGGTGCGCTGTTTGGTGCCCTTGAACACGAGGTGCTCGACGAAGTGGGAGATGCCGCTCATCGACTTCGTCTCGAATCTGCCGCCGACGCCGGCCCAGAAGCCGAGGGCGACGCTTTGCATCTGGGGCATTTCGCAGGTGGCCAGACGGGTTCCGTTGCTGAGTGTGGAGAGTTGGTACTGCATCAATTTCTTGCCCGGGCAGCGAGGACATGCTCTGCCAGCTCGAGGTCTCGGGGAATGGTTACTTTAAAGTTCCAATCGTCATTACGCAACAAGGCGATATTGATGCCCAGCCGCTGGACGGCGGAGACCTCGTCGGTGACGACCTCCCCGGCGCCGATGATGGCCGAGTAGGCCTGGAGGATGACCGCGGTGGAAAATATCTGGGGCGTCTGCATGGCCCATAGCCCGGCCCGCTCGACGCTCTCGACCACCACGCCCTCGTCGGAGGCGCGCTTGACCGTATCCGGGATGGGCGTGGCGACGCAGGCCGCGCCGGACTGGCGGGCCAGCTCCAGGCATTCGCGGATTACCCGGGGGGTGGTCAATGGCCGGGCGCCATCGTGGATGGCGACGTGGGTGGCGCGCCCGTTGACGACGCGCAGGCCATTCCAGACGGAGAGATGACGCTCCGCGCCGCCTTCGACGATCTGCTTGACCTTCTTCCAATGTTCGCCGGCGACCAGGGCGCCCAACTGCTCCCTGTGCTCCGGGCGCGCCACGAGGATGATCTCCGCGATGTCCGGCGTCCGCTCGAAGGCCGCCACGGAGTGGGCGATGACCGGCTTCCCCGCAAGGGGGGCAAAGAGCTTGTCGAAGCCCATCCGGCGGCTGCTGCCCGCCGCGACGATGACTGCGGAGACCATTATTTCAACGGGCTTTCAGGGCAATTGCCGCTGCACTTCCTGGCTGAGGGTCTTGCCATCGGCGCGCCCGGCGGCCTTCGCCTGGACGATCTTCATGACGGCGCCCATCTGGGCCTTGGAATTGGCTCCGGATTCGGAGATGGCTTCGGCAACCAGCTTCGTAACTTCCTCGGCGGAAAGCTGTTTCGGCAGGTAATGGCCGAGGATTTCGAGTTCCTCCTTTTCTTTGTCGGCGAGGTCGGGCCGGTTCCCCTTCACGAAGCCGTCAATCGAGTCCTGGCGCTGTTTCGCCTGCTTGCGCAATACGGCGGCGGCCTCGGCATCGTCGAGCTGGCCGGTGACGCCATATTTCTCGATGGCGGCGTTCTTGAGTGCCGACTTGAGCATGCGAAGGACGCCGAGCCGGGTGGCTTCTTTGGCCTTCATGGCGTCTTTTAGGTCGGAGTCGATGCGTTCCTGGAAAGTCATAGGGGTTGCAATGTAGGGGAAAATTGGGAATTCGAAACTCGAAATTCGAGAGGAATGTAATCCAGAGCCCCAGTTGAAACACTTACTGGAACTGGTATGAACCTTCTGTGACTCCAACAAACAAGATGAAAACCGCCAGCTTCGGCAAAAAGCCGATTACCCGCAGGTTGATCAGGGGCCTGCGTGGCTCCTTGAAAGACACGAAGGCTCTGGAAGTCTTTCGGAAGGAGCGCAGCCGGGAGAGGGAACTGTAAAGACGGTCAAGATCCTCAACAACTGAGACTTGCCACCGGCCTTTACATTGCGGTAGCTTATCGAAATGAGCAGCGTTGCGAAAATCAAAAGCGCAATCAAGCGCCTATCTCGGAAGGAGGCGGGCGAGGTCCTCGAATGGCTGGACCATTGGCTTGAGAACCCAACGACTATGGCCCCTGAATTCGAGGTTGCCGCGCCAAAACTTAGAAGCCTGCCGGACGTGGCCGCCTGCATGCGGGAGCAGCATCCGCTCGGAGCGGACTTTCCCGATATCGAGCGACAGGGCGGGCAGCAGCAGCGGGACTTGAGGCTGAGTTGAATCCCTTGGAAAAGCACTAATCCCTGAAGACCACGGTCTTGTTCCCGTGGATGAGGACGCGGTCGTGGAGGTGGTAACGGACGCCGCGGGCGAGGGCGAGGCGCTCGCAGTCGCGGCCCAGGCGGAGCATGTCGTCCGGGGAATGGAAGTGCTCCACGCGAACGACTTCCTGGTCGATGATGGGGCCTTCGTCCAGGACGCGGGTGATGTAATGGCAGGTGGCGCCGATGAGCTTCACGCCGCGGTCGTAGGCGCGCCGGTAGGGATTCGCACCGACGAAGGAGGGCAGGAAGGAATGATGGATATTGATGATGCGGCCCTGCCATGCGTCGCTCACTTCCGGGGGGATGATTTGCATGTAGCGGGCGAGGACGGCGAGATCGATGCGATGCTCCTCCAGCAGCGCCGCCACGCGGCCGAGGCCGGCGGCCTTGTCATCCGGATCGACGGGAATGTACTCGAAGCGCAGGCCCTCGCGCTCGACCATTTCGCGGAAGTCTTCGTGATTGGAAATGACCACGGGGATTTCCATCGGCAGCTCGCCGGCGCGCCATCGCCAGAGGAGGTCCGCCAGGCAATGGCCCAGGCGGCTGACGAGAATGGCCACGCGGAGCCGCGTATTCTCCTCGCGAATGCTCCAATCGGCCTCCAGTTCCGTGGCCAGCGGGGTGAACGCCTTGCGCAGGCCGGTGGTGTCGAGCGCGAGGGTGCCGGTATCGATGGCCATGCGGGCAAAGAACCAGCCGCCGATGGGATCGGTGAATTGATGCACCTCCAGGAGGTTGCCGCCATGGAACGCGACGAATGTGGTGAGACGGGCCAGCAGGCCGACACGGTCGGGGCAGGCGAGTTTTAGGAGGGTTACTGGCACTGGAGCGTCTGTATCGCGGGGAAGGCGGACACGCAAGTGTGGGGGGAGGAGAAATTCGAAATTCGAAAATCGAAATTCGAAGGATTGGATGGCTGGCTTCGATCGTGCGCGGCCACGCGCCCATATTTTCGAATTTTGGATTTTCCACTCTTCCCCACTGGACAATCCTGCCAGCGCCGCGCCAAAATTCGGCTCATGGCGCTCTCTTCCTCAATGCTCCCACTCGGGACCATCGCCCCGGCCTTCAGCCTTCCCAATGTGTCCACCGGCCACGAGGTTTCGCTCGCGGATTTTGCCGATAAGGAGGCGCTGCTGGTGATGTTCATTTGCAAGCATTGCCCTTACGTGGTGCATGTCCGGCCGGAATTGGCCCGCATCGGGATGGATTTCGAGGATTGCACGCTCGGGATCGTGGCGATCTCCTCGAACGATCCGGTCGCGTATCCGGACGATTCGCCGGAAAACCTGAAACAGATGGCGCACGAGGCGGGTTTCCGGTTCCCGGTGTTGTTCGACGAGACGCAGGATGTCGCGCGCGCCTACGACGCGGTTTGCACGCCCGATTTCTTCCTCTTCGACCGGGACCGGAAGCTGGTGTACCGCGGCCGCCTGGACGAGACCCGACCCACTTCCGGCACGGCGGACGGGATGGAATTGCGGGCGGCCATCGAAGCGGTCCTGAACCACCGCCCGGTGAGCCCCGAGCAGACGCCGAGCGTCGGTTGCGGGATCAAGTGGAAGAAATAGGCGGCGGGCGGCGGGAGAAGAGTTGACGCGGTGGATGCAGCGCGGATATAGTGTTCTTGTGAACACTAAAACGGCACAAGCGGCACGCGGCGCCGTCTCCAATCCCAAAAACCGCTTCGAGCGCCTGGAGTACCTCCCGGAGCCGCAGGACGAGGAAGGGCCGCTGCCGCGCACGCAGTTTATCGAGGATGACACTCAATCGATCATCACGAGCAACGACAGCCCGGACGTGCCGTTCACGCACTCCTTCAATCCGTACCGCGGCTGCGAGCACGGGTGCGCCTATTGCTTCGCGCGGCCTACACACGAGTACCTCGGCTTCTCCGCCGGGCTCGATTTCGAGTCAAAAATCGTCGTTAAGACCCGCGCTCCCGAGTTGCTCCGCAAGGAGCTCTCCTCGCCGAGGTGGAAGCCGAAGACGCTCGCCCTGAGCGGCGTGACCGATTGCTACCAGCCGATCGAGCGGAGGCTGGAGCTGACGCGCCGCTGCGTCGCGGTGCTGGCGGAATTCCTGAACCCGGTCTCCGTCATTACGAAGAATCACCTCGTGGCGCGCGACATCGATCTTTACCGCGAACTGGCGGCGCACGACGCGGTTTGCATCCATATCTCCATCACCACACTGGACGCGCGGCTTGCGAAAAAGCTGGAGCCCCGCGCCTCGCCGCCGCTCCGCCGGCTGAGGGCGGTCGAGGAGTTGTCCGCGGCGGGCATCCCCGTTTGCGTATTGATGGCCCCGTGCATCCCCGGGCTGAACGATCACGAGATGCTCAACGTTTTCACCGCGGCGGCCAATGCGGGGGCGCGCGACGCGGGATTTACCCCGCTGCGGCTGCCGGGCGCGGTCGCCGGGATCTTCGGACAATGGCTCGAAACGCATTACCCGGATCGAAAGGAAAAAATCCTCAACCGCGTCCGCGAGATGCGCGGCGGCAGGTTGAACGATCCGCGCTTCGGCAGCCGGATGCGGGCGAGCGGATTTTACGCGGAGCAAATGGACGCGATGTACCATGTGGCGCGGAAGGCGGCGGGCTTTGACGACATGCCGGAGTGGGAGCTATCGACGGCCAGCTTCCGCCCGCGGGTGGAGCAACTGCGGCTGTTCTAAAGGCTGACTGCGTTTGCACCGGTGGCTTGTCCATTCAGGACTGGAGACGCATTCAAGACTCGCCTCAGGCGCGTAATTGGTATGCATTACGTGGCCTTGCACACCATAGCCGATCCGCACCAGAAACCCGCCGTGCAGCCGCGCCGCCGGAAGGGGAAGGTGCTGTTTATTCTGGCGGTCGTGCTGCTGGCGCTGGCAGGCGGGATCGTCTATCCGCCCACGTTTCTCTTCGCGGTCAGGCAGGTGCTGGGGTTCGAGGCCCGGCGGTATGGGTTTCACCTCTCCATCGGGAGGATGGAGGGGAGCGTGATGGACCCGATCTGGCTCTACAATGCCAGGCTCAGTTGCAATTCGGACACGGGCGCCTCGACCATGCTCGAGATCGACTCGGCCCGCACCAGCTTCGCCTGGCAGCATATCCTCTGGCAGCGGGACGGCCTGGTCTGGCAGGATCTGAAGCTCGACGGCGTCCGCGGCGATATCGATCTGCGCAATGCCTCGCAGGCGAAACGAAAGACGATCGCCTCCCCTTTCCGGCTCCTGATCCCGGCGAAGACGCCGCGGCTGCCGCTGCCGGCCTCGCTCGAAATCAGCCGTTCCAGCGTTGTCATCCGCCACAGCGGCGGGTCGGTGGAAATGGACGACATCGACCTGCATGCGAGCAACGTCCAGTCCGGGCGCCTGGTCATCGGCGCGGTCTCGGTGAAGGAGCCGTGGATGACCGGGCTCTACTCGAATTGCCGCGGCACGCTCCTGATCCAGGGCACGAAGCTGATGCTGGCGAATATGAAGCTGACCGACGCGCTCACCATCGCCTCGGCTTCGGCCGATCTGCCGGAGCTCTTGCGCGGGCGATTGCAGATGCAATTCGCGCTGGATGCCTTCAGCGGGAATGTCCAGGGCGAGCTGAACAGCAGCGACCACGACGACCGGCTGGTCTTCGACGGCGGCGGCACATTCTCCAGTATCTCCGTGGCGCAATTGGCGGCGTTTTTCGGAGAAGATGCCGATGGGTCGATCACGAAGGGGAAGTTTACGTTTCACGGCTCGCCGCGCGACCTGGAGAAGGCGACCTTCACGACGTATTTCGAGGCCGGCGATTTCCGCTGGGGCGCGCGGCGATGGAATTCGCTGGTCGCCGGCGCGACGTATGTCGATCACCGGTTGCAGCGCCTGAGTTTCCAACTTACCCAGGCCGGCAATTCGCTCGCGCTCGAGGGCAACATGAGCGTGCCGAACAACTGGAAGCAGTGGTGGAAGACCGACTTCAGCTTCGATGTGGCGGCGAAGATCGACAACCTGGGCGAACTCTCCGCGCTGCTCGGGCCGGGCTTCGAGGATATCTCCGGAAAGCTAACCGCGGACGGCTCCGTGCGGGGTGAGAACGCATCGTTCAACGGGCAATTGATCGTCTCCGGCTCGCATCTTTCGTTCCGCAAGGCGCCGCTGGACCAATTGCAGGCGGCGATCAAGCTCAACGGCAATGAGATCGACGTGACCAACGCCGAATTCACCCACGGAGACGATTACCTGCGCGCGCAAGGCGAGGTGAATATCCTCGGGGAAAAGCGCTATTCGGGAGAGGTGAAGGCCTCCATTGCGGACTTGTCGCTGTATGCGGCGTTCCTCCAGCCGCCGATTGCGCCGGAGGCGTTTGGCGGCGGGCTGGTGCTGGATTGGTCCGGGGATGGGGAGAAAGCGGCGCACTCGGGCGCGTTTACCCTCAAGCTGAATCGGCTGCGCCCGCTCGCGAGCGGGAAGGGAGAGGCGCCGGCGTGGCAGCCGATCGATCTGAACGCGGAGGCGACTTATTCGCCGGAGAGCATCTTCTTCAGCAAATTCGAGCTGGGCAACAGCGAGACGACGCTGGACTCGACCGTGGTGGCCACGCCGCGCTCGCTCACGCTGCAAGGGGTCAAGATCGAGCACGACGGCTCGACCTGGCTGAGCGGCGATGCGCAGGTCCCGCTCAATGTGTGGGCGGCGTGGGAAAACCCGGGCACGGCCTCGTGGTGGAATTTCGAGAGCCCGTGCAAGCTGGACCTGAAGCTCGACCGGCTCCCGGTGCGCGACACGCTCTTTCTCTCCGGGCGGCAGGAGCCGTTTGACGGTGAATTGACCGGCAATTTCAAGTCCGACGGGACGCTGGCGAAACTGACCGCGAACGGCCACCTCGCCGTCAAGAACGCCGGCGCCACGGTGCCGGCGGGAATACTCAAGGACGCGGGGGCGACCCTCGATTTCAATGGCGACCACGTCGCGATAGGCGGGGCCACCGGCAATTGGAACGGCATCGCGTGGAGCGCCTCCGGGAACATCGCCGCGAGCGATGTCCGCAAGCCCACGCTGGACCTTTCGCTCAATTTGCCAGCCGCACCGCTGGCCCTCGGCAAGGACCTGTCCGGCACCGCGGCGCTGGACCTGCGCGCGACGGGACAGCCGGCCGCGCTGGCGCTCTCCGGCTCGGCGCAATTGCAGGATTTGAAGATCGCCCGCCGCACCGCCATCGAGAGCCTGGTTACGCCCGGCGGCATTGGCCTGCAAGGGCCGCCGCTGGTTTTCGAGCCTGCCGGGCAGGCCGCATGGAAGCTGGATGTCCAGGCCGGCGGCGACGCCTCGCTGGAACTTGCCAACGCATCAGGCCGCATCGCACCCGCGTTGGAAGTGACAGGCTCGATCGCCCATCCGATTCTGTCCGGAAAGATTGACGTCAAGGGATTCTCGCTCACGGAAGGAACCAATTCACTCAATGTCCCCGCGGGAATGTTTTACCTGACTCCATCGGCCGCCGTCTCGCTGGCATTGCGCGCAACCGGCACAGCCGGCGGGCAGACTTTTGACGGCTATATCTATGGGATGATTGGGGACAAAGAATTCACCTGGGATCCCGGGGTTACGACTGCACTGACGGGCAAGGGCGCCGCTCCCAAGGCATCCCCCTCCCCTGCCAAGCCATGAACGGGCGCTCGCGTTACGGCCTGTTCCTCGGGCGCTTTTTCGGGATCCGATTTTATCTCGATTACAGTTGGTTCCTTATCGCGGCGATCGTGACTTACACGCTGGCAGTCGATGTCTTTCCGCAGAACCTGCCCGGTCATTCGGAGACGCTTTATTTCACAATGGGCGGAGTGGCGGCGCTGATTTTCTTCCTGAGCATCCTCCTGCACGAACTGGGCCACAGCCTCGTCAGCCAGCGCTGCGGCATCCCGGTGCCGCGCATCACATTGCTGTTCATCGGCGGCATTGCGGAGATTTCCCGCGAGCCGGATACCGCGCGGGCGGAATTGAAAATCGCCATCGGCGGGCCGGCCGTGAGCGTCGCGCTGTCCATCCTGTACGGAGTGGCCGGCTTCGGCGCGGACCGGCTTCATTGGGATGCCGCGTCGCTCGTCCTGCAATGGCTGGCGCTGGTCAATATCACGCTCGTCCTCTTCAACGCCATCCCCGGTTACCCGCTCGACGGCGGGCGCATCCTGCGCGCGATCATCTGGGCGCGCACGGGCAATTTGCGCAAGGCCACTTACATTACCACGCGCATCGGCGTCGGGTTCAGTTGGCTGCTGATGGGCATTGGCGTGGTTTTCCTGTTTGAGGGGCAGTGGAATGCGCTTGTCTTTTTCATTATCGGCATCTTCCTCAAGACCGCCGCGGAGTCCGGCTATACAAGCGCGGTCTATCATGAGGTGCTGGGCGGGGTGCGCGTCGGCGATATCATGACGCGCGATCCGGTTTGCATCCCCGCGCTCACGCCGCTCAACATCGCGGTGGACGATTACTTTCTCGCAAAAAATCATGTCGCTTATCCGGTTGCCGGTCCGGACGGCGATTTCCGCGGGCTGCTGCGGCTGGAGTATCTCAAGGAATTGCCGCGCGAGAAATGGCCCTATACCAGCGCGGCCGATCTCGCCGCCTCGCACGATACCGCGGGGGCCAGCATCGATGCAGGCGAATCCGCGGAGCAGGCCATGCGCCGCCTACTCGGCGCGGGCGAAGGCCGGCTGGCCGTGATCGAGGCGGGACGCGTGACGGGCATCGTGACGCGGCACGACATACTGGCATTCATTACCATTCACATGGAACTGGAGCAGGCCGATCTGGCGAAGCAGGGGATTACTTGACAACTTCGCAATTGTCCGCGAAATCCGGGCGATGCGGAATGCGGCGCTGATTATTTGCCTGGGTCTCTTTGCTTCTTCCGTGAAGGGACAAAACATTTTGACCAATGGCGGTTTCGAAGATGGAAACCTGACGGGGTGGACCGCCTCGGGCAACCTTGCGGTGGAAAGCGGCGTGCCCACCAGCCAGGGAAGCTACGCGCTTGTGTTCTCCTCCACCGCCGGACCGACTGGAGTGTTAAGCCAAAGCTTCGGCGCGACTGTGGGTAATTTCTATCTGCTTAGTTTCGCTTACTGCGGTACTGGCAATGACCATGACGAAGTCCTGACTGTATCCATCACCGATTCCGCCGGAAATAACCCTGTCTTCACGCAGTATGACTCGGCTTTGAGCGGCTCGTCCCAGTACCGCACTTACACAGTTCTCTTTCAGGCGAGCGACACGGCCATGACCATCCAATTCAAGGACGACTCGCATATTTCCACCCAGCAGGATGGCCTGCTCGATAACATCCAGTTGACCAGTTCGCCTCTTTTCTCCCATCTCGGCAACTATGTGGGAACCGACGTCGAGACGCTCGCGTTCGCGGGTCAAAGCACTTATATCCACCAGACCTACACGGCCAAAGTGCATATCGACGAAGGCGGGCGGATGACTGCCCTGCTAAACCCCGGATATGTTTATACAGTGGGCACGATCAATGACGCGGGGCAGGTTACACTCGGCGGCCAGGCGCTGAGTACCGGCTCGGCGACTTTCCACGGCAATGACATTGAGTTCCACGTCACGGAAAACCCCATCGTCGGTGATAACTTCAATTATCAAGGGCTGGTTTTGACGCGCAGTTATTCGCTTCACAAGGTTTCGAACTAATCCCGATGATAGGTCATGCCGCCTTTGATCGAATAGGCGCGGTAAAGCTGCTCAAGGACCAGCACCAGCGCCAGTTCATGCTGAAACGTCAATCGGCCCAGGGACCAGAGCCAATCGGCCCGCGGGCGTAATTCGCCGCTG
The DNA here is from genome assembly GCA_049521415.1 of Chthoniobacteraceae bacterium. GTDB lineage: Bacteria > Verrucomicrobiota > Verrucomicrobiia > Chthoniobacterales > Chthoniobacteraceae > DATAXI01. The sequence goes on from JBEKOV010000047.1 coordinate 17,933, forward strand.
TGCCCGTCCGCGCCGCCGATGAGGAGCGCGACGGTTTTCCGCCGCTGCTGTTCCCATTGTCCGATGCGCGCGGCGAATTCGCGGCTGGTTAATTCCTCCCCGCGCTCGTCCAGGGCGACGCGGAACATGCCTTCGCTGCGCCGCAGCAACGCCGCGCTCTCGTCCTCGCCGTTTGCCGGCTTGAGATATTCGATGGTCACGCCGGCCAGGGGGCGCAGCCGCTTCGCATATTCCCCGGCTCCCTCGCGCGCAAAGCCGAGCTTCGGTTTCCCGATCGCGAAGATGCGCCAGTTCATCCCAGCCTCACTCCAGGATCAGCTTGAATGTCACGATCTCGAATGGCTTGACCGCGAATGCGATCCTACCGCCGGCGCAATCGACCGGCGCGCCGGTGCGCTCCATCAGATCGGCGTAAAAGGCGTACCTGACCGGCAGGGTCGTGGTGAGCGTCACGGGACCGCGCGAGCCGTTTGCCTCGTACAGACGCACGATGACCGATTGATCCCGCTCGGCATGTTTCACGGCCTCGATGATCACGCCGGGACGGTCCACCTCGAAAAAACTCAGGCTCGCCGGCAGCGTTCCCTTGCGCGGCACCGTCTCGACGACGTGCAACGGCGTGTTGAGCGCGTATGCCTGCTCGATGACGCCGCCCTTGCGAAAATCGCCGCCATGCGGCAGCAGGGCGTAGAAGAATTCATGATGCCCGCGGTCGGCGGTCCGGTCGGGGGCAGTGGGGGCGCGCAACAGGCTCAGGCGCACGACATTGCCGTGGATGTCGTAGCCGTGCTTGCAATCGTTCAGAAGGGCGACGCCGTAATCGCCCTCGCTCAGGTCGGCCCATTTCTGCGCGCAGACCTCGAAGCGGGCCATGTCCCAGCTTGTATTGTAATGGGTGGGCCGCTCGACGTGGCCGAATTGAATCTCATACGTGGCGCGCGGGGAGAGGATGTTGACCGGGAAGGCCGCTTTCAAAAACTTGTGCTCCTCCTGCCACTCGACGTCCGTGTCGAAATCGATGCGCGCCGAGCCGGCGCACAGTGAGATATGCTGGATGATCGACGAATCGCCGAATTGCCGCTCGATCCGCACCACGCCGCGCAATTCGCAATCCTCCGCGATCTCGATGCAAACGAGTCCCCCCACCTCCTCACAGGTCTCCTTGTAAAAGAGATCGACATCCCATGCGTCGTAAGTATTCGGCAGGTCGCGGTGCAATTGGAAGACGTTGCCCGCGCGCCCGGGGATCAGCACTTCGCGCCCATGGCGGTGATCGCGAACGCTGCGCAGATTGCCGGTCGCGCGGTCGATGATCACGCGCAGCATGCCGTTATCCAGCACGATCACGCGCTTGCGGTCGATGATCTCCACCGGATGGGCGAATGACCTTACCGGGCGCCGCTCCGCGGCATCGGCGACGGCGTAGCCGCACGCGGGGACCTGGACGTGAATCGGCGTCCCATCCCCGAGGCATACCACCTCGCCGCGAGCGAAGCCGCAGGTATTGAACGCGATCACGGGCCGCGCGGCGGCGCCGGTATCGATGCGCTCGACGACCGCGCGCCGCGCCGGATCGATAATGGCATGGGCCAGTTGGAAAATCGCCGCGTAATCCGAGATGCTGTCCTCGTACACACGCGCGATGGATGAGCCGGGGATGATGTCGTGAAATTGATTCAGGAGCAGGAGCTTCCATGCCCGGTCCAGATAGCCCGCCGCGGTTGTCGCATGCCGCGCGATCACATCGTACGGAGCGCGGTGATCCTCGACGACGCCGGGTCGCACCTGGTAGGCCGCGCGGCCCGCCAGCACGTCGAATAATTCCGCCTCGCGCAGCAGGAATTCGCTCTTGCGGTTGCCCTTCTTGTTGCGGGCCTGCGTCGTGTAAGTGGCGCGATGGAACTCGAGGTACAACTCCCCCACCCACACCGGCAAATCCCGCGCGTCCGCCTTGGCCTTATCCAGGAAATCGGAGACTTTCTCGAGCCGGACCTTTGGCAGACCCTCCAGGTCCTCCAGCCGCGCCGCGGCGGCCAGCATCTCGCGGGTCGGGCCGCCGCCGCCATCGCCGTAGCCGTAAAGGTAAAGCGACCGGGTGGCGCGGTCGTGCTCCTTAAAGTTGCGCGCGCTGAAGGCCAGTTCCTTTGGCGAAAAGAAGCCGTTGTAGTTTTCCGCAGGCGGGAAGTGCGAGAAGACGCGCGTGCCGTCGATCCCTTCCCAGAGGAATGTATGGTGCGGGAATATGTTGAACTGGTTCCACGAAATTTTTTGCGTGATGAAGGAGTCGATGCCGGCCTTCAGCAGCACTTGGGGCATGGAGGCGCTGTAGCCGAAGACGTCCGGCAAAAAGCAATCGCGCGTCTCGACGCCGAATTCATCGAGGAAAAAATTCTTCCCGTGCAGGATCTGCCGGATGATGGATTCGCCCGATGGGATGTTGCAATCGGTCTCTATCCACATGGAGCCGACCGGCTCCCACTGGCCGCGCTTCACCGCCTCGCGGATGCCCTCGAAGATATCCGGGTAATACTCTTTCATCCACGCGTATTGCTGCGCCTGTGAGCAGCAGAAGATAAAGTCCGGGTGCTCCCGCATGTAGGCGAGCTGGGTGGAAAACGTGCGCGCGCATTTTCGGATCGTCTCGCGCAAGGGCCAGAGCCACGCGGTATCGATATGCGCGTGGCCGGTGGCGGAAATTTGGTGCGCGGTCGCGCTGTTCTTCTTTGCGAGGACCTCGCGCAACGCCTCGCGCGCCGGGCCGAATGTCGCGCGATTCATCGGGTCGAGCAGGTTGACCGCGTCGTTGCAGGCGCGCAGCAATTGCCCGCGCCGCGGTGTCTCCTCGGCTATCTCGAGCATCGCGCCGTGCGCAATCGCAAGGTCCTGCCAAAGCTCGAACGCCTCCGAGTCGAACCACGCCAGCTCCGCCTGCTCAAGCGCGAACAGCGGCCCGGCCGGCGGGGGCTCCGGATCGCCATAAGGGAGCCAGGTCCGCGGACTGGGATTTGCCGCTGCTTCCACGACAAATGAGAATGCTCCGCCTGGTACCGCGGGCACCGGCACATCCGCCCGGTTGACGTTCACGGCCCGCAACGCCTTCCCGTCCTGCCAGACCATCCCCTCGACCGTAAATCCCTCCCCCGTCCCCGCATGGCGCCCCAGCCGCACGAGCGCGCGCACCAGCCTGCCGCCCCACTCCGGTGGAACCGTCCCGCTAAAGCGAAACCAGGCCGTGCTCCAGGCCGGACCCCAGCTTTCCCCGATTTGAATCGGCTGATAGCCGTCCTCCGGCATGCGCGTCGGAAACGAAGGCTCGCCCTCCATCCGCACGATTTCCGCCGCGACGGGAACGCGCTCCGGGTAGATGCGTTCTTTCATCAGTTCAACGGCGCTGGCGATGCGGGCTTCGGTGAGCCGGGGATGCTTGAGCATGGGAAACGCAGGTCTAATCGCCTCCGCATATCCTGTCGAGTCGAAGGGAATTCAAGACGCCTCGACCGATGTGCTCCCGCCAGCGCCGGGTCACTAAATCTTCCCGCCTTTCTTCCGCCGGTAATAGCGCAGCCCGTCGATGCTGGCGGTGAGTTCGCGCAGCGGGTAGAGGCCCTTGCCACCGGCAGCGGCGGGGTCGAGGATGAGGTAATCAAAGCCGCGCTTGCCGGCGATGACTACGAAATGCGTTTCGCCGGGCCGCAGATGCAGGCGCACGATGACCGGGTTGCCCTTCATCAATTGATGATCGATCCGCCAGTACGAGGGCGAATCCTCGTAGGCCTTCTTGAGGTCGCGGCCCAGTTTCGCGGCCTTTTCCCATATAATATAGCCATTCCCCTCATAACCGTGGTGCGCAGTGAGGTAGGCGTTGAGGCGGTGGGGATCGGTATCGACGCCGTAGAATTTCAGCACCATCGCGGCGGATGTCATGGCGCATCCGGCATCGCCGACTGAATCGGTGGTAGCGCCAAGCGGGTCATCGTGCCAGCGCGGGTCGCCCTGGAGGAACGCCGGTACGGAGATCGCCACCGGTCGCAAAAAATAAAGGCCGCCGCTCGACGCAATGACGCGCGTGGCCGTGAGCCACCACACATACCACCCGCCAAGCGCCAGCACCACGAGCAGCGCGGCTACAACGATCCAGAGGCCGATGTGGCGGCGCTTGGGAAAGAGGCGGTCGAATGGCGTGACTGGGGTGTCGGGCACGGAGCCACACTGGACGGGCAGCGGCGGGGTTGCAAATACGCCGGCCTTCCCTCACCCTCGCCGGCATGGAAATCCAGGTCGCAGCGCTGTGTGATGCCGCGGTCGATTACGATGGAAAACTCTGCCTGCTCGGCGTGTTCGATACCATCGTCGCCGGCGCATTGCCGGCGATTCATCCGCAGTGCTCGGTCGCGTTGCGCATTCTCTTTCGCAAGGAGGAGGAAGGGTTCCACACCGTCAGCGTCCTCTTCGTCGACGAGGATGGGCGCTCGATCGTCCCGCCCATGGAGACCTCGTTCGACGTGGAATTGCCGGACGATCTCTTTTTCTCGACCCGCAACCTCATTCTGAATTTGCAACAACTCCCCTTCTCCCGCCACGGCGCCTATTCCATCGATGTCTCGGTGGACAAGCGCCAGAGCGCGAGTATCCCGCTGCAGGTCCGCCTCATCCAGTCCCCGCCCGCGGGGTGAAAGGAAAGCGCGTCGCCTAATTTCTGAGGTAGTTCGCGGCTCACCATAATAAACCGGTATCTTCATAATCCCCCTGCTCATCAACCGATTCTTCAAGGGGCATATTTCGCAAAAATCTCTTTGCCAATCGGCCCGGCGAAGCGTTTGATACCGCGTTTAAGATGCACGAGGCTTTACCCCGGTTAGGGTCCGGAACTGGTCGGATTCGCGTAGCGTCACTGTGTCAACTGGACGCCCTTGTGGGAGAACATGTTACGGGTGACGAACCGCAGATCGCGTGGCAGGATTCCTACGGTCTCTTCCGCTTTGGCTCGCGCGCCGAGGCCGAGGAGGCGATCACCAATTCCTACTACCGCCTTTTCCGGCCCGATCTTGATTGGGATAGCGCCACGATTCAGGAGATTCGGCTTTTCCCGCCCTACTCGAGCGATCTGATGGCGGCGTGGGAGGTCGTCGAGCGGCTCGGCTCCGCATCGCGCCAAACGGAGATCCGCCGACAGGGCGATGCGTGGCGCGCGGCATTCTCGGGCACCGAGGCGTTCGCGGCGACGCCGGCGCTGGCCATTTGCCTCGCGGCGTTGCGGTCAAAGGGGATCGACCCGATTTTTTGTGATTCATTGCTCGATGATAATCCGGGCCACCGTATTGACTCCGACGAGGAATCGGAGACGGTTGAGATGTTATGATCCCAACACTAGAAATTGCCAAAGACCTCACCAAGGAACCGCCCCGCAGCCCCCGCCTGCGGCTGGGCGGCTACGCCATCCTCGCCCGCACTACCGATAAATGCCGCGCATTCCTGACGGGAAAAATCGGCGAATATCACTTCGATTGTCCGCTCGATAATTTCCTGTTCGGCTTCAAGGCGGTAACGGGCAACGACTTTAAGGCGGTCGTCGAAAAAGGGGCTTCCGATTCGGAAGTGCTGGCGTGGCTCAACGCGAACGGCGCGCCAAAGACCGACGAGGAGATCAAAAAGTGGAGCGACGGCGTTGAAGCCAACAAGCCCTATGAGGATCCGGAGCGGCGCGACTGGTTTGCCGAGCAAACGAAACCGCTCGGCCTCGATCCGGCGACGACTTCGCTTTTCGATTGGCTGGAAGCCGACGACAAGGCGAGTTACGCCAAATAGTTCTTACGGCGCAATCAGCGACCACAGGATTGTCATGCCCAGGATCGCCGCG
>JBEKOV010000048.1:0-23388 GCA_049521415.1 Chthoniobacteraceae bacterium
TCCTGGAGTTATCCACCGCGAACCGAGCGAAAGCGGTGGAGTTGTTCACAACGGGCGGTGGCTGGCGGGCCATTTAAGGGCCCGCTCCCGCCCGCCGATGAACAACTCCAGTCCAGCAATATACGGGGATGGCGGGCTGGCGCTGGTCTTCGCGGCGCGAGGGCGCGAGTTGACTGAGCACCTGGTCCAGAGGCAATAACAACCGGGCATCGCCGGATGCGGCATTCGCATTGAAGAATATCTCCGGCGTCGCGGCGCGAAGCTGGGCAAAGGTGATCCGGATTGCGCCCGCGGCGAGCTGCGGCTGGATGAGCGCGCGCGGAATCTGGATGCGGACGTGCTCGGAGGGTTGCTTGTGGAGCGCGGGTTTCAGGTCCTCCGGGAAAAGATCGGTGATTGCCTTTAGCGACATGGTGACGGAATCCTCCGCGGGCATCGCGGGGGCTTCCGGCTCGGGAACCGGTTGAGGCCGCGCGGGAACGACCGGAACAGGAGCCGGCGGGGGCTCGGATACGGCGGTGGCGGCGTCAGTCCGCCGGCCGAAAAGATTTCGGAGAAAGGTCACGATTGCTCGGAGAATGGCATTATTCCGGCTTCGCTAAGGTCCTTATGCCTGCGACAGCACAAGATTGGGCTTCCCTCGAAGTCATTGGACCAGAATCAGCAGGATGCGCGCCATCGCCGAGGCCCGGCAGCGGAAGCGGCGAAACGGCCCTCCAGCCACTTCCGCGAAAGATCCTCATCCTTGACGACGACCAGCATTTCCTGGACACCTACGGACGCATCCTCGCCCGGCTGCCGAGCCGCCCGGATGTGCGCGGAGCGACGTGCGCCACCCGTGCGCTGGCGTTGCTGGACGCGGAACCGTTCTCTGTTTTGATCACCGACCTGCGGATGCCGAAGATAGACGGCTTCCAAGTCCTGCTGAGCGCGCGGCGGCGGTTCCCGGCCCTAAAGACGGTGGCCATCACGGCCCTGGGGGACCAGCAATACCGGGCGCGAGCCTACGCGGCGGGCATTGATCTTTATACGGAGAAACCGACGACGCCGACGGAAATCCGGCTGTTTGGCGAATGCATCGACGCATTGCTGACCCAGGGGGCGGAGACGAGCGGATTCCGCGGCATCCAGAGCAAGAGCCTGATGGACCTCGTGCAGATCGAGTGCCTGTCGCATCACTCGAGTGTGCTGCGGATTACGCGGGGATCGCTGGATGGGCGGCTCTGGATCCGGGATGGCAACGTGGTGGATGCCGAAATGGGAGAACTCAAAGGGGAAGAGGCATTTAAGCAAATTTTTGCGTGGAAAACGGGCCATTTTGAAATCCTTCCCGCGGACGACCGGCGGGAGCGGACCATTTACACTTCCTACGAGAGCCTGCTTCTGGACAGCGCCCAGACATTGGACGAATCGACCGCCGCTTCCAATGGCGGCGATGGGATGCTGGAGGCGCCGCGCATGGCCCGCGCGCTGGAGCCGCTGTCGCGCGTGCGCGGGGTGGAATCGCTGCTTTTGATCAACGGGACCGAGGAGCGCGAGTCCTGGGGCGTCGAGAACCCGGAAGAATTCGCGGAATGGACGCGGGAGGTCCTGGCCAGCTTTCAGGACTTGGGTGAGGCGCTCCAGGCCGGGCCGCTGCGAGCGGTCGAGGCGTGCGGCCCCGTGCGCGGGGTGGTCCTGCTGCGGCAGAATGGCCGGGAATTGATGGCGGGCATGGATCGCAAGCTTGGGGCGCGTCGAATTCGCGCGGCTGGCAAGGAACTGGCTACTCATCTGGGCAAGGAATGAACCGCTCCTCCAAATCCACGCCATTGACGCCCGCCCGATTCCCGCGCGGCAGCTACACGGTCTGCTCGTCCGGCAAGATCGTGGTCTCCACGCTGCCGGGGAATTTTCCCCGCGACCGGATGGAAATGATCGGCAAGGCGGTGCTCTCCGCAATCTCCGCCGCGCGCGGCCTTGGCACACCTTTCACGGAATTGGCGGCCGAGTACGCCGGGCTGGAGATCCGGGCGCGCGACCTGGCCGGAGGGGCCATCATCTTTTTAACACCGCAGGAATATTAATACCCGGGACATGAAAGAAATCGAGACCACTATCAGCCTGGTGGAGAACTACACCGAGTGCTGGAAACAATATCACCACTATCTTCAGCTCGTGCGGGCGAAGAAATTCGAGGTTGAGGACGAGTCGCAGTTCCTTGAACTCAAGAGCGTGCTGGCGCAGCAATTCGAGCTGGTGCTGGCCGCGGTCGAGTGCAAGAACCCGACGCGCGAGGAAGTACACAAGCTGCTGACCGAGTCGCCATCGCTCAAATACCTGACCGAGATGGATACCGACGCGATCCGCATGGCGGAGGCGCGCTGGCACAAGATTTACATCGGGCTGCAATCGATCCTGGGACAATTGAAGGTGCAACAGCAGAGCAAGCCGACGGCCGAGGCCGCGGGCGCCGGCGGCTGGAATCTGTTCCGCCGCGCGAGCGCCTAACGCTCAGCAGGAAGCTCAGCAGAAGGGGGAAGGAGGCCTTCCCGGGCGCAATTTATAGTCGCTCTTCCGTGGCGCAGGCGTAGAGTGCAGGGGTGAAAACCCTGCTATTTTTGGCACTTTTGGCGGCGGTGGCCGGCCTGGCGATGGACGACAGGCAGCAGAGAGCCCAACTGAGCGAGGCGCAGGATCAGGACGCGCAACTCAAATCCCAGGTGGATGCCCAGGCGAATGAGTTGAACCTGCTGGAGGCGAAGGTTCGGCAGCAATCATTCTATCAGGCGCATGCGCCGAGGGCTGCTTCAGGGCCAAATGGCACCCCGGACCCATGGGGATTGCAGGCCCCCGGCAGCCTGAACAGGGGGGCGTATCATTAACCGCCGGCGGCGATCGCCGGGCGGTTACACTTCCTCCAGGTAGACGTTGCCGCTCAGGCCCTGCGGCAACAGGCCGGGGGTGATCGTGACGGCCTGGCCATCGACCGAGATCGTGCCGAAGCTCTGTGCGACGAAACCGAAATCAACGCTGGTCTCGGGGGCGCCGGTGAGGATGCCGCCGATCTTGATGGTGCTGATGGAGGCGGTTAGGGCCGGGTTGTGGCCAACCGTCTGCAAGGTGTCGCCGACTCCCCAGTTGGGGGCCGAAGTCTGGTCGGCTCCGGCCACGATGTTGCTGGTCGCGAAGTTGCCGGCCACGGATACGGTGCCGATCGATGAGTTGGCATTCTCGTCGCTCAGCGTCTCGTTGAACCCAGCCAGGATATTTGCGAAGGAGACATTGCCATCCACGGTCAGGGTGCCGATGGCTGTGTCGGTGCCGCTGGAGGGTTTCGGACTGAGGCCGACGGCGGATATCTGCACTGGCGTGCCGGCAGTGCCGATGATGTCGTGCATGACGGTGATGGAGCCGATGTTCTCCGAGTCGCTGATGATCGCGCCGCTCTGGGTATCGGCGCCGCTGCCGCTGGCCGAGCCGGCGACGATCGATCCCTTGATCATTACATTGCTGACTACATCTTCACCCAGGATTGTGCCGGTGTAGGCGATAGCGGTGGCGCTGCTGTTATTGGCGCCGATCAGATCCCCACCGATAACCACGGAGCCCAGGTTGCCATCGGCGTAAATGTAGCCGGTTTCGTCGGCTGACCCGCCGACCACGTTCTTGCCGATGGAGAGGCTGGCGATGGAACCGTCATCATTGTAGACGGAGCCGGCATAGCTATCGGAACCGCCGATCAGGCCGCCACCGATGGAAATGCTACCGGCGACATTGCCCTCGAGATACAGCATGCCGCTGTATTCGTCGGAACCGCCGACCACATTGCCGCCGATCTTCGCGAGAGTGGTGACAGTATCGACGTAAAGCGCGCCGCTGAAATAACCCGCGCCGCCAGTGAGGTTCCCGGCAATAGACAAAGTGCCAATCGTGCTGGCTTCGATCAAGGTGCTGTACTCGCCTCCGCCGCCGGTGACATCACCGCCAATTGTAACCATATTAAGTGTCGTGTCCGCGTAAATAAGCGCGCTGTATTCTCCGTAGCCGCCAACAACGCTGCCCGCGATCTTGATGGGGCCAGCGCCGCCGTCCTCCACATAGATGTTGCCACTGTATTCGCCGTAGCCGCCGTAGACGCTCCCACCGATCGTGGCCGAGGCGAGAGTACCGCCATCGTAGGCATAGATGGCGCCGGCGAAATACGCCGACCCGCCCACGATGTCATGCGCGATGGTCACGGCGCCTATGTTCCCATAATAGGCGTAAATCATTCCGCTGTAATCGCCATCGCCGCCGACGAGGCTGCCGCCAATGGATACGGGGCCGATATTTTCATCCGCGTAGATCAGGCCGCTATACTCCTCCGCGCCGCCGGTCAGACTCCCGCCGATTTTCACCGGGCCGGAGATGCTCCCATCATCCACGTAAACGGTTCCGCTGTACTCACCGTCGCCGCCCACGATGTTATTGGCCACGGTCAGGGAGGCAAGGTTGCCGGTGCTGTCGATATAGATCGAGCCGCTGTATTCGCCTTCGTTGCCGGTTATGTCGTGACCGATTGTTACCGCGCCAATGCCGCTGTACGCGTAAATCGAGCCGCTGTATTCGCCGTAGCCGCCTGTCAAGCTGCCGCCGATCGACACGGGGCCAATGCTGGTGTCGGCGTAGATCATGCCGGCATATTCATACTGGCCGCCCACCAGGCTGCCGCCAATCGTCACGGGGCCGATGCCGCCGTCTTCCGCATAGATGGCGCCGCTATATTCCTCGTCCCCACCGTAGATGCTGCCTCCGACCTTGACAGAGGCAATGTTTCCGCCGTCATAGGCATAAATAGCGCCGGAGATATAACCGGCGCCTCCGACGATGTCATGCGCGATGGTGACCGGGCCGATATTCCCCTCCGCGTAGATCGTTCCGGCGTAGTCGTCGCTGCCACCGATGAGGCTGCCTCCGATTGACACCATGGCGATGTTCTTGTCGGCGTAAACCATGCCGCTATACTCGCCTTCGCCGCCTACGAGGTTGCCGCCAATCTTCACGAAGCCGGTGATGTTACCGTCATCCGCATAAATATTCCCGCTGTATTCCCCATAGCCTCCGATGATGCTGCCGCCGACCTGCACGGTGGAAATGTTTCCGGAACTCTCGGCGTAGACCGCGCCGCCCAAGTAGCCGTATCCGCCGACGATGTCGTGGCCGATGGTGACGGCGCCTATGTTCGAGGAGCCATAGATAATGCCGCTGTACTCTCCGTATCCGCCAATGAGGCTGCCGCCGATCGAGACGGGCCCTATATTCCCGTCGGCGTAAATCATGGCGCTATAATAGTCTCCCGAACCGCCGATCACGCTCCCTCCAATCTTGACCGATCCGAGGGTTCCGCCGTCCGAATAGATGTCGCCGGAATAATACTCGCCGTCACCGCCCACGAGATTGTGCATTACCATCACGGGGCCAATACTGCCGGATGCGTAAACGGCCCCGCTGTAGTAATCACCCGCACCCCCTTGGATCGAGCCCATGATCTTCACCGAGGCGATGGAGCTATCGTCGGCATAGATAGCGCCGCTATATTCGCCTGAGCCGCCCACCAGGTTCCCGCCAATGGTGACGGGGCCCAGGATCGTGGACGAGTCGGTATAGAAGGTGCCCGAGTATTCTCCCGCGCCTCCGATCACGTCGCCGGAGACTTTGATGGATGGAATGGTCCCGCTGTCTGCGTAGAATGTTCCGCTGTATTCGCCGGAGCCGCCTACCAGATTGTGCCCGATACTGACCGCCCCGATGCCGGTGGCGGCGTAGAAGGCGCCGCTATACTCGCCCGCGCCGCCGATGACGCTGCCGCCCACCGTGACCGAGCCGATCGAGGTGTCCGAATAGACGTTGCCGCTGTATTCGCCGCCCCCACCGACCACATTATGGCCGATCGAGACGCTACCGATGCCGCCCCCATCGGAATAGATGATGCCGCCGTCGGAACCGCCGCCGCCAATGAGCGACCCGCCGATCTTCACCGAGCCGAAAGAACTGGCCTCGACGTAGGCGTTAATCACATCGTGAGCCACATTCAATGCGGTCACCGCGCCGTTGACCTCGATGTCCAGGTTTCCGCCGGTGCTGGTGCCGAAGAGACCCATCGAGTCGACGTTCAGCATTTTGACGCCGGGTATGGTGGCGCTGCCGTTGCCGGCGGTCAGTTCCCCGAGGTCGCCATGGACGCTGATGGCGCCAAAATTGTTCGCGCCGCCGTCGATGTAGCCGATGCCCATGAGGCCGGTGCTGTGGGCCGCGGGAGCGACGGTGATGGTGAGGCTGGCGCCGTTGAAGCCGGGATTGGTCAGGTCGAGTTCGGTCAATTGAAGCCCGACGCCGCTAGCGGAGGTCGTGAAATCCCCGAGCGTCAGTGTGCCCGCGGTGACGGAAACGGTGACGATATCGCCATTGGAATCGGGATAGGTGGCCTTGTGGGGTCCGATGAGTGTGACCGCGGCCGGCGCGATGCGCGCCTCGAGGGGTTCGATGAAATGGGAAAGCCGGTTTTTCGATTGGGGGCGGGCTGAGCTATGCCGGGAGGGCCGGGAAGATTCGGTGGTTTTCATCGGTCCGCCGATGCTGCCGCACCGTTTGGAAAACGGAAAGGAGAATCGGGAAGAATTTTCCCCGAAATCCGGATCATCCGATTGCCTAGTCGATTGAGGTAATTCCTGCTACGCGAATCAACTTATCCCCAGCGACGTTCAAGTCCGCAGTGCCAATAGCCCGGGCCGATCCGCCCGGCTAGCCCGGCCATCGCGCCGGCCGCCAGCGGGATCCATCTTGGTCCAATCGAATGCCGTCAGCGTCCGGCGGAACTGGTCCCGTGGGTGCGCCGATCCGGGAGTCGGACGGACGGAAAAACATCCCCCTTGTTCGCACTCGACATCGCAGAATCAGGACTATAAATTGAGAGGGACAGTCGTGCAGCAGTTCCGCCCCTATGCCTAAATTCAACTATATCGCCCTCGATGCTCGTGGACAGGAGTCTGTCGGAGTGCTCGAGGCCCCTTCCTCCAACGATGTAATCGCCCACCTGCGCCAGTCCGGATATTTTCCGACGAGCGTCATTGAAGAGGGCAAGGCGTCCACCGCGCGCGCGGCGAAAAAGAAAGCTCCCAAGGCCGTGGCGGCGAAATCCACCGCCGTCGCGGGCAAGCGGGGGCAGATCGTTCTCTTCCAGAAGAAGACGATCAAGCCGAAGACGCTGATGATCTTTACGCGGCAATTGGCGACGCTCATCGATGCCGGCCTGCCGCTTCTCCGCGGCCTGACCGTGCTGGCGAAGCAGGAGAAGGACCTCGTGCTCAAGGGGACGATCAACGCCCTGGCCGACGGGGTGCAGGGCGGCAGCACTTTCTCGGAGAGCCTGGCTCAACACCCGAAGATTTTCACGAAGCTGTACATCAACATGGTGAAGGCGGGGGAACTGGGCGGCGTGCTGGAGCTGGTGCTCAACCGTCTGGCCGAGTTCCAGGAGAAGGCCGAAAAGATCAAGAACAAGGTGGTGGCGGCGATGTTCTATCCGGTGGTCGTGATCATCATCGCGATGCTGATCCTCTCGTTCCTGCTGGTGTTTATCGTGCCGAAGTTCCAGCAAATCTTCCACGACATGCTGGGCAACAAGCCGCTGCCGGAGATCACGCAGTTTGTCATCAACGCGAGCAATATGGTGAAGGATCATTGGTACTATATCCTTGGCGGGATCGTCTTGATCGTGGGCGCTTACAAGATTTTCGCCTCGACGAAGGTGGGGCGGATCGTCATCGACAAGTTCAAGCTCTACATGCCGCTGTTCGGCGACCTGACGCGCAAGAGTTCCATTTCGCGGTTCGCCCGGACGCTCGGCACACTGGTCACCAGCGGGGTGCCGATCCTCCAGGCGCTGAATATTACGCGCGAGACGGCGGGCAATTCCGTGATCGCGGACGCGATCATGAAAGTGCATGACAGCGTCAAGGAAGGTGAATCGATCGTGCAGCCGCTTGAAGCGAGCGGAGTGTTTCCGCCGATGGTGATCTCCATGATCGACGTGGGCGAGGAGACCGGCCAATTGCCGGAGATGCTGCTGAAGATCGCGGAAGTCTATGACGACGAGGTGGACAACGCCGTCAGCGGGCTGACCTCGCTGCTCGAGCCGATCATGATCGTCATCCTTGCCGTCATCGTCGGGACCATCGTCATCGCGCTCTTCATGCCGTTGATCTCGATCATCCAGGGGATGCAGAGCCAGACTGGCGGCTAGGCCGGATTTCGATTATAATAGGAACATGCCGAATCATCGTTCTCCCCTCCGCCTCCCGGGCGGCTTTACCCTCGTGGAATTGCTCACGGTCATGGCGGTGATCGCCATTCTGGCCGGGTTGGTGCTCTCCCTCGCGGGTCTTGCCAGCAAAAAGGCGGCGTTGAACCGCGCCCAGGGTGAAATTCAGGCGCTGTCCGCGGCCTGCGAGGCGTACAAGGCGGACAACGGGACTTACCCGCGCCAGAATATCGCCGTCAGCGGGTCCATACCGCCCCTCACCAGTTCGCAGCCTGCTCCGTCCGATCAATTGGACCCGCGCACCAATGGGAACTCGGCCTCGATCAATTCCACTTACGCGAATGCCTCGCTTGAGTTGTACGAGGCGCTCACTGGCGACCTCACCTGCACCGGGACCGGCGGCGGCGTGGGCGTGAAGAATTATGTCAGCGACGGGTTCAAGCCGGATGTCCTCGGCAGGATTAACCCGAGCGAGGCGGTGGGGGTTGGCAATACGGTAACTTATCTCTCGGACCCGTTCGGGAATTGCTACGGTTACTCAACCGCGAACTCGACGGCTGTGATGACCGGCAGCAGCTATATCTCCGGCCAGGGCTACAATCCGGCCGGCACCCCCCCCACGATGCCCGGCTTCAATCCTACTTTTGATTTGTGGTGTACGGCCGGCCAGACTTCCAACCCCAACCCGACGAAGACGGCCGACCAGGCGGGCGATGTGGCGTTGCAGTGGATAAAGAATTGGTAGGGTGAAGAGATGCGAAAATTCGAAATTCGAAGCTCGCCTGTTGATTTTTGAATTCTCCGGTCCCTCAGCCCTGATTCGCCAGAGTCGCGCCTAGGAATCCCTTGAACAGCGGATGCGGCTGATTGGGCTTTGATTTGAACTCGGGATGAAATTGGCAGGCCAGGAACCATGGGTGATCGCGCAGTTCGATCAATTCCACCAGCTTGCCATCCGGCGAGGTGCCGGAGATCACAAATCCCTTCTCCACCATTCGCTCTTCGTAATCCCGGTTGAACTCGTACCGGTGACGGTGCCGCTCGAAAATCTGCTCCGCCCCGTAGACCTGATGGCCCAGCGTGCCCGGGCGGATATGGGTCGGCCATGTGCCCAGGCGCATCGAAGCGCCCTTTTGCGTGATCTCGCGCTGGTTATCCAATAGCGAGATGACCGGGTGCGGCGTATCGAGGTCAAACTCCGTGCTGTTCGCGCCCTCCAGGCCGCAGACGTTGCGCGCAAATTCGATGGTCGCGACTTGCATGCCCAGGCAGAGGCCCAGGTAAGGCACCTTGTGCTCGCGCGCGTATTGCGCCGCCCGCACCTTTCCCTCCACACCCCGGTCGCCGAAGCCGCCCGGCACGACGATCCCCGCCACGTCGCGCAGAAAATGGGACGGATTGTTGGTCTCAAGTTCCTGCGCATCGACGCGTACCAGATCGATCCCGCAATCGTGCGCGGCGGCGGCATGCGTCAGCGCCTCGTAAATGCTTTTGTATGCGTCCTGCAGGTCGATGTACTTGCCGACGACCGCGATCTTGACCCGTTTCTTCGGGCTGATGACGCGATTGACGAACCGGCGCCAATCCGACATGTCCGCCGGCGGCGCGGTGATGCCGAGCCCCTTGCAGATGATCTCGTCGAGCTTCTCCTCCTGCAGCTTGAGCGGCAGCTCGTAAATGGTGTGATCGACGTCGCGCGCCTCGATGACGGCATCGAGCGGGACGTTGCAGAAGAGCGACATCTTGTGGCGCACATCCTCATCCAGGGCGTGCTCGCTGCGGCAGATGAGGACCTGCGGCTGGATGCCGATCTCGCGCAGCTTGGCGATGCTCTGCTGCGTCGGCTTGGTCTTCAATTCGCCCGCGGCCTTGATGTACGGGACCAGCGTGACGTGCATGTAGAGGACGTTTTGCGAGCCGACCTCGAGCGTGAACTGCCGGATCGCCTCTAGGAACGGCAGCCCCTCGATGTCGCCGGTGGTGCCGCCGATTTCCGTAATGATCACATCGCAAGGCTGCTCCGTCGCGAGCTTGCGCAGGCGGGCCTTGATCTCATCGGTCACATGCGGGATGACCTGGACGGTGTTGCCCAGGTAATCGCCGCGGCGCTCCTTGGTCAGCACGGTCTCGTAAATCTGGCCGCTGGTGGTGTTATTGGCGCGGCCGAGTGTGCCGCTGGTGAAGCGCTCGTAATGGCCGAGGTCCAGGTCCGTCTCCGCGCCGTCGCTCAGCACGTACACCTCGCCGTGCTGGAAGGGGTTCATGGTGCCGGGATCGACGTTGAGGTAGGGGTCGAATTTTTGCATTACGACCTTCAGGCCGCGATGCTCGAGGAGGGTGCCGAGGGATGCGCCCGCGAGGCCTTTGCCCAGCGAACTGACCACGCCGCCCGTGACGAA
Source organism: Chthoniobacteraceae bacterium (assembly GCA_049521415.1). GTDB lineage: Bacteria > Verrucomicrobiota > Verrucomicrobiia > Chthoniobacterales > Chthoniobacteraceae > DATAXI01. Next base: position 10,681 of record JBEKOV010000048.1, read on the forward strand.
GATATATTTCATTGAGTCTCAGAAGATTTGCCGCAGAGCATTCGCTCCACGAGGGCCGCATCCTCCGGGCGGTCCACACCGGTCGAAACCTGCGAAGTGATCACCACCCGAATCTTCACGCCGTGCTCGAGGGCGCGCAATTGCTCCAGATGCTCGGTCTGTTCGAGGCGGGTGGGTTTCCACTTCACAAACTTCAGCAAAAGCGGGAGAGAATACCCATAAATGCCCTGATGTCGATAGTGCGGCGCGAGGGATTTTCCGTCCCGGGGATGCGGAATGGGCGCGCGGGAGAAATAGAGCGCATTCGACTCGCGGTCCAGCACCACCTTCACGACGCCGGGATCGGCGATGTCCTCGCCCGGCGCGAAGCGATTCGCGGCGGTGATCATTTCGATGCGCGGGTCCTCCAGCATCTCGCCGGCCAGGCGGTCGATCAGCTTCGGGCTGATCAGCGGCTCGTCGCCCTGCACGTTGATGACGTGCGAGACGCCGCGCAGCTTGCGCGCCACTTCCGCCACGCGATCCGTGCCGCTCTTGTGCCGCGGCGATGTCATTGCCACCTCGGCCCCGAAGGCGAAGGCCGCCTCCGCGATGCGCATGTCGTCGGTGGCTACGATGATCCGGTCCAGCTTGCGCGCCCGCGCGCACCGCTCCCAAACACGTTGGATCAGCGGGCGCCCGGCGATGATGTGCAGCGCCTTGCCCGGAAAACGGGTCGAGCCCCAGCGGGCAGGCAGGACGGCGACAACGGCTTTTGGCACGCGGCGGATTTTAGGCAAGAATCCGCAGATTTACACAGTTTTACGCAGATTATTTCCGTGGTCCAGCTACGAGGAATCCGCGGCTCAAAGAATCCCCAGCTTCTGCTTCCCTTCCTCGGAAATCTTGTCGGGCGTCCAGGGCGGCTCCCAGACGACCTGCACGTCGGCGTCGGCCACGCCGGTCAGCGCCGCAATCTTCTGCTGCGCCTCGCGCGCGATAACCGGTCCCATGCCGCAGCCGGGTGCCGTCAGGGTCATTTTCACGGCCACTTTCGCACCTTCGGCCGCCTGCTCGATTTGCATGTCGTAGATCAATCCAAGGTCCACGATATTCACCGGGATTTCCGGATCGTAACACGTCTTCAGAACGTCCCAAACCTGCTCCTCGCCCACGGGCCCGCCGGCTTGCGCGGGCGCGCCGCTTGCGGCGGTTTCCTTCCCGAGCGCATCCGCATATTCCGCGTCGATCCGGTAAAGCCCCGCTTCGCTTGGGACCACGACGGTGAATGAGCCGCCCAGCGCCTGGGTGATGATGACGGGCGTTCCCATTGGCAGGATCAGCGCCTCGCCTTGTGGAATGCGGGTGGCCGTAATCTCGCGCTTGAGGACCGTTGCGGATTCGCTCATGGCCTATTCGGGCCCTCCCTCGCCTCCCGCTTCCGCGGCCAGCGGGCTGCCAATCTTTCCCTGCGATAGAAATTGCTCCACAAAGAGCAGACCGCCTTCGCCGGCGCGTTCGACGGTCTTGAGCAGATCGCTCATCGAGGAGACCTCCTCGACCTGCTCCTTGATGAACCATTGCAGGAAAACGCTCGTGATATGGTCGTTCTCTTTCAGCGCCAGGTTGTAGATGTCGTTGATCGCCTGGGTCACGTTGATCTCCTGATCGAGCGAAAGCTTCACCGCATCCTTGGCGAATTTAAAATCCGCAACCGGCGCCTCGATGGCCGGGATGACCACCTGCGCCCCGGCGTCGATGACGAATTTCATGAACCGGTGGGCGTGGCCGCGCTCCTCGGTGGCTTGTTTGTAAAAATGGGCGGAGAGACTTGGCAGGGATTGGACGTCGAAGTGGGCGCCGATTGCGTCATATTGGAGGGAGGCGGCAAATTCCATTCCGATCTGGCCGTTGATGGCGTCGATAATCTTTGAGGAGACGAGCATGTCGGGCAGTGTAATGGCCGTCGGCCCCGCAATGCAATGCACCTGTTAGGCCTGCCGGTACTACAGTTCCTGCAGAATCCAGTCCGCCGCTTCCGCCATGTTTGCCGCGATGAAATCCGGCTCGCAGCCCGCGTCCAGCGCATAGCCGGTGCGGACGAATACCGTCTTCGTGCCGGCATTGCGTCCGCATTGGATATCGATTGCCTTGTCGCCCACCATGCAGGAGCGGCCGGGGTCCAGGTTCAGGTCGAGGACGGCTTCCAGGATCATCTCGGGCGAAGGTTTGCGCCGCGGGCCGAAGTCCGGGCACATGTAAGTCGCGTCGATGATCCCCGGGCCCGCCAGTTCCATGAGGCGCGCCTGCACGGAGTCGTATTGTTCCTGGGTCACCAGGCCGCGGGCGAAGCCGCTCTGGTTGGTGATGATCACGACACGGAATCCCGCGTCCTTCAGCCGGCGCAATGCGCCCGGCACCTCCGGGAACATCTCCACCTTGAGCGGATCGTTCGCGTAATGGGCGTCGCGGATCAGCGTGCCGTCGCGATCGAAAAACACGGCAGGGTAGGGGCCTTTCATCGTGTCTCCCACTCGGAAAAACTCTCGAGCAACTCCCCCGGATGCACCGTCGCCGTGCCCAGCTTTCCCACCACGATGCCGCTCGCGTGATTGGAAATCTCCGCCGCTTCGGTGGGAGATGCGCCCGCCGTCAGCGCCAGGGTGAAGAGCGCCACTGCGGTGTCTCCGGCGCCGGAGACGTCAAAGACCTCCTTTGCCCGCGTCGGCGTATGGTGCGGCGGCTCGCCCTTGCGAAAGAGCATCATTCCCTGTTCGCCGAGGGTCATCAGCAGGATTTCGCACGCCCATTTCTCCAGCAGCTTGCGTCCCACCTCCAGCATGGGCAGGTCCTTTTCAACGGGCTCGATGGGCTCGCTGGGCGGATGGCCCGCGGCGGCGAAAGCCTCGGAGCGGTTTGGCTTCATCACCGACGCCGCATGCCAGCGCAGCGGATTGTGCGGGCTCGGATCAATGGCCAGCAGCTTCCCGGCGCCGCGAACACGCGCGGTGATTTCATCGGCAAAATCCTGGTGGATGAGCCCCTTGCCGTAATCTTCGATTACGACCGCATCCAGCTTCGGCAGCATCTTCTCCAGCGCCGTGATGGCCCGCTCGAATTGCGCCTGCGAGGGCCGCACCTTGCGCTCCCGGTCCACGCGCACCACCTGCTGATGCCGCGCGATGATCCGCGTCTTGATGATGGTGCTGTAATCGGGGTCCTGCTGGACCGCATCGATGTGGATGCCATCCGTAGCCAGCAATTGCTTGAGTATCACCCCCTCCGGGTCGGCGCCGATCATTCCCAGCACGGCGGTGTGCGAGGTGAACTCGCGCAGATTCCGCGCCACGTTCGCCGCGCCGCCGGGGTAACGCGTCTCGCGGTCCACCTCCACCACCGGCACCGGCGCCTCGGGCGAGATGCGGCTGACCCGCCCCCACACGAATTGATCCAGGATCAGGTCGCCGATCACGAGCACGCGCGACTTCGAAAACCGCGCCGCAATCTCCTCGTAACGCTTTTTGTTCATAACAACTCGGTCACCGCCGCGAAGAGCAGCGGGATCATCAACTCATGATGTCCCACGATGTAAAAACCTTGTCCTCCCAGGTGCGTCGGCCGCCGCACCACATTCTCCGAGGAGCGGTACTGGCGGATCATGTCAAATGTCGCGGCGGTAAAATGATCGACCTTGTTCCCGAGGTTGCGCGCGATCGTGAGCGCCTTGAGGAAAACCTCCGGCATCACCACAGCGCTCCCGATATTCAGCGCGACCCCTCCTTCCAATTGCGCCACCACCCCCGCGAACCGCTGAAAGTCGCGATAAGATGCCTCCCCCAGCACCGCGCCATCCGCCGTCGGATGCTGGTGGATGATATCCGTGCCGATCGCCACGTGCACCGTCACGGGAATCCCAAGCTCCGCGCCGGTGGCCAGGATGCTCAGGGCTCGGTTCGGATAATTCGCCTCGTTGATCGCCCGGCCCAGCGCCTCGCCCGCGCCCAGTCCCGCCCGTACGCCCGCCGCCAGCGCCCCGTTCATCAGCCGCGAGGTTTCGTCCACCATGCCGAAACTCCCGTCATCCAGGCCGCGCTGCACATCCTCGCTCGTCTCGCCCTGGTAGGCTGTCTCGAAGTCATGGATGGCGCCCGCGCCGTTGAAAGCCACGGCGGCCACAATGCCCCGCCGCATGGCATCCACCAGCACCGGGTTGAGCCCGCACTTGATCGGGTGCGCCCCCATCATCACCACCACGGGCCGCCCATTCCGCACCGCACCCGCCATCGCCTCCGCCACCTTGCGGAATTCCGTAGCCGCCAGGAAATGCGGCAGCTTGTCCAGGAAAGTCCGCAGGCTGTCGCCCTTGCCATGCACGCCGGCAAAGTCGGTCATGGCCACCTTGTTGGCCCGCTCGGCCAGCGCATAGGTCCGTATACGAGAGAAATCCAGCGGCTCAAACTTCATGGGGCATGATGAACTCGGACGGCGAAAGAGCACGTGACGGCTGCCGGACACCGCCAAAGGGTCCGCGGATTGCGAATGAAACCACGATGAGTGTCAACCCCAAATCCACATTGCGCGAGCCGGGCCTGTTTCCACTTTTCAAAAATGCTTGCGTAGCCGAGAGTCCCTCTGTTTGAGTCCATGTACGGACCCCGATTTGTGAGGCTCGATTCCATCCATACCACCGCAGGCACGGCCAATCGGCCCTGACTCCCATGAAGCACCGTGATTTATCGCAATCCATGGCCGCCGGCGTCCTCTTTGCCGCCACGCTGCTCCACGGTCTCCCCGCATTCGCGGAGGAGCCAAAACAGCACATCGACGTCGGCAAGCTGCCCGAGCAGGCCACGCTGGTCGAGGATGTCATCGTCCCCGTGCCGAGCGAGGTCTTCGGCGTCCTGGACAAGCTCGGCTCGCCCAATTGGCACGACGTCCTGCGCACCCAAACCCCGGAAACTCCCGCCGTCCGCGCCGAGACCGCGCTGCTCCTGGGCGATGTCATCGCGGAGGGCTTTGTCGCCGTCGAGGCGCAGGATTCCGAGCAGGTCAAAAAGATCGGGCGGACCGTGCTCACTCTTTCCGCCGCCATGGGTGTGCGGAAGGCGGTCGTCGCCCGCAGCAGCGCCATCATCGGGGACGCCGATAGGAAAGACTGGAACGGCGTCCGGAGCGAGCTGGATGGCGCGCTCACCGACGTGAAACAGGCCATGGATGAGCTGCACGACGCCGAACTGGCCCAGCTCGTCTCGCTCGGCGGCTGGCTCCGCGGCACCGAGGCGCTCTCGCAGCTTGTGCAGCGCAACTACACCCACGACAGCGCCGGCCTGCTCCATCAACCCGCGCTGCTCGATTACTTCGACGACCGCCTCGCCCACATGCCGCCACGCATCCGCGAAAACGATGTCGTCGCAAAAATCCAGAAGCGCCTTCCCGAAATCCGGCCCTTAATCGGCGAGGCCGATTCCGACATTTCGCAGCAATCCGTGGATCAGATTCACGAGATTGTGCGCAACTTGGTGAGCGTCATCGCCCCGACATCCTACTGATTTACTTGTGAAAGCATTTCCAAAGCTAGCCCTGGCGCTCTTCTGCCTCGGCATTTTTCTCCCGACCCGCAGTTGGGCCACCATCGACGACGCGCTTTCCTTCGCGCTCGAGGCCGCCGATCCCTATGTGAAGCAGGGCTTCACCGTCCGCGAGGATTACTGGGGGGGCGATCTGCCGGTGAAGCAGCAGAAGGCCATCGTCCACCAGCTCTTCAAGGGCAACGAGTATTGGTTCTGGATGGGCACCGATGTGGATAATGCCCGGATCTCCGTCCACATCTACGACTCCGACGGAAACCTGGCCGAAGTCGAGCATTGGCAAAAGCAACACATGGCCGCCGCCCGCGTGGTGCCAAAGACCACGGGCTCTTACTACCTGATCGTCGAGATCGAAAAATCCGACCGCGAGGAAACCCATTGGGCCCTGGCATACGGGTTCAGGTAAGAAGCGGCTCCCATTGGGGTCCCGCTAGAACCGCAACTGCACCCGCTCCTGCGCCAGCAGCCGGGCGCGCTCATTCGCGAAATACAACACCGGCCCGGACGCGCTCGGGCGAATATCGATCAACCCGCTGAGTTGCAGCGCCAGCAGGATCCGATCCCTCATCGCCCCATCGGTGATATCCACGGGCAGCGACTGCACGCTTACCGGTTTGCCCGCTTCCTCCATCCGGCGAAGCAGCCGCCATGCATGGTCCAGGTCCTCCCCCTTCAGGCGCGCCGCCGCCGTGCTCATTCCAAAGACGCCCAGCGTCAGCCGCGGCACGGCCAGGACCACGTCCATGAAATGCTCGCCGATGCTCCTGTGGTCGCGCGGCACTCGATTCGGCCGCATCCGGCGCGTAATCCACGCGAACAGGCACATCACCAGCACCGTGATGACAAAGCCTGGCAGCAGCCCGCCGGACCGCCAGTGAAAATCGGTTCCTCTCACAGCCGACCCGCCAAGAAGATACAGCCAGCACGCCAGGAGATAGAGTCCGCTCCATAGGATTGCGCTCATCACAAGCGCCGCAATCGTCAGCCAGAACACCTGGCGGTTATGCCGGCGCAAGTGCCCCCGCAGCCGTTCAATCCCGGGTCGCTCCATTCCGGAACTTACTGCCGGTATGGAACCAGTTCAGAGGCGCCCGGCGGACGATATCCCGCCGGGTCGATTTCCACATCGTCGTAGCCCACGGCCCGCAGGCCGGAAACCAGCAATTCATTCACCAGTTCGATGCGCCCCATCTCTTCCGGCGCGATCTGCACCCGCGCCCGCGTCTGCCGCTCCAACTCCAGGTGCCGTACCCGGAATACTTTGAACCCAAGGCTCCTTACCAGAGCCTCGCCCCGCTCGATCATCGCCAGCGCCTCTACGGTCACCGGCGTCCCGTGCGGGATACGCGAGGAGAGGCACGGCTGCGCCGGCGCATCCGCCGTCGGCAGGCCCAGTTCCCGCGACAATTGCCGGATCTCCGCCTTGTTCAGCCCGGCCTCCCGCAGCGGCGCCAGCACCTGGAACTGCTCCGCCGCCGCGCGCCCCGGCCTCACCTGCGACATATCGTCCACGTTCTCGCCGTAGGCGATCGCCGCGTACCCCCGCTGGCGCGCCAGCGCGTCCAGCTTCGTGAAAAGCTCCGCCTTGCAAAAATAGCATCGGTTCACCGGGTTGCTCGCGTACCGCGGATCGTCCAGTTCCCCCGTCTCCACCACCTCCACCCGCGCACCGATTTGCCGCGCCGTCTCCAGGGCCTCAGCCAGCGATTCCCGCGGCAGGCTCGCGCTGTCCGCGATGACCCCCAGCGCCCGATCCCCCAGCGCCTCGTGCGCGGCCGCCAGCAGATACGCGCTGTCCACGCCGCCCGAGTACGCGATCACCAGCGGCGCATGCTCCGCGAGCAATTGCTTCAGGCGCTCGGCCTTCGCGGCGGTCGTATCCATGGCTAAAGTTGCAGCCGCCGGTACAATTCGTCCAACGGCAGTTGCAGCCCGATGTAAAAATCCCCGAACTCCGCGTACTCCGCGCTCACCGGGTCGAAGCGCATCTCGTAGACGATTCCCTTCACGTCGTAAGTATTCTGGGCAAAGAGCGTCACGCCCCATTCCGCGTCGTCCAGGCCCGTGCAGCCGGTGATCAATTGCAGGATTTTCCCATGCCACTTTCGCCCCACCTTCGCGTGGCCGCCCATCAATTCCTTCCGCTTCTCGAATGGCAGCGCGAACCAGTTCTGCTCCGGCCTGCGGCGTTTCATCATCGGGTAAAAACAGACCACCGGCCAATCCGGCAGCGTCGGGTAAAGGCGGAATTTCAGGTACTTGTCCAGCCGTCCGCGGATTTCCTCCATGCGCGCCTCCCATTCCGGCGAGCCCTGCGCCACGCCGTCGCTCTGCAAGCTCTCGCGGTACTCCTGCTCGGTCGAAAGATATTCGCTCCGCTCCGTCATCGAAAAGAATGAGTCCACCGGCGTCAGCACATCCGGTCCCAGCGCGAGCGACAATTGTTTTTCCCATGCGTTCGCCGCCTGCAAATCCGGCGTCAATAGCATGAGCCCGATATCCGCCTTCGGCGTCACCACTGCCAGCGAGACCAATTGTGTATCCTGCGCCGAACGAATCTCCTGCACCAACTCCGCCAGCCGCGTCTTGGCGCGGATTTTTTCGCCTTCGCTGAAGAGCTGCCACTGTCCGTGCTCGATCTTGTAAAACAGGTGCAGCACATGCCACCCCTCGGGCGGCAGGATGGGCGGGACGGTCTTGTCGGTCATCTTGCGTAACATTCGCGCCCCGCGCCCCGCGGTCAAGCCGCGTTCATGCGAACGGCGCTAAACGCCATGATGGATCAGGTAAGCCCAATTCACCAGCACGAGAACCATACAAGCCACTCGCAGGACGCGCCATTCCCGGGCGCCAAATTGTACCCGCACCCGCGGCAACCCGAAGGCCATCGCCACAATCGCGTACAGGTTAAACAGCGCAATTCCCACAATGCCCGCAAACACCAACGGATTCCAAGCCAGCGCTTGACCAACGTTGCCATGCAGCAGCGCCAATACACACCGCGTGGCGCCGCAAGTAGGGCAGGGGCACCCCGTGATCGCGTGAAACGCGCACCGCGGCAGCGGCAGCCCTGCTTCCACCCACGCGAATCCCGACACCGCCGCACTCATCGCAGCCCCAAGCCCCAGCAACTCGGGATCGGCCTCCCCCGGCTTCGGATAACAAAGACTCGCGTTCACGTGTCCGCCATTGCAATCCAATCCCCCCCACAGTCAAGGCCTGGCTACCGCAGCGCTCCAGACCCTGCCGCCGCGACTACCAGCGCGCTTCCGATGCAGCACGTCCCGCAAGCTGCCGCGAGCAATACCATTGCCGCCACCGCGCGGCCCGTCGTCGTGCCGTGCGCGATCGCCATCCCCACCACGCAGCCGAACAGCATCCACCCCAGCGCCAGCACACCGCCGCACGCGGGGAACAGTTGAAACACTTGCGCCGAGCCCCACGCAAAGCAGAACACCCGCAGTGTCACGTGATACGATTTATTCGCCCCGCCCGCGAGCATCAGGAACAGGTGCGCCAGGGCCGAAGTTACCAGCACCATCGCGGTCACGATCACCGGCCCCAGGATGATATACAATTTGAACGCACTCTTCGCCATATCGGGCGTGAGGTAAAACAGGGCTTCCATCTTGCTCAGGTCCGCCGGCGGCGCGGGTTGCGCCCGGGAAATGAGGACTGCGTAAACTCCCGCGGCGATCAGCCCGATCCAGCCTCCGATGAGGTTGTATATCAGCGGTCCGGAGATCGGCCCCGTGGTGCGCATCCGCCCGAATGCCTCCACCGGTTTCAGCAATACCAGCCGCACCGTCTGCGCAAACGCCGCCAGCAGCCCTCGTTCCTTCCGTTCATCCCACGGCAGGCCCGCCTCGGCCACAGGCTCGATGGTCTCCGGCTCCGTCCCGCCAGGCAGCGGCGGCATCGCCGCAGGGGGCCCGGTGAACTCCTCGAATTGCGAAAGAGGCGTCCAATTCTCCATCCCCTCCTTCCACCCCAGGTCGCTGAGCTGGAAACGTCCGCTCGCAAGGCCGCTCCGCACCTCGTCTTCTGAAAATGCGCCGAGCTTAACACCCGCCCTGCCTATGTGGATCATCAGGCTGCTTCTAAAGACTGCCCATCGCGATGTCAAATCGCCGCCGGTATTGGCTCCGTGCTACTCCGCCGCCACGTGCGCCCCTTTCTGTGCCACCGACCGCCGCATCATGAAAACCACCAGCACCAGGGCAAATGACAACGCCGCCGCCACCGCGAATGTGTCGAAATACGCAAGTGTCGACGCCTGCTGATCGCGCAGATCGCTCAGCGCCTGCAGCGCCATCAGCTTCGCCGCGACCGGGTCCGCCGTCACCTGGCGATAAGCCGGGCCCGCCTCCGCCAGAAAACTGTTCACCGCGGGATTGAGCACATCCAGGTTCTCCCCCAGCCGGAGCGAATGGAATTGCTCCCGCCGCTCCAGAAGCGTCTGCGCGACCGATGTGCCCACGCTGCCCCCTTCATTGCGCAGCAGCGCGAGCAGGCCCACCGCCGCGCCGCGCAGCTCGCGCGGGATATAGAGGAACGCCGCCACATTCAGCGGCGCAAAAATCATCGACAACCCCGCGATCACCACCACGCGCGGCCACACCACCTGCCACGGGCTGATGTCCAGGTTCATCCGCGACATCCAGAAATTTCCCAGGCCCAGCACGAACAATCCGCACGCCATCAGATACCGCGCGTCTGCCCCGCGCCCAAGCCGTCTCCCGACGAACAACAGCATCGCAATCGCGAAGATGCCCGCCGGCGAAAGCACCAGTCCCGATTTCGTCGCATCGTAGCCGAAGAGCGATTGCAGCAGCGACGGCAGCGTGGTCGTATTCGCGTACAACACGCCGAACGCGCAAAAAATCACGATGCAGCACGTGCGGTAATTCCGGTCGAGCAGCGTGCGGAAATTGACCAGCGGATCGCGGATGCGCAACTCGTGCCACACCAGTCCCAGCCCGCAGATCACGAACAGCGCCAGCAACGTCTGCACCCGCAGGAACGGGTCGCCGAGCCAATCCCACTCCTGCCCTTTGCTGAGCATGATCTCCCAGCAGACCATGGTCACGCTCAGCAGGCTCAGGCCGAGGATGTCGAATCTGCTGCCGGCCTTCCGCGCATTCTCGGCCGCGGCCTTGAGGTAAGGCGGATCGGTCACGACCGCGCGGCAGAAGAAAAACGCCGCCGCCCCCACCGGCAGGTTCAGGTAAAAAATCCAGCGCCACCCGTAATTATCCGTGATGAATCCCCCCAGCGTCGGCCCCACCACGGGCGCCAGCAGCGCCGCGATGCTGAACATCGTCATCGCCGCTCCTTGTTTTTCCGGTGGAAAAGTATCCAGCAGCACCCCCTGACTCGATGGCTGCAATCCGCCTCCCGCCAGCCCCTGCAACACGCGGGAGGCGATCAGTATATTCAGGCTCATTGCCAGTCCGCACATCATCGATGCCAGCGTGAACACCGCGATCGACAGCAGAAAATAATTCCGCCGCCCCAGCCGCACCGCGATCCAGCCGGAGATTGGCAGGATGATGGCATTTGCCGCGAGGTAACTCGTGATGACCCATTCGCTATCCGTCACCGGCGCGGAAAGGCCGCCCGCCATGTAACGCAGCGCCACATTGGCAATGGTGGTGTCGAGCACCTCCATGAATGTCGGGATCACCACCGCCGCCGCGATGATCCATGGACTCACGCGCCACGACGGCGCCTTCTCCGCCGCGGTCATGGCCCGGGGATCGACGACTGGAGATATTGGCCCGCGTTGGGGCCGGTTGGCGTGCTCTCCAGATCGACCGACGGCTCGACCGACAGACCGACGAAGAGCGGAGACTTGTCCGGATCGTAATTCAGAATATCCACGCGCACCGGAAGCCGCTGCACCACCTTCACGAAATTCCCCGTCGCGTTCTGCGCCGGCAGCAGCGCCAGCGTCGAGCCGGTGCCCATTGTGAAACCCGAGATGCGCCCCTCGAACTTACGCGTCCCGCCATACATATCCACCTCCAGGTCCACGCGCTGGCCGATCCGCAGCTTTTTCAACTGCGTCTCTTTGAAGTTCGCATCCACCCAGATGTCGCGCAGCGATCTTACCGCCATCAGGCTCTCGCCCACCTGTACATAATTGCCCGGATTGACATTGCGCCGCGTCACCACGCCGTCGATCTCCGAGATGATTGTGCAGTATTTCAGGTTCAGTTGCGCCTGCGCAAAATCCGCCCGCGCCTGTTCCACCGCCGCATTGGCCTGCTTTAGTTGCGGCGCGTTCTTGATGACGCCGGCATAGATGTAGTCGATGTTTCCATTGCCGCTGGGATCGCGGCTGAGAAATTCCGCGATGATCTGCTTGGGCCGCAAATCATACGACGACATCGAGATTCCCAGTTGTGCCGCGCCCTGCATCAATACTCCCGCCGCCTGGCGCACGGAGGAAAAGTTCTGGTCGATGTCCGCCGGCACGTCGGTCAGTTTGCCGCCCGGCGGAGGATCGCGCGGCAGGCCCAGCGCGACGCGGGTCTGATATACATCCTCCAGCGCCTGCGACACCCCGGCGGTCGCCGCGTCCAGCGCCTCGCGCTTTTCGTCAAATTCCTCGGAGCTAATGACTTTGGTATCCAGCAGCTTCTTCGCGCGAGCGAATTCCGCCTGCGCCAGCACCAGTTCCGCCTTCGTCTGTTCCAGCGTCGCCGCGCGCGCTTGCAGCAGCGCCACCTGGTTGTCCACCTCCTCGATTGCGTGATCGAGTTGGAAACGCAGACTGCGCAATTGCCCCACCTGGCTCTTCACCTGGGCATCGGCGGCGACGAGGTTCGCCTCGGCGGCGTGGACAGCCGCCTCCTTGATCCCGAGTTGCACAATGTAGGGCTGCGGGTCCAGCTCCACCAGCACGTCGCCCTTCTTCACCCGGTTATTGTCCTCCACCAGCACGCGCTGCACCTGCCCCTCCACGCGCGGCGCCACAAAAGTAACGTAGCTGTTCACATACGCGTCGTCCGTCGAGACGGTGTGAAAAGCGTGGATCGCCTTCGGAACCGCGATGATCAGGATCACGATCGCGAGAACCACCCCGATGATGCGCGTACGCTTGCGGCCGGAGGAATGATGCGGAGCCGGTTTCGGC
>JBEKOV010000049.1:0-23160 GCA_049521415.1 Chthoniobacteraceae bacterium
CTGCCATGCTTCGCCCTTCGAGGCTGAAATGGCTCAGGTCACGAGGCCGGCGACGATGTTGACGAACATGGCGAGGATGGCGGTGTTGAAGAGGAAGGAGATGAGGCCGTGGATGAGGGCGAGGCGGCGCATTTCCGGCGAGGAAACCTGCACGTCGGAGACCTGGCAGGTCATGCCGATGACGAAGGAGAAGTAGGCGAAGTCGAGGTAATTGGGGCTGTCGTCGCTGGGGAAATCGAGGCCGCCGAGGGGTTTCTCAGTCGAATCGCCCTCGCCGTAATAGATGTGCGCGTAACGCAGGGCGAACATGGTGTGGACCAGTGTCCACGATCCCAGTACGGCCACTACGGAAAGCACGACATGGAGCGCCAGGTGGCTGGATTGTTTGGCGGCACTCAGAAGCGCGACGACTGCGAACATGCTCAGGCACGCGGCGCCAATTGTGAAGGTGAAGACGACCAGGCGGCTGACGTCCTGGATTTTGGCCCGCTCGCGGATTTGTCCGATGCCGGAGGCGAGCATGGCGCTCCAGATGAGCGCGAGAAGCGTGACCGCAAAGCCGTCCCACGCCGCAATGACGCGAGTGGCGGTGGAGGTGAACAGGCCCAGCGCGAAGTAAGCGGCGAGCGCCACAACAATGGCGATCGCGGTTCGCATCCGGGCTTCGAACCAGAAAAAATCGCGAACGGGCGGCGCGGCGGGACGGGTCATAAGTCGGTGATCAGTTTATGCGTTGGGACGAGGGCTTTCATGACCGCCCAGGCGATGAGATAACTGAGCGCACAAATGCAAAATATGATCAAGTAACCAGTCTGGGGATTGGCCTTGAAGTGATCGCCAAGGCCGCCCTTGAGAAGCTGGACGATGATGCCGCCAAGGCCTCCGGCGGCGGTGCCGATGCCGATAACGGAACCGACGGCTTTCTTGGGGAACATGTCGGAGACGGTGGTGAAGAGATTGGCGGACCATGCCTGGTGAGCGGTGCCGCCAATGCAAATCATGGCGACGGCGAGGACGACGGCCATGTGACCGAACCGGGCGACGTCCCCGAAGTATTGAGTCAGCAATACGGCGAGCGGACAGAGGGCGATGATGAACATGGCGAGCATGCGGGCCGTGAAGAGGGGCATTCCCCGCTTGATGAATGTCATGGGTATGGCGCCGCCGTAAATGCTGCCGACAATGGCGACGCCATATACGATGAAGGTGGGGAGCATGACGTCGTGCCTGGACATGCCGAATTGTTTCTTGAGATAGTCGGGGAGCCAGAAGAGATAGAACCACCAGACGCCGTCGGTCATGAATTTGCCGAAGGCGAAGGCGAGAGTCTGGCGGTATCCGAAGAGCTTGAGCCAGGAGACTTTTGCCCTGTCCTCGTCGGATTCTTCCCCGGGCACCTCGTCATCGGAGTGGATGTGGTCGAATTCGGCCTGGGAGAGGCGCTTCTGCTCGTGCGGCGGATCGTAGAGCCAGAACCAGAAGATGAGCCAGAGGAAGCCTGAGGCGCCGGTGATGATGAAAGCCATCTTCCAGCCCCGGGCATCGCCAAAATGGATCATGCACCAGGGGACGAGAAGAGCGGCGACCATGGCGCCGAAGCTGCAGCCGCTGTTGAAAATGGCCGTGGCCAGGGCGCGCTCGCGCTTTGGGAACCATTCGGCGACGGTCTTGATGGAGGCGGGGAAGTTGCCGGCTTCGCCGCCGCCGAATGCGCTGCGAACGGCGATGTGCATGGACAATGAGCGGCCGACGAAGGCGTTGAGAGCGCCAAAGAGGGACCAGAGGGTCAGCGAGAGGGCGAGGCCGAGCTTGGTGCCGACCCTATCGATGAACCAGCCGGCGAGGATGGTCATGCCGGCGTAGACGCCGGTAAACGCGGAAGTGAGATAGGAGTAATCGGAGTCTGACCAGCCGAAGCCGCCGGTGGAGGCGGGGGCGCAGAAAAATTCCTTCAGGTAACTGATGACCTGGCGGTCCATGTAATTGAAGGTGGTCGAGAAGAAGAGGAGCCCGCAGATGACCCAGCGGTAGGAGAAATTGGGCGGCGGGGAGGAGGGGGGCATCCGTCCAAACGGACCCTTCGGGCGCGCCCAATCAAGCGAAAACGTCCGCGACCGCCGCGCAGGCCGCGTGAAAACCGCACATGCCATGGACTCCACCACCGGGCGGAGTGGACGCGGAGCAGAGATAAACGCCCGGGAGCGGAGTGCGGTAGGGATTGGCGCGCGGAACGGGACGGGCGAGCATCTGCCAGAGGCTGTTCGCGCCGCCGGAGATATCGCCGCCGGCGAGATTGGGATTCCAGGCCTCAAGGCGCTCGGGGCCCATCGTGTGGCGCGCGAGGATGCGCTCGCGGAAACCGGGGGCGAAGCGCTCGATCTGGCGCTCGATGCGGCTCGTCATGTCGAAGATGGAGCCGAATGGAATATGACAGTATGCCCAGAGGGTGTGTTTGCCCTCCGGCGCGCGAGTGGAATCGAAGAGCGTGTGCTGGGCGGCGAGGACGAAGGGGCGGTCCGGGATCTGGCCGCGCGCGACGGCGCGCTCGGTGGCGGCGATTTCGCCCGCGGCGCCGCCGATGTGAACGGTGCCGGCGCGGCGGCAAGATTCATCGAGCCACGGAACGGGGGCGTCGAGCGCGTAATCGACCTTGAAGATGCCGGGGGCGTGGCGAAAGCGCTCGATCGCACGGCGATAGTCCAAAGGCAGGCGGTCGCCGGCGAGCTGGAGGAATTGCCAGGGAGAAACATCGAGAATGATGGCGCGGGCGGCGGGCAAATCGGCGAGGGAGCGGACGGGGGAATTGCACTGCACCTCGCCGCCGGCCTCGCGCAACGATGCGACCAGCGCGGAGGTGATCGATTGCGCGCCGCCCCGCGGGAAGGGCCAGCCGACGGCGTGACCCATCATGCCGAGGACCATGCCAATCGCCGCCGAACCGGGCGCCGACAGCGGCAGAAATGAGTGCGCCGCAAGCCCCGCAAACAGCGCGCGCGCACGCTCCCCGCGAAACCGGCGGTGAATGATCGCCTGCGCGGGCCAAAGCGCCCGCATCCCAAATTGCGCCAGTGAAAACGGATGCCTCGGGAAATGGAGCAGCGGCTGAAGAATCTCCGAGGCGAGATGCTCCCAATGAGCGACGAGCGGGCTCATGAGGCGCCAATAGCTCTCCGCGTCATCGCCCATCGACGCGGCAGTCGATTCAAGGGAACGGAGCAGCGCCGCGGCGGGCTGATCGCCCGGCAGCGGATGCGCGAGCGGGATATCTGGGTGAATCCATTTCAACCCGTGCCGCTCAAGCCCGAGGGAGCGAAAGAACGGCGATCCGGCGGCCATGGGATGAATGGCCGAGCCGATGTCGTGAATGAAGCCGGGCAGCGTCAACTCGCGCGAACGCGCGGCGCCGCCGGGGGTATCCATCGCCTCGAGCACGATGACGCGCACGCCCGCCCGGGCCAGGAAAATAGCCGCCGCAAGCCCATTCGGGCCGGAGCCGACAACGATGGCGTCATGGGCGCTCAATGGCCGGGATGATATGGGGAAGGATTGATCCGGCGCAATGACCGTTCGGATCGCGGCAGCGTGCCGTTTACATCAGGGCCAGCGCGGAAAGGGCCGCGGCGATGCCGCCGATGGCGAGCAGCAAGGGCGTCATCCAGACGCCCTGATTGAAGAGGGGCTTCCGGGTCATGGTTGTCGCAGCTACTTTCACGAGTGTAACTAAAGCATTTATTATGCCCCAGTGCAAATCGGCGGGACTATGCACTTCACAAACGCACTAAATCTTTATTATAGGATTGGCGTACAAAATGCTGCATTCTGGACGATTCTTGAGTTTTCCTCAAGAATTTCATAATCGACTTACGTCGCGCCCCGGCTCGACTGGGGCAATTTACGGTCAATTTTGACCGTAAATTCCGGGAACGGCTGTTGCGGGAGCAAATTGAAATTCAATTTGAATTTGAGCCATCCTTGATTTTGAGGCACTTACGTAGGAATCTCGGATAAATCTCCAAGAAACGGCAATAGTTTGCCCCATTTTCTCACCGTCAGGGGAATTGCAACTGTTGCAAAATGCGCCCAAGGCGGGCGGCGCGGCTCGCTAACTGAGTTAGAGACTACTTGCCCTTGCGCTTCCGTGGGGGCTTGGCGTGGCCTTTTGGCTCTGGTTTGACCTTAAGGGCACGACGTAGAGCCTCATCGAATGACATCGCTTGCGGGAGCTTGGCCGGTTTGGATGCTGGCATGAAACTCATTATACCCTGAATTGTGCCGATGGGAAGTCCTTACACCACGCCTAGTAAAGCCAATCGGCCTCAAGCACTTGAAATCGTTGGAACTTTTGGCTTGCGCTTGGAGCAAGAAAGGCGCAAGCTTGAGAAACCTAGGAGAAATCCATGCCTAACATTCCAGATATTAGCCCGCAAGACATCGCCGCTTGGTTTCGCGCCCAAGCCAAGAAATACGCGGCGATGGCGGATTCTGTAGAAGCGGAGTTTTGTGGGCGACAGGGGTCAGGGAGCAATTCTAACCCCTTTTCTAAACCACCGCCTCCCCTCGGCCCAGTCAACCCGGGATTGATTCAGAACGCCGTGAGCGAACGCGGCATGCGCGTCTCAGCCCTGGCTGACCTATTTCACCTGAGCGAAAGAGAAATGAGAGAAATTATCGCTGCTCCTGGAAGCGGTCTCTACATTGCTCCCCGGGGTTGGGTGAAGGTTGACGAGAGCAATGGAGCGACCCACTGAGAATTTCAATGTTGAACTTTTGCCCATGAAAACATCCTGACAGCGCGGCCTGACGTTTACCGGCGGAACAGAACCGCGCCACGACAGAAATCGGCCCACCTGATGAATCTTAGCGGAGGCAATCAGGTGGGCCGAGACACCGGCACCTTCAACGTGCCACTGTAGTTTACCGGGAGAAAACACCCGCTTTGGGAGCGGGAGAATCGGGTCCGATCCCCGACAGTGGCTCATTTTGCAGCCGGTTGCAACTCATTTTGGACGCGTATCCCCTGGGGCGGCTATGCCCGGGACGCCAAAATTGGGAAATCCTCTGCCAAATTTTTTTGGCATCTGGGGCTTGCTATCCACCTCCGGTGGTCTTAATACTGCGCCAGTGTATTCGCCGGCCCGCAGAGTCCGAATGGTCAAACCTGGCGGCGCCCGGCGAAGCCACGGGCGCCCCCACCCCACCCCATTTTCATGGCCGTACTCGCAACTCTGACTGTCTGAATGAAAATATTTTCACTCCGACGTTTTTCAGGATGCACACCATATGGCCACGGCGAAAATAAAACCACAACCTGTTGGATTGCCTCGAAACGGAGCCAATTCTGGCATCTTTCTCGCTGTTAATACTGGGTTGACAACACCCACCACACCGCCGAAAGTCCGCCCCAAATTTTTGCCCTACTCCGTCGAACGACACCCGATTCTTCATTCGTATGAGCGCACTCCTAGACCATCCCGATTCTGACATTGCCTACCTCGGCCCCAAGGGCAGTTTCGCCCACTTGGTCGCCTTGCAGCGATACCCGGACGCAGAATCCAGGAATGATCTGAAGCCCTTTCCGACGGTGCCTGAGGTTTTCGAATACGTGGATAGACATCAGGATGCGAGAGGGATCGTGCCAATTGAAAACTCCTCTGGAGGGATGATTCGCGTAACTGTTGACGAGATAATCGAACATGCGGTCCACGCTGCCTGCTCCGTGTTCATTCAGGAGGAGCTTTCGATCAACGTGAGGCTTTCATTGCTTGGAAAAAGGGATAGGGAAATTCGAGTGATCTACAGCCACGGAGCCCCCTTGCACCACTGTGAGGAATACCTTAAACAGCACTACCCATACGCAAAAAAAGTGGAATGCACAAGCACCTCCGTATCAGCCGAACAGGCGCTTGATGACCCCTTCGGTGCGGCGATTGCCCCAACGATCAGCGCGGAGGTATTTGGATTGGACATATTGGAATCCAATCTCCTGAGTGAGATTGAGAATGTAACACAATTTTTTGTGGTTGGCCGGAATAAACTCGATCCATCCGCAGGCAAGAAAACAAGTCTTGTGGTAGCTCTTCATGATCGTCCGGGAAGTCTAGTCGATTTTCTGCTGCCGTGGAAAAATGCTGGGATTGACCTATCGCGCATTGAATCACGCCCAATTATTGGACATCCAAACACATATCGATTTCTGGTAGAATTTAAGGGAACGCCTCAAGATGCGGTCATACGTTCCGCCATGGAAGAAGCGAGGGCGTTAGCTAAGAATTTTTACGATATGGGTTCCTACCCCGTTTTGCCGCGGTACGAGTCGTAATTTAAGATTTGCACTTGATTAATGGCTTGTACGTAAGTCGCTTGCCCTCAGCCTTTTTTAGAGCGGCAACAGTACGCTCCCCGTCCGACACCTTCCGGTGATTCCAGCGGTGGTCAAACTCCGCGAGGTATAGCGGCAAGTGCTTTTTGCTGATGTTGTGGAACGTCCCGACGATGCCGCGCTTTAGCAGGGAGAATGAGGATTCGACGGTGTTTGTGTGCGTCACCTGCCCTTCCTCCCGCCGGGCGTATTCCTTGAACCGATGATTGACGACCCGGTGTCGATAGCGAGGCTTCAGGCCGATGTAGACGGGCGATTCATCGGTGTGAATGTCCGAAAAGGCCAGCACATGCTCTTTGACGGCGGCACGGACATTTTGGCCCGTGATTCTCTCGATGACCAAGCTCCGCTTCCTTCCACCCCGCTCGACCAGGGATACAACCGGCGTCTTGTTCTTGAATGCCTGCGCATGGCCTTTGCCGATGCCCTTTCCTCCCACGTAGGTCTCATCGACTTCCACGGCCCCGCTAAGCTTGTCCGTGAATACTGGATCGCGGAGAGCATGGCGAATCCGATGCGCCATAAACAGCGCCGTCCGGTAGCTGCCAATCTCAAGCATCCGCTGTAGCTGAAGGGAGGAGACGCCTTTCTTTGAGGTGCAAATCATGTACCAAGCAATCAGCCACTTGCGGAGCGGGATATGGGAGTCCTCGAAAATCGTTCCCACTGTCACGGTGAACTGGCTCTTGCACGCGGAGCAATAGCGCAGGCCAGCCCGGACTTTCTTTTCCGGGTTGGCTTTGATGGCCGAAAACTTCGATTCGTCGGCGCACTCGCAATGCGGGCAGACAATGCCATGCTCCCAGCGGATGCTCTCCAAATGCTCCCGGGCAGCATCGTCCGTGCGGAAGCGATCCGCGATTTGCAGGATCGTGAGATTGTCTGGCGTTGGCTTCAATTCTGGCGCTTTCATGCCCTCAAGATACGGAATTCCTATTGTTTGTCAAGTGCATAATCCCGCAAATCGGGCCCGGTTGGCGACCGGCGCCCGTCTTCCGGGCTGCAAGTTGGAACTTGAACGCTCCCCTCCCCCGTGCCAAAGGAGCCGGGATGCATATCGGTTTTATCGGCAGCGGCAGGATGGCTTCGGCGCTCCTGGAAGGAATCCTGAGCGCGGACATCGCGACGCCGGCGAATACCGTGGTGACCGATAAAATCGGCGCGGCGGCGGAGGCGCTGGCGAAGAAGACGGGCGCGCACGCGGCGGCTACGAATGCCGAGGCGGCGGCGAAATCGGACGTGCTGATCCTTTGCGTAAAGCCGGGCGACGTGCCCGCGGCGCTGAAAGCGTGCGGGGACCTGGGAGGGAAATTGCTCATTTCGATCGCGGCTGGAGTGCCGCTGCGGCGGCTGCACGAATCGGCGGCGGGAAATCCGCGCCTGATCCGGGTGATGCCGAATACGCCGGCGCTGATCGGCAAGGGAGCGGCCGCGTACGCGACGGGCGACGGGGCGACGCCGGAGGATTTGATGATCGCGGACAGCATCTTCGGCGCGCTGGGGATGGTGGTGCGGGTGAAGGAGGAATTGCTGGACGCGGTCACGGGATTGAGCGGGAGCGGGCCGGCGTTTGTTTATACGGTCATCGAGGCGCTGGCCGACGGGGGGCTGCTGATGGGGCTGCCGCGGGACATTGCGCTGCGGCTTGCGGCGCAAACGGTACACGGGGCGGCGGCCATGGTGCTCGAGACGGGGTTGCACCCGGCGCAACTGCGCGATCAGGTGACGAGCCCGGGCGGAACGACCATTGCCGGACTGGAAGCGCTCGAGGACGCGGGGCTGCGGGCGGCGCTCATCGGAGCGGTGCGCGCGGCAGCGGAGCGCTCTGGCGAATTGGGCAAGGCCGGCTGATGTTCTGTCCCGTGTTGCGCCGTTTCCAATATCACTGCTTGCTTGCGGCTGCGCTTTGGGCTGCGCTTTGCCTCCCGCCGGCATGGCTGCGGGCGGACCCGCCTCCAGCGGAGACCGCGGGGCAGGTCCCACTGACCACTTCCACGGGGAACACGTTCGTGAAGCTGCCGCCGGCAGCGGAGGCGGCGGCCGAAGCGGGCATCGAGGCGTTGAGCAAAGGTAAAATTGACGCGGCGGAGACGGCGTTCCTGAAGCTGCTGGATCTTTCGCCGGATAACGTGAGCGCGCTGGTGAACCTGGGGCTGATTGAATTCCGGCTCGGCCGGCAGGATGAGTCGCAAATGTATCTCAAGCGCGCGATCCAATTGAAGCCGGACGCGGGCCTCGCATGGATGATCCTCGGCGTCATTGCCAACAACGAGGGCGATCTCATCGCGGCGACGGCGGACCTGGCACAGGCGGTTTACCTGGCGCCGCAGAATCCGCAGGCGCACAATTACTTCGCAGTCGTGCTCTCGAAGCGCGGGTGGTATTCCGCGGCGGAGGATGAATTGCAGAAGGCGATCGAGCTGTCGCCGGATTTCGCGGAGGCGCACTTCAACCTTGCGCTGGTGTATCTCCAGCGAAATCCGCCCTCGATTGAACTAGCGCGCCGGCATTACCAAAAGGCGCTCGACCTCGGCGCGGCGCCCGACCCGGATGTCGCGGCAAAGCTGAATGCGGCGCCGGCGCCATCGGCGATCCCGTAGGGCGGCGCGACCAAACTCGAGGCTTGCGCATTTCTACGTAAATCGGGCATAATAGGGTACGGGATTCGCTTGGCTAAACAGCCGCATCCGAGCCCGGTTAAACCGACCACACGTTGAAAAATACATTTCGCGCAATCGCATTCCTGCTTTTCGTCATGGCGCTGGCGCGGAATGCTGACGCGAACCTGGTGACGGATGGCAACTTCACGGGCGTCACTTATTCGGGGACGCTGCCGATGACGACGCTGTTCGGGCAATTTGGAACCGGCTCGGGGAGTACGCTGACGGTATCGGGCTGGACGACGACGGGTTATAATTTCGTGTACGCTCCGAACACGGTGGACGAGGGAACGACCGCGGGCGCCAATGCCGGCGCGCCGAATGAAGCGCCCGGCCAGTACAATACCGGCAATGGTTATGGCAGCACCTACCTGTGGGGTTCGCATAACAGCGGCTCAGTGACGCTTCCGGCCACGGACCCCGCGGGCGGGAATTTTATCGCGGCGGACGGCGCTTATGAGGTGGGCGCAATCTCGCAGACGATCACCGGGCTGACGGTTGGAGACGTGTATGTATTGCAGTTTTACTGGGCGGCCGGGCAGCAGCAGGGCTACACGACGGCGACGACGGAGGCATGGCAGGTCACTTTCGGGTCGCAGACTTTCACGACCGGGACTTACAGCCTCGCGGCGAAGGGTTTCTCCGGGTGGATGATCCAGAATTACGATTTCACGGCGACCAGCGGCACGCAGACGCTCTCCTTCCTTGCGATTGGAACGCCGAGCGGCCAGCCGCCGTTTTGCCTGCTGGGCGGCGTGGCGCTCTCGGTGGCTCCGGAATTTACGAACTGGATGGTTTTTGCCGGGTTCGGCGCGGTATGCACCGTGGTGGAGGTGGCGCGCCGGCGGCGGCGGCGGTCCGATAGCGAGCCCGCGGATTAGCGCGGGGCGTGGCCCATGATGCACGAGCTGCTCAGGCATGGGTCGGGTTTCGCGGTGGATGTGTTGCGGCTGGCCGTCTGGCTGGTGCTGCTGGTGGCAATCTTCGTCCCGCTGGAGCGGCTGTGCGCGGTGCATCCGGCGAAGATCTGGCGCAAGCAGGTGGGGGTCGATCTGGCGTGGTATTTCATCAACAGCCTTGTGCCGGCGCTGGTGCTCTCGCTGCCGCTGGCGGTGCTCTCGAGGGCGCTGAACGGGCTGGATCCCGGCGGGTTTTACTCGGCGGTCGGCGCGTGGCCGATGTGGGTGAAGCTGCCGCTGATGCTGGTGGTCAATGACATCGGAGCGTATTGGGGCCACCGCGCCTCGCATGCGTTTCCGCTGCTCTGGAGGTTCCATGCGATCCACCACAGCGCGGAGCAACTCGATTGGCTGGTCAATACGCGCGCGCATCCATTCGACATGGTTTTCACGCGGCTCTCGGGTCTGGCGCTGGTGTATCTGCTGGGACTCGCGCATCCGACCGGAGCGACGCTGGACCCGGCCGTGGCGCTGATGACCATCTTCGCGACGATCTGGACTTTCTTCATCCACTCAAACATCCGCGTCCGACTGGGACCGCTGGAGTGGCTCATTTCGTCGCCGGCGTTTCACCATTGGCACCACACCAACGACGAGCATCGCGACCGCAATTTCGCGTTTGTCTTCCCCATCATCGACAAGATCTTCGGCACGGCGTGGCTGCCGAAATACTGGCCGACCGTCTATGGCATCGACGCTAAAACATCTCCGACGCTGGGCGGGCAATTCTTCGACCCGCTCGAGCCCACCCGCCGGCCCGGCGGGAGCCCGAAGCAGAATCCAGGACCGACTGAAGAGCCTGTTCTGATTCAAAAGGAAAATCCGGGCAAGATATGATACGCGTAATGCCGAACGGCACCGCATACCGAGTCTTGCACATTGAATAATCCAGGGCCGTTTATTACAATCCCTTCCAAAAGTTCCCAAATCCCCGGGTTGTCGGCGGGGCACCCCTCAGATACCCCATGAGCATCGCGAATCAAGAGTCGGCCGGCGCGTCCGGGCAGCGCCGGATTTACGCGTGGCAGCGGGCGGCGATCTGCGGGCTGGCTTTTTACCTTTGCGCGCTGGTGGCGCGGTATCTTTCGGTCCCCGGAGCGGGGTACGTGACTTTTTGGCTCCCGCCGGGGATTTATTTCGCGGCGCTTTTGCTGAGCGAGCCGGTGGAGTGGGGATGGTCCATCGCGGCGATCTGCGCGGCGAATATTCTGTTCGATGTGCCGGCAGGGACGCCGCTCAAGCTGACGCTCTGGTTTTCCTGCGCGAATACGCTCTCTGCGACGACGGGAGCATGGCTGGCGCGGCGCTTCGCAGGCGGACGGATCAGGCTGGCGACTTTCCGGGAATACGCGGTGACGATGGGAGCGGGAACGATAGGCGCGTCCATGAGCGCAACGGTGGGGACGTGGGCATTGATGGGCATCCAGTTCAGCGCGTCCTTCAATCACGTATGGGCCATGTGGTGGAGTTGCGACATGATGGCGATTTCGATTCTGACACCGCTCATCCTGGTGATGTATCGGGGATCGCCGCGCGGAACGCGCCCGCTCGGTAACTGGCGAGCCATTGGAGAGGCGGCGCTGATGCTATGCCTGCTGGCAGGGGGCCTCTGGTATATCCTGCTGGATCAACGGGGAATCCTCAGCCCGGACAAGTCCGTGCTGTTGCTGCCCGTGCTCTGGGCGGGCATCCGGTTCGGCCCGCGCGGCGCGGCATGGATGACTCTGCTGATGGGGATGCTGATGGCGTGGTTTACCATTCACAACCCGATGGGGGTGACCCAGGCGGATTTGAATTCGGGCGAGCCGATGTTCGTCCTGAATATGGCGATCATCTATGCATCGATGGCGGGATTGATTCCGGCGATCGTCCTACGCGAGCGGGACCGGACGCTGACGAAATTGCGGGAAAGCGAGGACCGTTTCAACCTGGCCATTCTTGGGACCTCCGACGGTCTTTGGGATTGGGACATATCCTCCGGAAAGGTCTTCTTTGCGCCACGATTCCTCGAGCTGGCCGGCTACGAGGGATGCCCCGACGAGGAATTCCCGCGGATCCGCGCCACGGTGCTCGAGCATATGCATCCGGAGGACCGCGATCGCGCGGCGAAGGCCATGGAGGCGCACTTTGACCGGCGCGTGCCGTACGATGCCGAATACCGCCTGCGGACGCGGAGCGGGGAGTACCGCTGGTTCCGCTCGCGCGGACAGGCGATCTGGGATGAACAGGGCCAGCCGGTGCGGATGGCGGGATCGATTCGCGATGTTACCGATGCGAAACAGGCGGAGCGGGCGCTGCGGGAGAGCGAGGAGAAATTCTCGAAGGCGTTCGGCGCCAGCCCGGACGGGATTTGCATCAGCGAGGTCGCGAGCGGACGCCTGATGGAAGTGAACGAGGCGTATTGCGAACTGTACGGCTACAAGCGGGAGGAAGTCGTGGGACGCAGTTCGGTGGAGCTTGGGATATTCAAGACGCCGCAGGTACGGGATCATTTTGTAAAGACGCTGATGGATTGCGGATCGGTCCGGGACCTCGAGATGTTGACTTACCGCAGCGATGGGCAATTGCGGCTGGTCTCGGTGAGCGCGGAGCGGATGCAATTGGGGGCGAGCGAGTGCATTGTTTCGGTGATTCATGACATCACTGAGCGGAAACGGACGGAGGAGCAAATCCGCCAGGCGCAAAGAATGGATGCGATCGGGCAACTGGCGGGCGGGATCGCGCATGATTTCAACAACATGCTGGCCGTCATCCAGATGCAGACCTCCATGATGCTGGGCGAACTCGGGCTGGAAGAGCAGGCGAAGGAGGACCTGCGGAACATCATGGCGGCGGCGGAGAAATCGGCGAACCTGACGCGGCAGTTGCTCACCTTCAGCCGTCAAAGCGTGCCGCGCACGGAGAACCTGGACCTGGTCGAGGTAATTGGCGCGGTCATCAAGCTGCTGCGGCGCGTGCTGGGGGAGAATATATCGCTGGAGACGCGGTTTGCATCGGGGCTGCCGCTGGTGAATGCGGACCCGGGAATGATAGAGCAGGTGATCATGAATCTCTCGATCAACGCGCGTGACGCGATGCCGCGCGGAGGGCGGCTGGAGGTGAACCTGGATGCGTGCGAGATCGACGCCGGGCGCGCCGGGCAGCACGGCGCCACGCCGGGGACATTTGTGCGGCTGGTCATCAGCGACACAGGGTGCGGGATAGCGCGAGAGCAGCTTCCCCGCATCTTCGAGCCGTTCTTTACGACAAAAAAAGTGGGGGAAGGGACGGGACTGGGGCTCGCCACGGCGTTCGGCGTCGTGCAGCAGCACCAGGGGTGGATCGAGGTCGAAAGCGAAGTGGGGCGCGGAACGGCCTTTACGGTTTATCTGCCGGCGCTCGAAGCCGGCGCGGTCGCTTCCAGTCCGGCAGCCGCGGTGCTGAAGGTGCGCGGCGGAAACGAGAAGATTCTGCTGGTGGAGGACGACGAGACGGTGCGCGAGCTGACGCGGCATGTGCTGGAGAAATACGGCTATGTGGTGAGGGAGGCGACGACGCCCGAGGAAGCGTTGCAGGCCCGGGACGGCGACGGCGGCGAGGTCGATCTGCTGCTGACGGACATCATCATGCCGGGCGAGATGAACGGACGGGAGCTGGCGGATGAGCTGATCGGGCGGCAGCCGGGGCTGAAAGTGATGTATGTGAGCGGGTACAGCCACGAGGTGCTGGACCACCAGTTGCGGATCGAGCAGCGGCGGGCCTTCTTGCAGAAGCCGTTTACCGCGTTGCAACTGGCGTCCTGCGTGAGGCGGTGCCTGGACGGGGAAGAGGGATAGCGGGGACCCGATTCAGGCAGGGGGGCGTGAATCTGCGTAAGGGAAAGTCGAAAGAAGTCCAGGCGGCCCCTGGCAGCATTCCTGCTAAAACCCCCCGGATACCCGCGTTGTTCCGTCGTATCGGTATGATCACACCCAAGAAGACTTATGACCAGTTCGACGACCTCGCACGCCGACGCGATTCCGGCTCACACGAATTACCGGAGCATCGTCGAACACGCTATTGAGGGCATCTTTCAGACGACCCCGGACGGTCGTTACCTGCTGGCCAATCCGGCGCTCGCCGCAATGTATGGGTACGCTTCGGTTGATGAACTGAAGTCGAGCGTCAAGGAGATCGCCCGCCAGCTTTACGTCGATGCCACCCGCCGCTCGGAATTCATCCGCCTGATGAACGAGAACGATTGCGTGCGCGGATTCGAGTCGCAGATTTACCGCAAGGACGGCAGCATCATCTGGATATCGGAGAATGTCCGCGTGATCCGCAACCCGGCGGGCGAGGTGCTTTATTATGAGGGGACGGTCGAGGACATAACCAAGCGCCGGCAGGCCGAGGAGCAGATCGAGGAGCAGGCGGCGCTGCTCGACAAGACTCAGGACGCCATCACCGTGCGCGATCTGGACGACCGTTTTCTATTTTGGAACAAAGGGGCGGAGCGCATCTTGGGCTGGACTCGCGATGAGGCGATGAACGCGCACATCTCCGGCGAAATCCCGAGGAATGACGAGGCGTACGAGGCGGTCCTGAGGGAGGGCGAGTGGTCCGGCGAATTCCAGCGCGCGGCGAAGGATGGCCGGAAGCTTATGCTCCAGACGCGCTGGACGCTGCTGCGGGACAATGAGGGCGCGCCGAAATCGATCCTGGCGATCACCACCGACATTACCGAAAAGAAAAAAATCGAGGCGCAGCTATTGCGCTCCCAGCGCATGGAGAGCATCGGGACGCTGGCGAGCGGGATCGCGCATGATTTGAACAACATCCTCGCGCCCATCCTCATGTCGGCGTCGATCCTGCACGATCTTGTGCCGGCGGACTCGCGGACGCTGACGACGGCGATCGAAGAGTCGGCGCAGCGCGGCACGGACATCGTCAAGCAGGTGCTGACCTTTGCGCGCGGCATCGAGGGCGAGCGCGTTGCGCTGCAGCCGCGGCATTTGATCAAGGAAATGCACGAGATCGCGCGGGAGACATTCCCGCGCTCGATCCAAATCCGCAGCGCCGCGCCGAAGACCTTGTGGACCGTCATCGGCGACTCGACGCAGGTACACCAGATTCTGCTCAACCTTTGCATCAACGCGCGCGACGCGATGCCCGACGGCGGGACGCTCACGATCACCGCGGAGAACCTGGACGTGAACGAGTGCGACGCCGCGATGCACCCGGACGCGAAGGCGGGCCGTTACGTCGCCACCAGCGTCGCGGATACGGGCACCGGGATTTCGGCGAAGATCATCGACAAGATATTCGATCCATTCTTTACGACCAAGGAAGTGGGCAAAGGCACGGGCCTGGGCCTCTCGACCGTCATCGGCATCGCGAAAAGCCATGGCGGATTCGTGAAAGTTTATTCCGAGCCTGGCAAAGGCTCGACGTTCAAGGTGTATCTGCCCGCGAGCCCAGGGGAATACGTCGAGTCCCATGTAAAGGACCGCCCGCTGCTGCCGGTCGGCAACGGCGAACTGGTGCTCCTGGCCGACGACGAGCCGGCCGTGCGCAAGGTGACCGAGACGATGCTCCGGCGCAACGGGTACAACGTGCTGGTGGCGACGGACGGCATCGAAGCGCTCAGCATTTACGCGCAGCGCATGCACGAGATCAGAATCGTCCTCACCGACGTGATGATGCCGCTGCTCGACGGCACGAAGCTGACGCGCGCATTGAAGCGGATGAACAAGGACGTGGACATCATCGCCGCGACCGGGCAGGCCGACGAGGCGCGCCAATCCGAACTGAAGCAGCTCGGGATCAAATCAATCCTGCTCAAGCCCTACCGCACCGACAAACTCCTCGGCGCGCTGCACGAGATCATCAATTGCTGATTCAGGCGTAGGTCCTGAGCACGTCGTGCACGCCCTCGACTGCCGTGCCGCCTTCGCCCACGGCGGCAGCGCAGCGTTTCACCGATCCGGCGCGGACATCGCCCGCGGCGAAGATGCCCGGGCGGCTGGTCTCGAGCGCGCCGGGGGAACGGTCCATCCCTTTCCACGCGGGCGCGTCGGCAATCGACCAGCCTGTCTTGATGAATCCCTTCTCGTCGCGCTCGATCTCCGGCGGCAGCCATTGGGTGCAAGGCATGGCGCCGATCATGGAAAAGACCGCGCAGGTCCGGATGGTCTGGCGCTCGCCCGTCTTCGTATTTTCAATCTCCACGGCTTCCAGAGTCTTTCCGCCCATCATTTTCCTGATCTCGGCGCGCTTGAGGATTTCAATGTTCTGCTTTGTCTCGACGCGGCGGGAAAGATAACTCGACATGCTCCTGGCGAGGTTATCGCCGCGAATCACGAGCAGCACCTTCTCCGCGCTCTCGGATAGAAACATCGCGGCCTGGCCCGCCGAATTGCCGCCGCCGGCCACGATCACCGTGGCGCCGTGACAAAAGCGGCTCTCCCGCGCGGTGGCCGCGTAATAGACGCCCGCGCCCTCGAACTCCTCGCGTCCCTCCGCGTCGAGCCGATGGTATTGCGCGCCGGAGGCGAGGATGACGCACTTTGCGCGCAAAATCGCGTTGCACCCCTCCGCCTGCAACTTGGCGCGATACTCCCCCTCCGCGAACCCGAGTGTGAGCGCCCTCGCGGGCGTGGAAAAAATCGCGCCGAAACGAAATGCCTGGAGTTGCGCGCCGTAGGTCAGCTCGCCGCCGCTGATGCCGGTGGGAAAGCCGAAAAAATTCTCGATGAGTGATGAAGCGCCAGCCTGTCCGCCCGGCGCGTAGCTCTCCAATACCACTGTTTTCAATCCCTCCGAGGCCGCATAAACAGCCGCGGCCAGCCCGGCCGGGCCGGCGCCGACAATCGCGAGGTCGCAAAGCACCTCGGTCTCCTCCTCGTCCGCCAGCGACCGGAGCAGGCCGGCCACGCGCGCCACCTCGCGCAAGGAGGGACGGCGCAGGGGCATCCCGTTGGCGGTAATGAGGACGGGCAGGTCGCGTCCAGCGAGTTGGAAGCGGTCGCACAGCGAGCGCCCCTGCTCGCTTTGATAATCGATCAACTTGTGCGGGATGTGATTCTTATCCAGAAAATCATCGAGCTGCCGACCGTCCAGCGAATCCGGCTCCGAGACGATCCGCCAGCCGGCGAATTCGCGGTCCCGCTTCAGACGCTGCCGGCGCATGATGAATGCGCGCACGATCATCTCGCCCACGCCCGGCAATTCCGCGAGCGCCTGGCGGAGCCGCTCCGCGGGCACCTGTAGGATTTCGCTTTGCTCCGCCTTGCCGCGCGAGCTGGCCAGCGAAGCGGTGCCCATGAGCATCCCGACGTCGCCAACGAAATCGCGCGGGCCGGCCGTGGCGAGGATCAGTTCCTCCCCGTCGCGCGGCTCGAACGCCTCCACTTCCCCACTCAAGATCACCGTGAGCGGCAGGTTGCGCTGCCCCGCTCTATAAACGATCTCCCCGCGCCGGAGCATTCGCCGCGACCCGAGTGGCTCCAGCATGGCAAGCTGCCGGTCGTCCAGCTTCGGGAACGCGATGCTCTCGGTGTCCCGGTAGAATTTCTCATCCGCATCCGGCTCGGGCGTGGGCACGCTCATGGTCCGAAAACTCTACCGGTCGCAAGTCGGGTACGCCACCACGAATGCAATCGCGCGCGCGTGTGTCACCGGCTTACCCCGGATCGCGCCCCGGCGCCGGTTGAAAAGTGTCAGCGGCCGCCGCCGATTTTCCGACTCACCTTTGCCGCTCGGACGGATCGGCCGGCCCGGTCTCGCACGCGAAACGGTTGCGGAGCCATCTCTCGAATTCCAAATCCAGCGGCTTGAGGACCTCATCCGTGCAGCTTTCGCGATTGATGAATGCCTCCCATCGTGACTGATCGCCGTCCGGCTGCCGCCGCTCGATCTCGACGATGAATCGCTCCACCACCCGCAATTGCTCCCGGTATTTCAGCAGGAGATATCGCTTGCACACCTCCGCCGCGCGATCCTGACGGATCTGCCGCCGCTGGAACCATGACCGAAAAAGGGGACGCCTTTGAGCGGGCAGTTCACCAGGAACTGCCGGCGGTAACGGCGCTATATGAGACTGCATCACTGCGGGGTGGGAAACTCGGGAATTGTATCGAAGCTGAAAATCAAAGCGTCACGCCGCGCCTGCCAAGCAGCCAGACTTTGCAGGACGCCTCGCTGTAATCGGGGTCGTCGAAACGCCGCTTGAGCGCATCCGGATCGGCGGAGTGGGCCGTCAATGGGGTAACCGGGCTCTGGGGATATCTGGCTTTGATGGCGTGGGTCACCACCTGGAATACGGGTTCCGGTGTGGACCCGTCCTGGGGTAAGACCATGCCCCTGGGCACTTCGACCAATATCTTAAAATAGGTCGGAGGTGTTCGCGGGAGCATTACCCTCACATCGACCGTCCAATGTTCCACCTGGTCGCCGGCGGCCCGTTCGGGCAGCGGTTGCGCGGTATCGGCGGGCGCCGGGATGACCATTGCGCCGCCGCAGACAGGGCAGTTTGTGGATGCACCGATGATGTCCATCGAGCATTCCAAGGGCTGCGAGCAATGCGGGCATGAGAATTCAAAATCAGCCGTCTGAGGGTCGGGGCTGGGGCTGCATTCTGGGGAAGTTTGCATAGTGGGATACTACGCAATAACACGTATACTGTCAAGGTTTTTCTTCCTTTTTCCCTCTTTTCGGCGCTTAGTAGTTATGGAATGCATCTCCGGTCCGATCATTCTGCTCCCGCTCTCTCCTCCTGGTTGCGCCCGACGGTCGCTGGCGTCGCCACCCTTTGCATCGGTCTCGGATTTATGGTCATGACCGGTTTGATCGGTCGATGGGCCATCTTTGTGCAAGCCGGCACCGCGCCGGCGCCGATGCAGTTCAACACCGCGCTCTGTTTCGTCCTGGCCGGCGTTGCCCTGGCTGCGTGGGTCTGGGGCCGGGGCTTGCCCGCGGTCTCCATCCTCGGAGCGATCATTTCCCTGATCGGCGCGTTTACGATCATCGAGTACCTCTTCCGCGCCAATCTGCACATCGATGGCCAGCTCTTTCATCCGGTCGCCGCGACGAACCTCTCGGATGCCGGGCGGATGGCGCCGATCTCGGCGGGTTGCTTCGCGATGGCCGGGGCGGCGCTGATTTTGCTGGGTGCGCGCGTTGCGCCGCGGACTGGACCGGCGGTGATCGGGACGCTTGCCTCCATTGTCATCAGCGTCAATCTGGCGGCGCTCCTGGGCTACGCGCTCGGGCTGCCCGGCACTTATGGCTGGACCCAATTCACGCGCGTGCCGGTCTACTCCGCGCTCGGCTTTTGCCTGCTGGGCGCGGGGCTGGTCGTCATCGCATGGAAACTCGGCCTGCCTTGGGATGAAACCGTCCCGCGCTGGCTCCCCGTGCCGCTCACGCTGGCGGTCTTCACCGGGTCCCTGGTGCTCTATATCGCCATGGAGGGCAAGCAGGAGCGCGACTTCACCCAAACGGTGCGCGGCGATGCGGACGGCACGAAGACCCAGATCGATGTCCGGATGGATGCCCGCTTTCGCTACTTCGCCCGCATGGCGACGGGCTGGCAAGTCTCCGGGCCGCCCACGCAGGCGGCGTGGGAAGCCGATGCCGCCAATATGGTCCGCGATGTTCCCGACGTGCAGGCGCTCCAGTGGATCGACGCCTCGCACCACGTTCGCTGGGCCACTCCGCTCGGCGGCGGCAAACTGGTCAATACGGCCCTGGACGATGCCCGGCTCAGCGCCTTCACGGAGGCCGAGACAGAACTTCAACCCGTCATCACCAGCATCGTCGATAATCCCGGCGGCGGACCGGGCTTTATCATTTACGCGCCCATCACTGTGAAAGGCCAGCCCTACGGATGCATCGCCGTCATTTTCAAGGCCCAGACCTGCCTTGAGCGTTATCTGCCTCCCAACGTCGCCGGCGGCGAGGCCATTACCGTCTCCGAGGAGGGCCGGCCTTTCTTCGCTCGCGATGCCGATCAACCGCCCGCGCGCGCCGATTGGGTCGTGCAGGAAAAAGTCGATTTGCGCGGCGCGACCTGGGACCTGCGGGTGTGGCCCACGCCCGCGCTTGCGGCGCGGCTTGATTCGCCGTTGCCGCTGGTGGTTCTCTGGGCCGGCATCGCCGGGGGGCTGCTGCTGGGCGCGGTAAGCTTCTACGCGAAACGCGCCGCATCCCAGGCCGCCGAGACCGCTCGCGCGAACACCGCCCTCCGCACCGCGCTAGATACTGTGAAGACCCTCGAGGGCCTGCTCCCGATCTGCTGCGCCTGCAAGCGCGTCCGCGATGAAAGCGGCTATTGGGCCCAGTTCGATACCTACCTGCGCCGTCACACCAAGGCTGCCGTCAGCCACGGCTACTGCCCCGAGTGCGCCGCAAGGTTCTACGAAGATTGCGGCATCGACATCCCGGAGAACATCAAGCTGGAACTCGAAGCGCGGAATTTCGAGTAGCCGCTCCGCGGGCCGATTCTTCTATTTCCCCTCCATCCCGGTAATCAGATCGATCCGGTGCTGATGCCGGTCGCCCTCAAACGGTGTCGTAATCCAGATATCCACAATCGCCAGCACCTCCTCCCGCGCGATCATCCGCTCCCCGAGGGACAGCACATTCGCATCATTGTGCGCGCGCCCCAGCCGAGCCGATTCCCTGTTCCAGGCAAGGCTGCACCGTACGCCGCGCACTTTGTTCGCGACGATCGCCTCTCCATTGCCGGAGCCGCCGAGTACGATGCCGCGTTCGCATTCGCCGCGGGCCACCGCTTCGGCAGCCGGAGCGATGAATAGTGGGTAATCGACCGGCGCCGTCGAGTCCGTGCCGACATCGAGCACCTCATGTCCCTGATCCAGGAGATGCTTCTTGATCAATTCCTTGTAAGTGAATCCCGCGTGATCGGATCCGATTGAGATTTTCATAAGTGTCGACTCGCTCCTATACCGGTTGGATCGGGAGTATGTATACGATTTGTGCGTTGAGTCCGGCCAAAAATTCGGGATTCAGATAAGGGGCATCAAATTAACCCCGGACTGTGGCCCGCGCCGGCATCAATGACGCCTTCGCCGGGCCGCTGATCAGCCTGAATAGAGTCGCGTTGGCAAGGATGGTCACCATCGAGGCCGTCAACGTCGCGCTGTAAACGGCAGGCGGAATCAGCCCCGCGTGCAGCGCCACGTGCGCGAGCACAAACGAGAACTCGCCGATTTGCGTCAGCCCCGCGGCAACGCGCACCGCCGTTCGCGCGGGATAACCAAAGACGCGAACCACCAAGAACCACACCGCGAACTTGCCAAAGAGCACGAGCCCGATGATTGCGACGAGCGGACGCCAATCCGAGAGCCAACTCCGCGGATCGATGAGCATTCCCACCGACACGAAGAACAGCGCCACGAACGCGTCCCGAATTGGAAGGGTTCTCTCCCCCAGCTTGCGCGCAAAACCCGACGTGCCCAACATCATCCCGCCCACAAACGCCCCGAACGCCAGCGACAGGCCTATCTTTTCCGTGATCGCCGCCGTAACCAGGCACAGCGCGAGCGCGAAGAGAAGAGATAACTCCTCATGGCAGACCTTTTCCAGTCGCGCGAGCATGGGTGGAACGATCTTCCACCCGATCAACACGACCGGGATCAATAACAGCAGTGCCTGGCCCATTTTCCAAAACACCTCGCCGTGCACGACGCCTGTACCGGCCAGCCCAGGAATCAAAACCGTGAGCGCGACGACGACCAGATCCTCCAGCAGCGTCAATACCAACATTACCCGCCCCGCATCTGAATTCAGTTCTCCGCGATCCATCAGCAACCGCAGCAACACCATGGTGCTGGCGACACAAATAATCCCGCCCACCGCCAATCCCTCCGTCAAAGGCCATCCGAGCAATCGCCCCACGCCCACCGTGAGGCCGATCGAAAGCGAAATCCCGATGGGCGCGCCAATGAGTGCGATCCATTTTACCCGCAACAGCTCCGTGACGGAAAACTCGATCCCGGTCGAGAACATCAGCAGGATTACTCCCGTCTCCGCCATTTCTTCGAAAATGTGAACATTGTGCACGCGCGGACCCGGCGTAAGCGGACTGAGCACCAATCCGGCCAGCACATACCCCAGGATCAGCGGCTGCCTCATCCACCAGAACAGAAGCCCTCCGATAAACGCCCCGGCAAAAACCATCGCCAGGTCGCGGAAGACGTAAATGGATTCGCTCATGATATTGGGCTCGTAGCGCCGGCGCAGAATGCCAGCGCATCGGTACCAGACATTACTCACACCTAACGATTGAGGGCGACGAAGTAAACCTGCGGGCTGACGAAGACCGGATCGTCATCGGGCGTTCGCAAGCCAACCAATACCGGCTGAGCGACCTGCCGGCCGGTGTCACCAAGGCTAATCGGCACGAGGCCGTTGACTTCGGCGGACTCGTGAATCGGGAGGCCTGGCAGTGCCGCGCCGCTACGCAGTGAGCCCCGGCTCAACTGCGCGCCGCGGATTCGTGCTCCTGGCGCATTTCGATCAGTACTCCGACCAGATTGATCGCCTGCCTGGAGCCTGGATTCAGGTCCAGCGCCTTGATCAGGTACTTGGTTGCCATCGGGAAGTCCCGCAGGTTAATCGCGCGTTTCGCCGATCGCAGGTAGTACTCAAAATCCCTCGCGCCCAAAGCCATCGCGCCGGCCGAGTGGCGCAGGATGATGTCATGCACCGTTTCGCGTATCTGATCAGGTGTTGGGGGTTTCGGCAGGAAATCGATTGCGCCAAGCTCCATTGCGCGGACCGCATTTGGAACTTCGCCATAAGCGGTCACGAAGGCTACCGGCGTCATAATGCCCAGCGCATGCATTTGCTCCAGCAATTCCAGTCCGCTCATTCCGGGCAGCCGCAGATCGAAGATGCCCACGTCGTGCTTTCTGATCCGCATCTCCTCCAATGCGGCTTCGGCGGTGGGCGCTTCATAAAGCTCGTACCCGAACCCGGCCAGTGCACACCGATACATCAGCCGCACATTGGGTTCGTCATCCACAATCAGGATGGGCGTGGCCATTTGGCCATTTACAGTAGGCTCTAGACCAGAAGATTTATGGTAAACCAAGCGCAACATGTTCAAGTGGAGCAAATTGTCCGAGTACCGGGTCAAAAAAGTCCTGGAGTGCTTTTGCCTCGATTTGACGGCTACGCA
>JBEKOV010000050.1:0-22974 GCA_049521415.1 Chthoniobacteraceae bacterium
GCGTAGCCGTCAAATCGAGGCAAAAGCACTCCAGGACTTTTTTGACCCGGTACTCGGACAATTTGCTCCACTTGAACATGTTGCGCTTGGTTTACCATAAATCTTCTGGTCTAGAGCCTTATTTTAAACCGTATCTGCTAATTATTTTACATTGCGGCAGCCCCCCGCAACGCGCCAATACTCCAACGGCGCCCCACAATTGACCGACTTATGATCCAAAAGGCACAAGTCATCCTGATCACCACCCTCACCGCGATTATTTACGGGATTATCCACGATGAAATCACTGCGCGAGTATGCATAGAGTACTTTACGGTCGCCCATCCGCGCCTCTTCGAAACAGATTCGCCGACCATCCTCGGCTTCTGCTGGGGCGTACTCGCGACATTCGCCCTGGGTGCCGTCATGGGCGCCATCCTCGCGGATGTCTCCCAAGCCGGTGATGCCCCTCCCTATCCGATTGCGGGCATATGCCATTCGCTTCTTCTCTTATTCGGGCCGATGGCCCTGTTCACATTCTCAGCCGGTTTGCTCGGCTTCGAACTGTCGAGCCATCACATCGTCCGGCTTCCCCTCGAATTCGCGCAATCGGTAGCGCCCCAACACCACGACCGATTCATGGCTGTCTGGTTTGCTCACGCCGCCAGTTACATCGCCGGCCTGACCGGCGGCATCTTACTCATCGTCCATATCTGGCGCTTGCGCGGCAAACCTCGCGTCCTCACGGTCGTCCCGCGTACCGGCGGCGCACTGATCCGGGCATTGATCCTGACCGCGCTCGCCATTCTCGTCCTCTATATCCGCCTTGTGCACTCCTGACGCCGCCGCTCAGTTACAATGGGAGGGAAATCCTGAGCATCATTGAAGGGGATGGTGCTCACAACTCATGGTAAACCATCTCCAACGTCAATACCGAGTAGGACGTTGCGACCACCGGATCCTTCTCCATCCATCGTCCGCTATCGTTCGCCCACGAACCGTCATCCTGTTGTAAGTTGATCAACTTAAGCCCCAACTCCTTCGGCCAATTCACCTTGGTGCCGTTGGTTAGTGATAACTCGGGTGCGCCATAAGTCAGGAGCGCCTTTGCCATGACCTGATAGTAATAATACAAACCATCAATCCCCATGCCGGGATTCTCATCGACTGAATAATGATTCTTCAACCAATCGACCGCCGCATTCACGCGCGGATCTGTCTTCGATAAGTCCGCGTAAATGTAACTTAGCAGTCCCGCATAAGACATGCTGCCATAGGAACGCGCTCCGCCCTTGCCCGTCTCGCCCGCACTGCTGTCGCCGGGGAAGTACATAAACCCGCCGCGATCATCCGGGCTGGTGCTGACATAGGAACCCTTGTTCACCGATGGCAGGTTCTGGCAGCGCTGAATGAATGCAATCGCTGCGTCCCAATCCAGCTTCGGCCCATTGGGATTCTCCTTCTCCGCGATCGCCTGGCTCCGCCGGATCGCTTCGAGCGCGAAGACGGTATTCGATAAGTCAGGATGTCCCCGCGCCGACCCCGAAGGCCCGTAACCAATGCCGCCGTCCAGGCTCGGATCGGGTAGGTTCTTCGCTTGCTGGCCGATGACGAAATCGTGCGCGACCCGGATCATCGGATCATATTTCGGATCGCGCGCCAGCACGAGCGCGATCAGGCAAATCGAGGTGTTGTAATTCGCCAGCCCCTTCCGATAGATACCGCCGTCCAGTTGCCCCGAGGAGACAATGAAATCGTACCCTTTCTGAATGTAATCCGGCTTTTGCGCCGGGGCGCCCTCCGGGTTCCCCATGTAAGCCCAGAGCGGCAGGCCGGTCAGCGCCGGGTACTGACTCAGCGACCACGAGCCGTCTGCATTCTGGTGCTGTCGCAGCCATTGCAATCCCCGGTCGATTGCAATCTGCACCTCGTTGCGAACCGAAAGGTCCTCCTCGCGCCGCGGGACCATCTCCTGGGCCCGGGCCGCCGGAACCAATGCGATCAATAGCGCCAGCGCGCGGGTAACCAGGGAGCGTGTGCGCATCTTCATCGGGTAAGATAGCCCCAGGGTGGATAAGTTGTCCATCGGGAGGTTGCCCGCGCGGGCCGCCGGTCATTTCTCCAATTCGATCGTCACCGTCACCGGCGTCCCTTCCGGCGGCACGATCTGCGAACGGACTTCCCATATCTGGTCGTCGTCGTTGCCGGGGCGCGGATTATTCATCAGCGCTGCCGAGTCCCGGACCAGCGCGGTTACCGAGCCGTCGATCTGCGCAAGAAACCGCCCGTCGTACATCTCCGATCCATTGTAAGTCCACGGGCCTTCGGTCATGACCGCATTCTGCTGGAGATTCCAGATCATATCTTCCGCGCGGGCGTGATGCGGCCCGCCCGCGTCCTTCCAATCGAGGTACAGCCCAACACTCGCGCCAGTCAATGCCGGCGCAGTCGCGAGATATGCGCGATTGATCTGCGCGGGCGGCTCCATATCGGACTTACCGGAAGGCTTCACGCCCAGCAGCAGCATCGCCACCTGAATGTCGTATGGCTGAAGCTTAGTCGAAAGCAGGCTCTCATGCGTCTTCCCAGTATCCGCCACGATCAAATACTCCAGCATCCCCTGCGTCATATTGATCTCCGCGGGAAAGGTCACGGTCCGGTGCGCCTTGTCGATATGGACGCCGTGAAAATCAATCGCCTGCGCGTTGTCCGATTGCGCGCGCAACGGAAGCGCGGCGCAGCACCACGCGAGCGCGGCGAGCACGCGGCAACTACTTGCCCGCATTCTCGGGAGCAGCCGGCGCGAGGCGGTCGATCTCCATCGCCACCAGACAGACGTCATCGGCGAATTGCTGCTGGCCGGAAAAATCGCACACCTTGTCGACGATGCTCTGGCATAACTCCAAGGACCTGAGCCCGCGCAATTCTCCCACGGCCTTGTAGAGCGCCTTGTAATCATAGAGCGTCCCATCCTGCGCCTCGACTTCGAAGAGTCCATCCGTAAAGAGCAGGATTGTCTCCGGCATCACGATCTCCGTGCGCGCCGACGGATACTGCGCGTCGTCCAGCAGGCCGAGCGCGGGACCCAGCTTGCACCCATCGAGCCGTTGCAAGTGTTCCGGACCGCCACTCCCCTGCACGCGCAGTGGACAGGGATGACCGGCATTGGCATGCGTGAGCGAGCCGTTGGCCAGATCGGCCACCACGTAAAAGGCCGAGGCAAAAAGCGGCACGCGCGTGTGCTTGAGGATGCGGCGCAGCGCGCGGTTCAACTCGAACATGAATTTCGACGGCTCCTTCCACAGCGGCTCCAGTTCGTTGACCAGCGCGCGCAAGATCGACGCCACCAGCGCGGCGCGCACGCCGTGGCCCATCACGTCGCAGATGAACAGGCCCGCGACGCTCTCCTCGATTTCGAATACGTCGAAGAAATCGCCGCTCACCGCGGTCGATGGCTTGTAGATGTGATGAAAATGGATGGCGCTGTCCGCTTCCGATGAGCCGCGGGGGAAACAGGGAAATTGCTGCGGCAGCAGCGCGTTCTGGAGTTCGCGGGCCATGCCCAGGTCCTCCTCGAGCGCCTGGTTCTTCGTGCGCAATTCCGCCGCCACGCGGGCCAGCTCGCGCTCGGCGCGTTTGCGGAGCGTGATGTCGCGCGAGACGCCAAACGTGCCGATGATGCGCCCGCGCGCGTCGGTGAGAGGCATCTTCGTGCTCGAGACCCAGGTCACCCGGCCATCGGGCCATGTCTCGCGCTCCTCCACATTCACCACCGGCTCGCCGCTCTCCATGATCCGCCGCTCATCCTCCATCGCGCGGAAGGCGTGCTCCGCGCTGAAGACGTCCAAGTCTGTCTTGCCGAGCAATTCCGACGGATCGGCCTTGCCGAACAGCCGCCCCATCGCCCGGTTGACGGCAATGAACCGGCTCTCCCGATCCTTGAAATAAATATTGTCCGGGATGTGATCCATCAGCGCCGTGAGCAGGTGCCTGTCGCGCGCATAAGCCTCCTCGGAGGCGCGCCGGTTGGAGACGTCCCAAGCCACTCCCAGGATGCGCGACGGCTTCATCCCCCGCCGGCAAAAGACGCGGCATCGCACGCGGATGGTGCGCACCTCGCTGTTTGGCATCACGGCGCGGAATTCGCTGTCGTGGCCCGGATCGGGCCTGCTGGAAAAGTGAAGCGCCTCCGCCAGACGGTCGCGGTCGCCCGGATGGACCAGCGCCAGAAAATCCTCGTACCGGCCGCCAAATTTCCCCGGCTCAAGACCGAAGAGGTGATGCATCCGCGCGTCCCAATCCATGTGATTGCCCGGCACATCCCACTCCCAGGTCCCCATTCCGATGGCCTTGAGGGCAAGGCTCAAGCGGGCGTCATTTTTACGGCTTGCCAGCGAGGGCGCGTGCCCCTCGGGTCTGAGATCAATGGATTGCACCAGCAGCGGGTTCGGGTTCTGGGATGTGATCACTGTAAACCGTTCAACAGGGGAGAGCAAGGGCTGGTTGCCGGGGCTTC
This sequence comes from Chthoniobacteraceae bacterium, assembly GCA_049521415.1. GTDB lineage: Bacteria > Verrucomicrobiota > Verrucomicrobiia > Chthoniobacterales > Chthoniobacteraceae > DATAXI01. Next base: position 4,496 of record JBEKOV010000050.1, read on the forward strand.
GAATACTTCCAGGAAGCATATTATATGCTCGCCGGGACGCGGGCAACGCTGTTCGGGCCAGGCGGCCATCCGAACCGAAAGCTGAAGCAGTCCCCTGTCCGGAATTTCAGACAATGCCAGCGCGCGCCGCGCGCCAAACCCTCCGAATTCTCCCGCCGCTGCTCTTACTGCTACGGCACCTGTCCCGCCACTGTATCAGTCGCGGAGAGCTCTTCGTCGCGATGGAGCTGGACGACCATGTTCTGGTTCTCCCAGCGGATGATCACGCGTCCGTCCTCGATTGCCATGCACTGGACCATTACGGTTCCGCCGTCGAAGGGCAGTTCGGCGATTTCTCCCTCGGCCATTTCCTTGCCATTGATGATGGCGAGGCGCGGCTCATTCAGCAGGATGGTGGTAACGATGAAATCATCGGCATGCGGGACAGCCGGCGCGGCGTCGTCGGCGGAAGCGTCCGCCATCTTCACCCAGCCGATGGGCCAGAAAGGATTGTGATCGTTCCCAGTGCCGCCGAAGTAGGACTTCTTTTGCAATGTATAGGCGTCCGAGGCAGACGAGGCGGCGGCTTTCTTGGTGGTGGAATTGCCGGCCCAAACGGCCTGGCAGGCGAGCAGGGCGATAGAAATGGCAAGGAGCTTTTTCATGACTTAACCAGGGTTTCGATGATCAGCGTGGCATGCTGGTACTGCGCATCCTCCCGGATGGCATCCACGGAAATGTTGAGCACGGCGGTGAGCGGTTCGTCGTTCTCGAGGCTGGCGATGGCTTCGCCGAGTGGGACGAACTCGACCTTGGGAATATCGATCGTCCAGGTTATCTTCTTGAAGCCGGGCAGCGAATCGTCACTCTCGGACTGAAGCCGCGTCGTGATTTTATCGATGCCGTGGCTGTGGAAGAAATCGGCAATCTTCGGCGGAAACCACGCGATGGGCGCGCCATCGGGAATGCTGTTCTTCAGGTTCTCGAGGAAAGCGGTTGCGGCGGGCGCCTGCTTCTCCAGTTCGGCCGTCTTGGCGATCTGCTGCTTGGCGTCATCGATCTGCGGGCCAAGGTCGGCGATGCCGTTCCTTGCCATCTGCTCCTGGTGCTGCAGAGGACCGAGGAGGAAGGAAAAATATCCGTAGAGGAGTGCGGCCAGCACGGCGAGCGTAAGGCCGATCTTTTTAGCTTGGGCTTGATCGAGTTTCATTCTGCGTCGGTAGTTGCGGTTCTGTGATGTTCGACCGGCGCGGCCACGACTACGGGATCGCGAGTCTGGATCAGGAATTGCATGGTAAAGGTGGCGGTGGCCAGGCGGCGTCCATCGAGGATCACGAACTGGTCGCTGTCATCGAGGTCCTGGAAGGCCGAGCTGACGCTCTCGAAGAGGGTGCCCAGCTTCGCATCGAGCGCTGTGCGCACATATTCGGCTTCCCTGCGCGGCTCGGCGGCGCTTGAGATTCCGCTCAGGGTGATGGTGCTGTAGAGTGATTTGTCGTCCCCAGGCAGTTGTGTGCTGATGTGGGTCAACTGCACCTCTCGGGGCACGGTTCTAAGGACCTGGCCGAGGATCGGCGCCCAAAAGAGGCGGCTGTTAACGTTTTTGACCATGACATCGCTGGCCTGGATTTCCGCGTTCAACTCATCCTGGCGATCCTTTGCGGCCTTGGCCTTCGGCGCGATCTTGTTCCAGTCATCCTGCAGCGCGGAGTACCGGATATTGATCTCGTGGGACTCTTCGAGGACAATGAAGTAATTGGCTACGAATCCGAGTGCGATCACCAGGATCCCGAGCATGCCCAGGCGCAGTGGATCGCGCTGGCGGGCGAGTTCCTGCCGTTGAACTTCGTGGTAGAGATTGACGTGGAGTGGCATGGGATTATCTGCGCAGGGCTTCCGCCGCGGCGCCGCAGGCTACGTTGAGGCTGACAAAATCCTCGGCCAGGGTCTCCTTGCGACCGGCGGGCAGTGCAACCTCGCAGGTGCTGAAGGGGTCCCAGGCTTCGCACGGGATGTGCAATTCCTCGCCGAGGATGGTGAGAAGAGTCTTGAGCCGCGCGCCGCCGCCGGAGACATAGACGCGGGTGATGTTTTCCTCGCGGCGTCCCTCGAAGAATCCGATGGAGCTGGCGATCTCGCGGGTGAGCGCGGCGAGCGAAAGGCGGGCGTTATCGAGCGCGGTCTCGTCGCCGGACTCGAACTGGCGGAAGGCCTCGTTCGGATTCGGCGAGCCGTTGGAAACCAGGAACTCGCGGAGGTTGTTCACGCCATATTCAATCGCGCGGACGATGACCAATTCCTTCTTCACGCCGACGGTGACGGTCGAGTTCTGGTGGCCAATATCCACCAGCAGGAAGGCCTCGTTGGCGAACGCTTCGGGATTGGCGAACTCGAAAGCATTGAAAGTGCACACCGAGGCGAGCTGGATATTGTGGATGCTGGTCTTTTTGCTTTGATGGAAAGCTTCGTCGATCATCTGCACCCGGGCGCGCGGCATGCCGGCTACCAGGTACTTCACCGGCTGGCCGGGCGCCTGCGGAGCGGCGGCGGGCGCGGCGGCTTTGGAGCCCTTTTGCGGCTTTTCCGCTTTTTCCTTTTTCTCCTTTTTCTGTGCCTTGGCCGGTTTGGCGATGGAAACTGGGTTAACCCTTTCGCAATCGAGCACGAATTCCTTGACCTCCTGGTTCAAAAGGCTCAGCCCGTTGAGCCGGATGGCATCGCGGAGAATCTCGCGAGGTGTCTCGGGCTGCTCAATAATGCGGATGAGGGTATCGTTGCTGGATACGGCCACGGCGCATGTCTTGGCGCTGGCGCCGGTCTCCTGGAGGGCGATCTTGAGTTCCGCGCCCAATTGCTCGGCCGTTTGAGGAGCGGACTCCATGACATGGACCGCGTAGTTGCTGACTACGAAGCGGTTACCGCTCCGGCGCTGGAGCGACACAGTCTTGATGGAGTGCCGTCCGAGATCGACCCCGATGACTGAATTTGGAATTTTCTTTCGCATTCGAGAGAATGGAAAAGCAAGAGTGGTGCCGAGAGAGCAAGTTTTCTGAAAATTGATGGAAATTTTCGTTATTATGAAAATTATCAACTCCCAGATTGGCCTTTGGGCCCTGGATCCGCCGCCGGATTCGCAGTTTTGGCAGCCGGAAGACCGATCGGCGGGCCTGGTATCGCCATCCGCTGGCCCGGCTTGGGCAATTGCGAGACGACGTATTCCATGGCGACGATCGAGCCAATGGCGAAGATGACGATCCCGATCAGGCTGCCGTAACGGAAGGAGGAGCCGCGATAAGCCCTTGGGAGGGCAGCCAGGCGATCCCGCTGAGCCTGGGTCTGAAACTCAATCATTTTGAGCAATTGGGCCACTTCGGGCGTTGGCGGCTCCTGAGCCGGCTTGGTAGTGTGGTCGCTTTCGTCCATGCGAAGAAAGACTGTAGCTTACATCGCGCCATTTCTCACGTTCATGCTCTTTACCGGGCTCACGCAGGGACTGGACGCGCTGCGCCTGCGCCCATGGGGGATGGCGGCCATGTACCTGATCTTTCCGATCCAGACGGTGGTCTGCGCGGGCGTGCTGGCGTTTTTCTGGCGCGATTACGGGCTGGAGCGGCCGCGCGCGGCATGGGTGGCCGGGGTGATCGGGGTGCTGGCGGCCGCGCTATGGGTCTCGCCACAGGAGGTGTTTCATTATGCGCCCCGGCTCGACGGTTTTAACCCCGGGATGTTTGCCGGGGGGATTTATTGGGCGGTGCTGGCGATGCGGCTGGTACGGCTGGTGGCGGTAGTGCCGGCGCTCGAGGAGGTTTTTTGGCGCGGCTTTCTGCTGCGGTACCTGATCGACGAGGATTTCGACACGGTGCCATTCGGAAAATATGCGCGGATGGCAAATATCATTGTGGCGGTCGGTTTCATGCTCGAGCATTCGCCGGTCGACTGGCTGGCGGCGCTCGCGACCGGGGTGCTCTATAATCTGGTGGCATTCCGGACGCGGAGCCTCGGCTCGTGCATCCTGGCTCATGCGATCACCAACGCGCTGCTGGGGGCGTTCATCCTGGCCACGCGCCAATGGGGTTTTTGGTGATGTACGCGGCACGGCTTCCGCTTATATTGGAGGCATGCACGCCACCTTTCTTCAAAAAGTGGGCATTACTATTATTGCCGCGCTGTTCGCCGCCGGCCTCGTCGAGTGCTGGAAATTCACCCTCCGGGCGAATGACGAAATCAACTCGCCGAACAGTTGGCAGCAAGGCGGCAGCCACTTTTAAAGCAGCCGCTAAATTCAGAATTCGAAGAACGATCCCGCGGCTGCGGGATGGCGCGCCTGATGCGCGCAGTTTTGCCGGGTTGTCCGCTCGATTGGATTCCTTCCCATGAAAGTCGGCCTCGCACAGATCAATACCACGGTCGGCGATCTCGCGGGCAATTGCACGAAGATCCTCGGCGCCTATCGCGAGGCCGCGGGGGCGGGAGCGGAGGTCGTGCTGACGCCGGAGCTCTCGATTACCGGCTATCCGCCGCAGGACCTCGTATTCAAGTCGCGCTTCGTGCCGCTAAACCTCGAAATGCTGGCTCGTCTGCAGGCGGATGTGGGCGCGACGCCGCTGGTAGTCGGATTCATCGACCGCAACGACGGGCCCGGCGCGCCATTCCGCAACGGGGCGGCCGTGCTCGAGAAAGGCCGGCCGATTCGCAAGAGTTACAAGTCGCTGTTGCCCACTTACGACGTATTTGACGAGGACCGGTACTTCGAGCCGGCGGCGGATGTGGAGACAGTGGATCTGGCTGGCCGGGCAGCCGGCCTGACGATCTGCGAGGATATTTGGCTGCCCCCTTTCCTTCCACGCAGGCTCTATCCGCGCGACCCGGTGCGCAACCTCGTGGCGCGCGGGGCGGAGATCATTTTCAATATCTCGGCCTCGCCTTTCCACGTGGGCAAGCCGCGGCGCCGGCTCGAGATGCTCTCAAAGCTGGCCGCAGAGAGCGGGCTGCCGCTGGTCTATTGCAACGCGCTGGGGGGAAATGACCAATTGATCTTCGATGGCAACTCGCTGGCATTCGATGCGCGCGGGGGATGCCTGGCGCAGTTGCCGGCGTTCCAGGAGTGCGTACGGGTGGTGGATCTAGAGGCGAATACAATCGAGCCCGCCTATCAGGGCGAACCGGAGGAATTGTATGCGGCCCTGGCGCTGGGATTGCGGGACTACGCGGGCAAGTGCGGCTTCAAATCGGTCGTGCTGGGGCTGAGCGGCGGCATTGACTCGGCGGTGACGGCGGTCATCGCGGCGGAAGCGCTGGGGCCGGAGGCGGTGCACGGCGTCACGATGCCGACGCAGTTCTCGTCGGAAGGGAGCATGGAGGATTCCCGGTTGCTGGCGCGGAGCCTTGGCATCCATTTTTACAATATCCCGATCCAGCGATCGTTCGAGATGTTCAAGGAGCAGTTCCGCGAACTGTTCGCCGGCCTGCCGGAAGATACGACTGAGGAGAACATCCAGCCCCGGCTGCGCGCGATGACGCTGATGGCGCTCTCGAATAAGTTCGGTCACCTGCTGCTGACGACGGGCAACAAGAGCGAACTGGCGGTCGGCTATTGCACCATCTACGGCGATATGGCCGGGGGTCTGGCGGTGATCAGCGATGTGCCGAAGACGAAGATTTACGAACTGGCGCGCTGGATCAATCGGGAACGGGAAATCATCCCGACCAATACCGTTACCAAGCCGCCGAGCGCGGAATTGAAGCCGAACCAGCGGGACCAGGACACGCTGCCGCCCTATGAGTTGCTGGATGAAATCCTGCAATTGTATGTCGAGGAGGCAATGACCGCGCGGGACATCATCGCCCATGGCTACGATGAGAGAACAGTGCGATGGGTCGCGCGGCGCGTGGACCTGAACGAATGGAAACGCGAGCAGGCCGCACCGGGCCTGAGAGTCACTGGCAAGGCATTCGGCCTCGGCCGGCGCATGCCGCTGGCGCAGCGGTTCGTCGATTGATTTACCGTCCCATCCGGCTTGAATAAGTCCGGCGTCGACATGCGTTTGATCTATTTCCCGCCGGATAACAGCAACTCCGAGCCGGCGAGCAATACCGGGCCGCGTCCGTGCATTTCATCGAAGGGCCTCGGGCGGTTAATATAGAACTCCAAAGTTTGGCCGATACCGGTACCCGCGCAGGCATTAAGTATGGCTCCGTCTGGATTAACATTGTGACTTACTCCTGAGAACGCGGCGCGAGCCATCTTCATATAGGAAGGATCGAGCCAGCCGCGATTTACCGCGCGGGCAATTCCGTAGGCAAACATGGCCGTGCACGATGTCTCCTCCCATAGCTGCGGCTTATCCAGAACCTGCCTCCACATTCCATCAGGCGCCTGGACCGCCTTCAATCCGTCGATTTGTTTCCTGAAAATCGCGAGGATCCGAGGCCGGGCGGGATCATCCTTCGGTAAGTCAGAGAGAATCTCAACCATGGTCACCGTAGCCCAGCCGTTGCCGCGGCCCCATTTGAATGGAGAATGAGTTTTCTTTTCCGACGAATAACCGTGGAACCAAAGGCCGTCGGTATCCTGCTCGAGCGCCGCTTGATGGATTACCTGGCTCGCCGCGTCTTCGAGGCACTTCTTGTCTCCGGTGTACTTCGCCCAGCGAATGAGAAATGGACAACTCATATAAAGGTCGTCCGGCCACACCTGGCCGGCCTTTCGGCACAGCGTTCCATCGGGCAGACGCATCTGTTTATTCGCGATCCAGTCCGCGATACGCGCGACCACGATCTTTTCCGCGGGCGTCGTGCGATCGGGGTGCTCGATCATCGATTCCAGCATCTGCGCGCCCATGGCGCCGCAGCTATCCAGGGTGCCCAGTTTCATGAGCAGCCCGATCTTTGTCTGTCCTTCGAACCTCTGGAACTCCGGGCCGTATGCCGGGCTCTTCTCCAATGAAGCGAGCCATTCATAATAATTCGCGTAGATCCGGTTCTCATCGCACACGAAATCGGTCGCCGGCTTGCTCCCGGTAACATCGACGGACTGGAGCATCCCATAGAGCGCCACGCCCCAAGGATAAGCCCAGCGCACCACTTGCGGTGGTTTCGCTTTTACCGCGTCGTCATACGATTTGACGGCCGGATAGTCGCCATCGGCAATCGGGACGATCTGACGATTCGCCACCTCCGTGACGATATCCCGAATCTTCGCGTCCGTGATGTCCTGCGCCAGAAGCCGGTCGGTGCAACTAATCAATAACAGGGAACCAACAATGTATGCTATCCGCGACATTGGGTTTTGCATCATTGGGGGTGATGGGGAGAGGACGTACTAGCCGTTGCGCCGCGGGATTGCAAGGGGCTCGCGATGCCGCGGTTGCCGCGGTTGCCGCGGGCGCGGCGCCCAGGCCGGGCCCTTCCCGCAAATTTCGTGGCGCGGCGCGCCGGAGCGGTTATGTTGACAGATAGAAATGTTCAAACCGGACGATTTTCAATACGCGATGGAAAACACGGAGGTCATCATGTCGCCCGAGCGCCGCATCGAGACCTTCGGCAGCGTGGATTTCCATTTTTATCTCATCTCGGAACTGATGGACCAAGCCAACCAGGTGCGGGTGCGCGATGGCCAGATTCAAGCCGAACGTCCGCAAATCCTCTCCGCGGAAAATTGCGCGCGCCTGCTGCTCGATGGGTTCGGCGACTCGGCGCGGGATTTCGCCTCCTGGATGGAGCATCGGCGCGAGAACATGGCGCTGCTCCGCTACGGCTTCCAGTTCAAGAAATCCGGTGTGGTGGAAAATATTGTGCACAGCCCGCTGCACGAGGTAATCGAGCGGGTGCGCGAGCAGGTAATGGCGGCCGGCCATCCCTCCGCGGCCATCATCCAGGGAGTCGATGATGCGTGGGAAGTTTGCCTGCTGAAGTTCACCATGGAACTCGTCCAGCAATCGGCCGGCAAGAACATGGGCGATTTCCGCAAGCGCGGTCTCATCTGATCGCCGCAGCCTCCGCGATGGCCTCCGACCCATCCAGGACAAGGAATTCCGTCTTTTCGAATTTCGAATTTCAAATTTCGAATTTCCGCGCCGCGAAGCAGCGCGGAAGCATCATCCTGAAGGCGCTGGTCATCCTCGTGCTCGCGGCGGTCGTCTTCGGCGGCGGCGCCTATTACACCTACAAGCTCTTCATCGAGCCCGAGCAAAACCTGAAGCTCGAATCGGCCTCGGTCGCCACGATGACCCCGCCGCCCGATCTCACCATCCCCGAGTACCAGAAATGCCTCGATTTGAAAAATGCTCACGATTGGGTCAACGCGCGCGCCGCCTACGAGCACTTCCTCGAGACCTACCCGGCCTCGACAAAGCTCGACGCCGCATTGGACGACCTGGGCGAGATCAACGTGGTCATCTATTTCTCGGACGGCCCTTCCCCTGACAAGGATGAGTACGTCATCAGGCCGGGCGACACGCTCGCCCGCATCGAGCGGACCTTGAAGGCCTCCGGCGACGTCATCATGCGCTCGAATAACATCACCGATCCCCGCCGCCTGCGCGTCGGCGACACACTCTACGTCCCGCACCCGGATTTCACCCTCGTCATCGACCGCCAGACGCGGCTCGTCACGCTCTACAATCACACCCGCTACTTCAAGCGCTACCACTCCACCGCGTGGAACCCGCCCACGCCCAAGGGCAGCCCGCCCCCCATCCAGGGCAAGGTCGAGGACGTCGCCTCCTATCGCGATGGGCAGCGGGTTTACTTCGGCAGCCCGAACTACGATGACAGCATCCACCAGTTGCAGATCAGCCCCTCGGCCTACAATATCTACACCGATCCCGCCGAGGGCGGCCAAAAATCAGGCGTCGGCATCGACATAAGCGCCTCGGATATGGACGAACTTTCCGCTTTGATTACGCGCGGCGTTCCGGTCACCATCCGCTGAGCCCGGGGTTCAGTCCCGCCGGACGCCAAAATGAAAATTCAGCCGTTGGATTTCGAAAAACCGATCGCCGAACTGGAGAAGAAGCTCGATGACCTCAAGCGGCACTCCCGCAGCCAGGACATCAACCTCGATGCCGAGGTGCGCCGCATGCAGGCAAAGATCGAAGAAACCAAACGGGAGGTGTACAGTCGGCTCAGCGCGTGGCAGCGGGTGCAGATCGCCCGCCATCCCCAGCGCCCCTTCATGTTGGATTACATCACCCTGGCCTTCTCCGATTTCATCGAGCTGCACGGCGACCGCCTCTTCTCCGATGACAAGGCGATGCCTTGCGGCCTGGCAAAGATCGACGGCATCCGCTGCATGGTCGTCGGCCACCAGAAGGGGCGCGACCTCAAGGAGAACCTGAAACGAAACTTTGGCAGCGCCCATCCGGAGGGCTACCGCAAGGCTTTGCGCTTGATGCGCCTGGCGGAGAAGTTCGGCCTGCCCATCGTGGCGCTCGTCGATACCCCGGGCGCATATCCGGGAGTGGGAGCCGAGGAGCGGCACATCTCGGAGGCCATCGCCGTCAATCTGCGTGAAATGATGCTGCTGAAGGTGCCGATCATTTCCGTGATTATCGGCGAAGGCGGCTCGGGCGGCGCGCTTGGCATCGCCGTCGCCGACCGGCTCCTCATGCTCGAGAATTCGTATTACTCCGTCATCTCGCCCGAAGGCTGCGCGGCAATCCTCTGGAAGCACCGCTCCCATGCGCAGGAGGCGGCGGAGGCCATGAAACTGACCGCTCGCGATTTGTTCGAGCTGAAGCTCATCGACGAAGTCATCCCCGAGCCGTTGGGCGGCGCGCACCGCAATCACGAAGAGTCGGCGGCCGCGGTCAAGGCCGCTTTGATAAAGCATTTGCGCGAATTGACCAAAACGCCCCAGGACCGGCTGCTGAGCGAACGCTACGGCAAGTTTCGCCGCATCGGAGCCTTCAGCGACTCAAAAAACGGCGCGGAAAAATGACCGGCCATCACCGTCACCGCCACGGAAACCCTTTCGTAGGCCGGATTATTGTGGCGGTCGCATGCCTCTTCCTGCTCGGAGCCGATTTGATCATCTGCAAAGCGGCGACACGCCCCGGCGCCCAACCGGACAAGCTCGGCGTCGCAATCACCTTTATGCTTCTGGGTTGGATATACTCGGGAGCGATTGCCACGTGCGCGCGCAAGTTATGGGGCCGAGTCCTGATGCTGACGTTGATTTATATTGCGACGATCTATTTTTTCATTTCCACCGTCATTTTACTCAATAGCCGCGTCATCCCGAAGGACTATGCAAAAGCGTTGATCTTCGGCACTGTCATCTACCTCGTCGTGAGCCTAGTGCTGACGCGCTCGAAAGATGTGCGCCGTCTGACCAGCCGCGTGTGGGAGTAAAGGCGCCTTGACTCCGGCGCGGCACGAGAGAAGCTTGTCTCATGAGCGTAGCGGCTGAGAAGATTCGCGACACGCTGTCGGCCTTGAGCGAAGCCGATCGCGCCGAGTTGGCACGGTTCCTTATTGCTTCCCTCGATGAAGCGGCGGACCACAACGCCAATGCGGCGTGGGAAAAAGAATTGGAACTGCGGGCGGAAGAAATCAGGAGCGGGCGCGCGGCCGGCGAACCGGCGACTAAAGTGTTTTCGGAGTTGCGAGAGAAGCATTCGTAATGTGAAGCCTGTCGTTTTTCACGCCGCAGCGCGGGCTGAATTGGATGCGGCGATGGAGTTTTATGAAAGGCGTGCGTTGGGGCTGGGTCTATCATTGATGACCAAAGTCGAAGACGCCTCCTTGAGGATCGCGGAAACACCCCATGCCTGGCCGCCTTATGGGCATAGCGGCCTCAGGAAATACTTCACGGACCGATTTCCATTCATAATCTTCTACATGGAATTGCCGGATCGGATTTGGATCGCAGCCGTTGCACATGCAAGCAGGCGTCCCGGATATTGGAAGCACCGTCGCCCCGAATTAAGCTGAGCCACTGCCCTGAATTCTCCGCCGGTAAGCCTCCACCGCGCGCCGGATTTCAGCGGCCACGTCCGCTTCGGGGTTGACGAAGCGGGGACGAAACCAGGGGAAGAGGCCGATCAAATCGTGCGTCACCAGGACCTGGCCGTCGCATCCGGTGCCGGAGCCAATCCCAATCGTCGGGATGTGCAAGGCTTCGGAAATTCGGGCGGCTGCATCGTGCCGAACCAGTTCGAGGACAAGGGAAAATGCCCCCGCCTCCTCGACGGCGCGGGCCTGATCGAGCAGCGCCGCCGCTTCCTCCACGGTCTTCCCTTTGACGCGGTATCCCCCTTCCTCGCGAACGCTCTGCGGCAGCATGCCGAGATGGGCCATCAGCGGAATGCCCGCGGCGACGATTGCGCGAATCTCCGCTATGCGCGCCCCCTCGATTTTCACGGCGTGCGCGCCCGCCTCAATCAGGCGGCGGCTATTGGCGACCGCCACATCGGGCGTGTCGCAAGCGCCAAACGGCAGATCGGCGACAATGAGCGCACTCGTCACCCCGCGGCTCACGGCGGAGCAATGATGGAGCATGTGCTCCATCGTCACGTGCGTGGTATCGGGGAAACCGAGAACCACCATGCCCAGCGAATCGCCGACGAGAACGATATCAACGCCCGCCTCGTCCAGCAGCCGCGCGAGCGGATAATCGTAGGCGGTAAGGGCCGCGATCTTTTGCCCCGCGGCTTTCATCGCGCGGATGCACTCGATTTTTTCGGTCACCATTTTGCGTCAAGCAGTTCGGCGGAATTTCCGGCCGGAAGTTTTGCGAGCAATTGCGCGACGGTCTCGCTTTGCCCCGGCAGAATCAACTCCGGGCGAATCTCCGCCAGTGGCGCAAGGACGAATCGCCGCCCGGCGATCTGCGGATGCGGAAGGACCAGATCATCGGTCTTGATATTCCAATCGCCGGCGTAGAGCAAATCGAGATCGATGACGCGCGGGGCATTGCGCGGCGAACGCGCGGGGCGGCCGAGGCCACGCTCGCATGCGCGCAGGTCGCGCAGCAGGGCCACGGGATCGCCCGTCAGTTCTGCCTCCAGGACGGAATTCAGGAATGGCTCGGAGCCCGCCGGGCAATCGACCGGGCTGGTGAGATAAATACCCGATAGAAGGATGGGCGGAGCGAGCAGCGGGCTGGCAAGAAGACAGGCGCGAGCCCGGCGAAGAATCTCAAGCCGATCGCCGAGATTCGAGCCGAAGGCAATGCCGGCTCTCATGGGATCAAGAGCCGGTCAGCGAAGACCGAGAACATCCTGCATGTCATAAAGTCCGGGCGGCCGACCGCGCGCCCACCTCGCGGCGCGGAGCGCGCCCAGGGCAAAGGTGTCGCGGCTCGATGCCTTGTGGGTGAGTTCGACGCGCTCGCCCTGCGTGGCAAAAATGACGGTGTGATCACCCACGACGTCGCCGCCGCGCAACGCGTGCATGCCGATCTCCTGCGCAGTGCGCTCGCCGGTGATCCCTTCGCGCCCATGGCGGACATCGGCCGCGTATTGCAGCCCGCGCACGCCGGCGAGAATCTCCGCAAGGCGCCGCGCGGTGCCGCTTGGAGCATCCTTCTTGAGACGGTGATGCATCTCTATCACTTCGAGGTCGAAATCCGGGCCGAGGATTTCCGCCGCCTTTTGCGTGAGCCAGAATAGCGCATTCACCCCTACGCTGAAATTCGGCGCGAAGACAATCGGGATGGATGCGCTCGCCGCGCGGATTTGCCCCGTCTCGGCATCCGTATGGCCGGTGGTGCCGATTACCAGCAGTTTGCCCGCGGCGGCGCAGGCGCGCGCAACCGGCGCGGTGACGGTATGATGCGAGAATTCAATGACCGCGTCGGCCTTTTCGAGCCCCGCGGCAAAGTCGTCGTTCGCATCGATCCGCGCCGTGATCTCGACAGCGGGGTCCAGTTTCGCGCATGCGATGATCGCCTTTCCCATTCGACCCTGCGCGCCGTTGACCAGGATGCGCAGCGGTGCCATGTCGCTCGCGTCCAAATTATTTGACGAGGTTGAGATTACGGAGAGTCGCCAGCAGTTTTGCGGCATTGGCCGGAGCCATCTCGCAAAGCGGCAGGCGGAACTCTGGGGAGATGCGGCCCGCGAGGCCCAGCGCCGTCTTGATCGGGATCGGATTGGACTCGATGAACAAATCCCGGAAGAGCGGGTAGAAGCGGGCATGAATCTCGCGCGCCTCCGCCCCGCGGCCATCCAGCGATGCCTGGATCATGCGGACCATTTCCCTCGGAATGATGTTCGAGGCCACTGAAATTACTCCCTCCGCGCCAACCGACATGAACGGCAGCGTCAGCGAATCGTCGCCGGAAAGAATGGTGAATGTCGGCGGAAGCGCGGCGCGAAGCTGGCTCACGCGCTCGACGCTGCCGCCGGCTTCCTTGATCGATACGATATTCAGGCACTCGCGCGCGAGCCGCACGACGGTATCCACGGCGATCTCGATACCGCAGCGTCCCGGGATGCTGTAGAGAATGATGGGCAGTTTCGTCGCGGCGGCAATGGCCTCGTAATGGCGAAACAGACCCTCCTGCGTGGGCTTGTTGTAGTACGGGGCGACGAGGAGAATGGAATCCGCGCCCGCCTTTTCCGCCTCGACGGTCAGTGAAATGGCCTCGCTGGTGGAGTTCGAGCCGGTGCCGCCGATGACGCGGCAGCGCCCGCGCGCGATCCGCGCCGCGAGCTCGATAACGCGCGTATGCTCGTCGTGATCCAGCGTGGCCGATTCCCCGGTCGTGCCGGCCGGTACGATGCCGGTAATGCCGCTCTCGATCTGCCACTCGATCAACTGCGCGAAGGCGGCTTCGTCGATGGCGCCATCCCGGAAGGGAGTGACGATGGCTGTATAAGTGCCGCGAAACATGGGGCGGGAAGTGTCCGACCGAAGTGCGGCCCTGTCAAATCCCGATCTGGCCCTCAAACACGAAATCGGCCGGCCCGGTCAGGCTGACGTTGCGGTACATTCCATTCTCCTTCTCGAAGGAAACGGTCAGCGCATCTCCCCCGCGGACCCGCACGGAGACAGGCGATGGCACCCCATGCTTCTCATGCAGGATGAGAGCCGCGGCCACCACGCCCGTGCCGCAGGCCAGCGTCTCGTCCTCGACGCCACGCTCGTACGTCCGAATGGCAATCGTGCCCGGCGCAACAATGTGGACGAAGTTGGCATTGGTCCCCTTCGGCGCGAAATGCGGATGATGCCGCAACGCGGCGCCCATGCCGCGAACATCGACCTTCTCGATGTCCTCGACGAAAACCACGGCATGCGGCACGCCGGTATTGACCGAGTGCGCGGTCACGAAGCCGCCGGGCAATTCGATGCGCTGGTCGGGCGCCATATCGTGCGGCTGGCTCATGGCGAGGCGCACGTTGTTGCCCTCGCATTGCGCGCGGATCACGCCCGCCGGAGTCTCGAAACTAACCGCGTCCCGCCCTCCGGTAACACGGCTGGCAAATCGCGCGAAGCAGCGCGCGCCATTGCCGCACATCTCCGCCTCGCCCCCATCGGCATTATAATAGCGCATGCGGAAGTCAGCCCCATTGGCCGGACGCTCGAGGATGAGCACGCCATCGGCGCCCACCCCGCGATGCCGGTCGCAAAGGTGCGCGATCTGCCCGGCGGCGATTTCGAGCCGCCCATCCAGATTGTCGAGCAGGACGAAATCATTGCCCGCGCCGTTCATTTTCGTGAACTTCAGCATCACGCCTCTCTAGCACGGAACGGGAGACTTGTCAGCAGGACGATCCACGGTTGCGAAAAATCCGAAAGCGGGTGAAGTATGAGAGTCGTGGCATTCTCGCGCGCCCTTACCCTGATTCTGTTGCTCACGGCTTCGCCCATGGTTTCGCTTATGGCGCGCGCGGGCGATTGCAATGCGACCGTCCTGCGCGAGATCGGGGAGATGCCGCAGGGTGGCGAATATGCAATCACTCCGGTCGCCACCATCGCGCTCATGCGCGCGACGCATTTCGAGTCGGGAAAATTCTTCGTGCTCCCCTCGCCGGATTCGCCAAGCTTTTGCTCCGGCGCGACCTATCTCGTTTTTCTCAAGACGATTGAGGAATTGCGGCGCCAAGGCCGGCTGAAGCTGGACGCCCCGACACTGGCCGCGCTGGTCATCCATGACGGCCAGCGCGACGGCGAAGGCGTGTGGGGACGTTGGAACGCGAACGGCCCAGGCACGGCAAGGCTCTTTCACGAGCTTCGGCTGGGCACGAACTCCACCGACTTTGCGACCGCTGAGCCGGGAGATTTCATGAAGATATTCTGGACGCCGGAAGTCGGCAGCACGGAGCACGGGCACTCGGTCGTCTACCTGGGCACGGAGCTGCGCGACGGCGAGCAGTACGTGCGCTTCTGGTCGAGCAACGAGCCGGCCGGATACGGCGAGAAGAGCGTCCCGCGCGCGACCATTGCGCACGTGATTTTTTCCCGGCTCGAGTCGCCGGAAAACCTCGTGCGGATCAAATACGTTCCCGAGACGGACCAATACCTCGCGAGCCTGCTCACCAGGCGCTCGAGCTTTGCCGAGGCGCAAGAGATGTGCGGGTTCTGATCACGCTTTCGGATCGAAGCTGACGCCCTCGGTCTCCAGCACCGAAAAGACGCGCCCCAGGATCTCGTGGGCGTGGCGGCGGACGACCTCATTGAGCGACTCGCGGCTGATGGCGGAGTAATCGACAAAGTCCTCCTTCAACTTGAGTCCGAGCAGGGTCTTGAATTGCTTCACCCGATCGTCGATCTCGATGATCGCGGCGCGATCCTCATGATCGCTGGCCAGCTCCTCGATGCGGCGGCGCAACTCCTCGTTTTGCTCCTCGATCTGCTGGTTGTAGCGGCGCAACTCATCGATGTCCTCGCTGGACGCGGATGCTTGCGGGCGCGCCCGCTGGCGCTCCGGTTCGCGGCGTCGCACAGCAACCTGGGCCTGCTGAAGCTCCGACCGCAGCCGGGCGCAGTATGCCTCGATCTCGCGCAATGATCGGTTGAGGTCGAACCCGGCCTGTTGCCGGTCCCGCCCGGAGCGGCGCGACACGGCCGGCGCCGCCGCAGACGCCTCTTCTTCCGCCGAAGGTGGTTCTTCGGCGGCATCCGCATCGGTTGGGAGCGAAACGGTCTCGGCCTCGGCCCGCGCCGGCGTGGAAATTGCGCCCGGGTCCGAGCCGCCGAGGGCGGCCTCGAGCGAATCGGGCAACTTGGGGATGATCTTGCGCAATTCCTTGCGCCAGCGCGCCTGCCAGCGATTGATCGATTTCGCGATGGAATCGACATGCTCCGGCGGCAGCACGTCAAATTGATTCGAATCGCAAACCCAGCGAAGCACCCAGATTTGCGTGAAGATCGGCGCCTGGGCGCAACTCTCGAGCGCGGGAGTGATGATGGCGCGCGCCTCAGCCGGTTTCATTTCGGTCATGGAGACGTTCATGATCCACGGTTTCGCCTTGCCGAGCATCACGCTGGCGAAGGTTTGGCGGTCCTTGGTCGTCGAGCCGCCCTGGGCGCCGCCCATGGCTTCGCACACGCTCTCGATCAGCTTGAGCGCGGCGTCGGCATCCTGGGCATGAAGGCCCCGGGCGAGGCTGAGCCGGATGCGGCGCGAGGCGTCGGTATCGATTTTTGCCAGACCGCCCAGGAGGCGGGCCCGCCCGGCGGGCTTGGTCTCCGGCCATGCTTCCGTGACAGCCTCGACAGCGGCGCCCCATGAGAGAGCGAGGATTGCATCCAGCGCCACGGGCAGAGACTTCGGGCCGGCAGCCACTGCCTCCTTCAGCAATTGAATGGCGCGGTCCTCGTCGGCGGGAGACAGGCGGGATTCCTTTGCGGCGTCCAGGATCGCCTGCAATTCCCCGGCGGGACCGCCGTCGGCGGATTGCTCCTCGGTCTGCTCGGAGGGCTCGGGGGAATCGGGTTGGTCTTGGAGTTCCTGCGGCTCTTGTGGTTGCTGGTCTTCAGTTTCTTCAGTCGTCATTCGCTGGGGGTCTAATACATTGCGCAGACGGGAGGCTCAATCACCCATGCTGCTTAATTTGGTTGCGAAAATCTGGAATGGTCTTGCCGCGCCGATCCGGCTGGGGGTGGCGTGGCTCGCCAACGCCAAGTTTATCCATGGCGTCTCCGGTGTCATCCTCGATAATCAGGGCCGTATCCTGCTACTCAAGCACCGTTTCTGGAAACATCAACGATGGGGCCTGCCGGGTGGTCACGCGCAGCGGGGCGAATCGCTGGCCGCGACCCTGCGGCGCGAGATGCTCGAGGAGACCGGCCTCGACGTCCGTCCCACGAAGCTGCTCCAGGCGGGCATCACCCGCGACCGGCTGACGCAATTCGTCCTGCTGGCCGAATACACCGGCGAGCCGCAGGTGAAATCCGCGGAAATCCTGGAGGCACGATTCTGGGACCCGTCGAGTCTCCCGGAAAACCTCCTGCCGGCGCACCGGAAAATCATCGAGGCCTTCCTGGCGGCGCCGAATCCGCCCGCGTTGCCGCTGGAGTGAGTCACTGCTATTCCCACCGCGGCGCGTCGCCTGCGGGGAGGCCGAGGTGATCGAGGATGCGATGGACCACCGTGTCGGCCACGGTGGCGACATCGGCAGGGCGCTTGTAAAACGAAGGGCAAGCGGGGAGCAGGATCGCGCCGGCCTCGATCACGGTCACGGCGTTGCGGGCGTGAATCAAATTCCAGGGCGTCTCGCGCGGGACGAGGATGAGCTTGCGGCGCTCTTTGAGGAAAACATCCGCGGCGCGCAGCATGGTGCTCTCGCTTGTGCCAGCGGCGATTCGGCCCAGGGTGCCCATTGAGCACGGGACGATCACCATCGCATCGAAGCGGACCGAGCCGCTGACAAAAGGGACATGCATCCCGGCGCCGTCGCTGTGCTGGACTATACCCTCCGGAACGGAGAGCGCGCCGATCTCCTCCGCAATCACCTGCCGGGCGTGCGCGCTGAGCAGGAGGTGAATTTCGTGGGCAAGCGGGTCGAGCCGGCCAAGGAGGCGCTGCAGGTAAATGGCGCCGCTGGCGCCGGTGCCGGCGATGACGAGTTTCAAGAGAATTGCCTCACTGCTCGTTGGCGGTCTTGAGGTATTGGTTCACGGCGTCCCTCCATTTGCCCCAATCGGTGCCGTAGTCGTCGCCGACATAAATCTGCAGGTCGCTCAGCGCCTCGTCGTGGAAGGGGTGATTGGGAATCTGAGCGATGTCCAGGAAGGAGTTGAGCTTGGTGGGGTCGTCGCGATTCATCAAATCGGTAAAGAAGACCGAGAGGACCGATTCGGGCAGGTTGGCGTTGAGGAGGAGCGGGCGGACGGAATTGTAATCGGAATCCGGCAGGAGATTGGCGATGTGATTGGCGGCCTCGACCTGTCCATCCTCGGGGAGGGTCGGCAGGATGTTGATGAGCATCTGGGCCATCTGGGCTTCGCTGACATTGGAGCGCAGGATCTGGTCGATGGTGGCCTCCCATGCGGGAGCGACATCGGGCTGGGCCTCGGCGGCGGCGGGAGCAGCAGGGGGGGGCTGGGAT
>JBEKOV010000051.1:0-22917 GCA_049521415.1 Chthoniobacteraceae bacterium
ATCATATCGTCATCGGCGGCAACTTCGCCGACGAGATCGCACAGGCCGCGAATTCCGAATTATCCTACACCCCGCCCTCCTCCGACCTTATCCCGCCCGGCCAGGACGATCCCCGCGTCGGTTACGTCAATTTCTGGGCCGATCCCGACGGCGTCATCCGCACCGTAAAGTATCGCATGACGCAAGCGGAGGCCTTCCGCATCGCGGACAATGGCAGAGTCTTCTACTCCCTCTCCGCCCGGGTCCTGCAAATGTTGAACCCCGGCTTCGGTATCCCTGGCGGCGTCCGCGGCTTGCGATTCGCCCCGGCTGAGGGCCCCGGCGCATTCCAGCCCATTCCGCTCTACATGATTTTTGTCCCGGATGCCTGGAAGAACAACTTCAAGAATGGCGCTGTCTTCAAGGACAAGATCGTTGTCATCGGCCCCTACGGCAATTCGCTCAAGGACCAATTGCCCACTCCCTTCGGCCTCATGGATGGCCCGGAATTGCATCTCAACGCAATCAACGACGCACTCCACCACGATTTCATCGACATTCCTTCCGAGCAGGAGGTCGACATCTGGATCGTCGCCATGGGTTTCGCCGCGTTTGGCCTCGCAGCAATGCTTCACCGCCCCCTCTATCTCTCGCTTGCCCTCGCCGGCATCAGCCTCGTCTATCTGGCCCTCACCTCCTTTACATTCGACTATTTCCATCGGTTCATCCCCTTCCTCGCCCCGCTCCTTACCTTCGATGCCGGCAGCCTCCTCTCCCTCTATTGGAAATGGCTCCTCGAGCGCCAGGAGCGCGCCCGCATGCGCCGCATCTTTGAGCGCTTCGTCTCAAAGAACGTCGTGAAGGAGGTGGTCGAGAATCGCGCCAGTTACCTCCATCAGCTCGGCGGCGTCCGCAAATCCGTCGCCATCATCATGACCGATCTCCGCGGCTTTACCACCCTCACCGAGGAAGCCGATTCCACCCAGCTCGTCGCGCAACTCAATGAATACTTCACCGCCATGGTCGATTGCGTCTTCGCCACCAATGGCACCGTCGACAAATTCGTCGGCGACGCCATCCTCGCCGTCTGGGGCAATATCCAGAGCCACGGCCCCACGTCCGACGCCACGCTCGCCGTGAAGACCGGTCTCCGCATGCTCGCCGGTCTCGAGAAGCTCAACGCCGAATGGGAGCCGCGCGGCTGGCCGGTCTTGAGAATGGGCATCGGCATCAATTTCGGCGAAGTCATCTTCGGCGCCATCGGCTCGGAGCAAAAGGCCGAGCCCACTGTCATCGGCGACGCCGTCAACTCCGCCTCCCGCCTGGAGGGTCTCACGAAGGAGTACGGCGTCGATCTCCTCATCGGCGAGTCCGTCGCCGAGCTCGTCCGAGACAGCTTCCATCTTCAACTCGTCGATTTCGTCCGCATGAAAGGCAAGACCCGCGCCATCAGGGTCTACGCCGTCCTCGGCGAGAAACCCGATCCCCTCGACGCCCGCATGGTCGCCTACCTCGAGAAATACAGAATCGCCCTCGCCGGCTACGAGCGCGGCGATTTCGCAATCGCCTGCAGCCAGTTCCGCGAAGCCCTCGAGGTCAAGCCCGACGATCCCGTCGCCGGCGTTTACATGGAGCGCTGCCACGAACTCGCCGAGCAGCGCCCCGCCACCTGGGACGGCGTCTTCGTCATGAAATCGAAATAGATCTACGGGATTCCCAGCGTCAGCGCTCCCGCCGAATTCCCGCTCACGAAAAACCCTCCCCCCGCTTGCTGGTTCCCCAGCCACACCCCCAGCACCGTCACCTTCTTGCCCGTGTTCGGATCGATGAACGTCCCCGTCACCATTCCCGAGGCCTTGATCGTCAGCACCAGGTTCTCGGCCCCGGGCGAATTCCACACTACACTCCCGTTCGATTCCAAATTCCCCGTCTCATTGATTGGCCCCGCCAAATCCCCTTGCGATAACTCCGCCTCAATACTGCCGGCCGTCTCGTTCTGCAATCCCGGCCCGCTCGCCCCGCCCGCTACCAGCGCTCCGGTCACCGTTCCCGCCTCCGCAAACCCCTCCGCGTAGAACGACCCCGTCGACGCCGGTCGGAACCACGCGTAACTCCCGCTGCATTGCGTGCTCGAGTCCGGTTGAAAGTCCATCGTCCCCAGCACACTTCCAGCACCCGTCGCGCTCTTATAAATTCCCGCGTAATAAGGCATGCTTCCATCTGCATTCAGATAGGCTCCGATTGTTACCGGTGTCCCATCCGCCAGCCGCCCCGTCGCCGTCGCCACACCCTTGGAACTAATGGTTACAATCATGTACCCATTCCCCGGCACCGAATCATTGCCGGAGAGGAGCGCCGTATACTTACCCGCCTGCGGCGCCTTGTTCAACGCGCTAAAGACCACCCGCTCCGCCGTAATATAGGACGTTGTAACCCCGTCGCCTACTGTCCCGACAATCTCCGACGCCGCATCCAGGTGCAGACTCACATTCAGGTTCGAGTTATCCTTGCGAGTAATAACCTTCTCATAATCCGCATTACTATCGAACGCGCCGCTAAGCGAATAACCAATTCCCGCCACCGTCAACTTGCCGCTAAATGCTCCTGATGAAGTTACTGTAACTTTCAGATAACCGCTCGTCTCATTAGTCGTGTCATCTTCCGCCAGCGACAGCCCCGCGTAGTTACCCGCGCTCGCCGCGAACCAATTCGAAATCGTCGCCGTCCGTGTAATCGTCCCGCCCTGCCCATCGCCCAGCGTATATGAGAACGTCGTGCTCCCGTGAAAATTCCTTGCCGGTGTAAAAGTCAGCGTCCCGTCCCCATTGATCGTCACAGTCCCGTTCGTCGGCTGCGTCACGCTCAGCACAGTGGGCGTCGTCTCCGTATCGTTTGCATTTCCCAGTACATTGATCGTCGCATCTCCCTTGTTGCTCGTCACATACGCCTGCGTATCCTCCGCGCTCAGCGAATTCGGCGGGAAGTTCGCCACAAGACTCCGCGCCCCCTTCACAACGCTCGTATAACTGGCGTCCGTGCTGATCAACGTCCCGCTCTCGATCCATCCCCCGAAGTAATATCCCGTCTCCGGCGTCGCCGTAAGTGTCACGCTCGTATTCGGCGCATAACTTCCCAGCTCGCCCGGCTCCGGATTCGCCGTCACCTGCCCGTTCGCTGGATTATCCGCCGCCGCCGTAAGTGAATATTTCGGCGAATAAGAGACCGTTTCGCTCGTCGTTTCGCTCCCGGTGATCGCGACCGGCATATTCGCCGGCGCCGTCCAATCGGTCGCCGCCCGGAAGGAGAGCGTGCCCGTCCCCGCCGGCACTCCCGCCACCGTCTCGCCGCTCGCCTGCCAGCTTCCCTCGTTGACCCGCCACTCCGCGCCCGCCGCCGCCGCCGCGTTATTGATCTCCACCGTCACCGCCCCGGTGATCGGCTGCGAAGTAAAGTCCACTCCCGTCTTGTCCCCCATTCCTCCCCCCGCCGAAGAGTGTCCCGTCGTCACCACAAGGTCCGCCGGTGTAAAGTTCCAGGCCGCGCTCCCCGGCGTGATCGTCCACTTGGTATTCGAGGCCACTCCCTTGAACGCGTAAATCCCCTCCGCATCCGTCGTCCCCGTATAGACCACCGTGCCCGACGTCGCCGCGACCGCGATCCCCGCCGCCGCCTTCCCCGCGCTGTCCGTCACCCGTCCGCTGATCACTTCCCCCGTCGTGGTCGGGTCGATATTGAACAGCGCCGAGTTCACCACATTAAAATCATATCCCCCCGCATCCACGTCCGGCAGGTTGTACCACGCATTGCACGCGCCGCTCCATCCCATGTTCAGGTGCCGGTACAACGTCGAGCCGTTGTAACCATATCCGTCCGCCACCACCGCATGCCCAAACCCGCCCCCCGTGATCCCCAGCCCCACCGGCAGCTTCGCATCCAGGTTCGAATCGATCGCAATATCCAGCGTCGATAGCTCCGCCGTCGATTGCGCCGCGTTCGCGTAATGAAACACATTCGTCAGCACCTGCGCCCGGATCGTCGCGCCCGACCCGTCCGGCTCATAATCCATATTGCTCGCTACACCCGCGTCGGAGAGCAGCGCCCCGATCGCCTGCGCCTGCGCCGCCGGCATATTCTGCGTCGCCACCAGCGGCATATCGCTCCATGCGTACGCCCCGCCGTTCCCGTCGCCCCCGCGCAGTGACCGCTGCTCCGATTTTCCCTTCACCGTCACCTGATAGCTCCCCGTGCCCACCCCCGTTTGTGGCCATTGATAATACCGCATCAATTGCGAGAGCATCGTCGCCACGCACCCCGCGTCGTAATTGTTCGCGTTCCCCGCGCTATAGGGCGGCGTGTAATAATTGTAAACCGATTGCCCCCAATTCGTCGTCGTCTGGTTCCACTCGCTCTTCAGCAGCGGCGCCACCCGCACATCGTCCACGA
Source organism: Chthoniobacteraceae bacterium (assembly GCA_049521415.1). Taxonomy (GTDB): domain Bacteria; phylum Verrucomicrobiota; class Verrucomicrobiia; order Chthoniobacterales; family Chthoniobacteraceae; genus DATAXI01. Next base: position 4,423 of record JBEKOV010000051.1, read on the forward strand.
TCGAGGCCGCCGGCCCGCCCGCCCCGCCCGCGGTGAGCACCATCCCCTGCGCCGTCAACACCTTCGGCGTCGACGCAATCGCCAGCAGCGTCTTCCACCTCGCCGTCCGCCCTGCGCGCTGCGCCCGCGCACGGTATATCCGCGCCGGCACATCGCTCTGCAGCATGTCAAAAAGCGGATTCCCCTCCTTCGCCTCAAATTTGTCCGTCGTCGAAAACGCTATCACCGGCTCCACCCCGTCCTCCGCCGCCACCACCACATACCCCTTGGGCGCCAGGTCCACCGCGTAATACAGCGGCTCCCCCACCGAATCCGTCACCTCCCACGCCGTTCCCGCCACGCGCCCACGCGCCTCATTCATCACCGTAGGCGATAGATTCATCCACGCATAAGCCGCCTCCATCGCCTCCTCCTCACTCACCTGCGCCCCCCCCGCCCGTCCCGCCCACCCGGTCACTGCGCAAAACACCAACGGGAGCAAAGCGCTTCCACACAACCGGCGGAGATTGAGGCTGAAATGCATACGTAGCCCGCGCACTCGCGCGCCACGTTCCATAAGGAGCACCGCACATGCCCATCCCCTCACGGGCACTAGCTACGCCTCCCTGCGTAGGCAAATCCGCACCCCCGCCAGATTGGCGCCCAAATCCGGGGCTTTCCCCCGAAAATTCCCCCTAGCCCCTACTTCTCCCCGTCCTTCTTCGCATCCAGCGCCGCCTTCACACTCGTCTCAATCTCCTCATACAGCGCCGGGTCATTCTTCAGCACCTCCTTCGCCGCATCGCGCCCTTGCGCCAGTTGATTCCCCTTATAGCTCAGCCACGACCCCCGCTTCTCGATAATGTTCTTCTCCAGCGCCAGGTCCAGCAGCGCCCCCGTCGATGAAATCCCCTCATTATACATAATGTCGAACTCCGCCTCCGTAAACGGCGGCGCCACCTTATTCTTCACGATCTTCACCTTCGTCCGGTTCCCCGTCACCGTCCCGTCCGGCGTCTTGATCGCCCCGATCCTTCGGATATCGATCCGCACGCTCGAGTAAAACTTCAGCGCCTTCCCCCCCGGCGTCGTCTCCGGGTTCCCGAACATCACCCCGATCTTCTCCCGGATTTGGTTCGTGAAAATGCACACCGTCCGCGCCTTCGATATCAGCGACGTCAGCTTCCTCAGCGCCGCGCTCATCAGCCGTGCCTGCGCTCCCACCGTCGTATCCCCGATTTCCCCCTCCAGCTCCGCCTTCGTCACCAGCGCCGCCACGGAATCCAGCACGATCACATCCAGCGCGTTCGACCGCACCAGCGTCTCGCAAATCCTTAGCGCCTCCTCCCCCGAGCTCGGCTGCGACACCAGCAACTCATCCACCTTCACCCCCAGCGTCCGCGCATAAAGCGGGTCCAGCGCATGCTCCACGTCGATGAATGCCGCCAGACCGCCTCTCTTCTGCGCCTGCGCTACCACCGTCAGCGTCAGCGTTGTTTTGCCGGAGCCTTCTGGCCCGAAAATCTCCACCACGCGCCCCCGCGGCAGCCCGCCCACACCCAGCGCCCGGTCGATGAGGATATTCCCCGTCGGGATCACCTCCACATCCATGATCTTCGCATCGCCCAGCCGCATGATCGCCCCTTCGCCGTAATCCTTCGCGATCTGCTGGATCGCAAGGTCCAGGTTCTTGTTTCGTGCGGCTGCCAGCTTGCTGGCTTCGGGTTCTTCGGTCTTCGCGGCCATTCCTTTGGGAGATTGAGAGGGTGAAAACCGCCACGCTACCAAACCCCCCGTCTTTGGCCAGAATGTTTTGCCCCTTTTCGCGAAAACCCGCTCCCCCGCCGCCCTACTTCATGCTGGCGTTGTCAAGCGTCACCATCAGCGTCAACGTATCGCCGCGCCCCTGGATGTTCACGCTTTTGATCGTCCCGGTAACCGTCATATCGCCCCCCGGCGTTATTTGGGAGACCGGTTCCACCGAGGCCGCCGAAAAAATCCCGATCAGACTGCTCGCCAGCGTCCCTCCGCGGCACAGCACCGTATCCCCTGCGCCCGTCACATCGTACACAATGCCCCCTGCGTTACTGATCGACTGCGTACTCTCGAATCGCACCGGCAATTCCGCGGTGCCCCCGGTCAAGTGGGCCTTCAGCCACAGATTGGCCTGGTAGATGCCATTGAAATTCGGCTGTCCGTCCGTGCCAATATTGATATTCCCCGGAAGGTTCCGCGTCAGATCGGCAAAGGAAAAATATTTCCCCGCATTCCCGCCCAGCCCCGCGGCGGCGGGTGCGGGCGCCGCCGGGAGTTGACCCGAATCCCCGGACGCGGGCACCATTTGGCTCGACTGCTTGTCGATCGTTCCCAGGTCCACATACTCATCGGAGGGCTGTAGTTATTCAGCGTAATTTCGCCTCCGCTTTCCGTGTGCTGCAATGTCGTCCCAGCGGTCACATTCATCGGCGCTTCGCTGAATTGCACCGACAGAGCCCCGTTCATGAACGACTCCGGCGCTTCCGTCAGCCCGGCGTACATTGCATTCACCATCACCGGCGTCATTGCATCCGGCCATTTCTCCCGCTTTGCCGGAAACTCGCAGTCCTCGAACACGCAATTCACAGTCGCCGCCAGAAACGCTTCCGGCACCTTGCACCTCACAAACCGGCAATTCACGAATCCCATGTCCCCCTTTTGCAGGTAGTCGACCGGATTGCCCCTGTATACGATCGTGGCCAGATTCACGTCATAAAACGTGCAGCCCGTCGCGTGGATCGAGTAATTGCCCACATCCAGATCGTTCCCCAGGAACTTCGTCGTGAAGATGCAATTATCGAAATCCCAATGCGACCCCCACCAACTCACAAACCACCCGCCCGTCTTCCCCATGTCGCAATCCTCGAACACCGAATTCCGCGCGTTCATCGCCACGCCCAGTTGCCCGTACAGGCTCACCCGATGCATGATCGTGCCATTGAGATGCCAGCGCTGGCCCGATTGAACCCCGCCAAACGTCACGCCGTCAATCAGCGTCCATGGCGATATCGTCACATCAAAATTGCCCTTCAGAGTAATCGGCTTCGGCGCCCGATAACCGCCCGGCAGCAGAGTGATCGCACTGTCCCATGTCCGTGCCAGCGACGGATCCCCCTGCGCCATCACCGCCATCGCGGTCAACAGTCCAATTACGCCGGCCAGCAGCCCGGCTCGGAAAATACGTGCCATCATCCTTTCAGGGGAGGTTCAAGCCCCCACGCTACTACTCTACCAAGCCCTTAGCGAGAACGTTTTCCCTCCTTTGGTCCTTTATGTCCTTTCCGTCCCTTTCCCAAGCGACGCCGTTGCGGATCGACGCGACCCGCGATTCTTCAATTAGCAATCACAGATTAGCAATTAGCAATTTCTTCTCCCCTCAAATCGACGGCATCCCCGTCTCCTCCGCCTTGATCCTCGGCAGCAGCACCTCCAGGATCGTCGCCACCGATTCCTCCAGCGTCGAATTCGCCGTGCGCGTCACAATCTCTGGATCCTCCGGCGCCTCATACGGCGCATCGATCCCGGTAAATTCCTTGATCTCCCCCGCCCGCGCCTTCTTGTACAAATGCTTCGGGTCCCGCTGCTCGCACACCTCCAGCGGCGCATCGACGAACACCTCCACAAAATCGTTCCCCCCTTCCAGCGCGACTTCTCTCGCCCGCCGCCGATCCGACCGGTATGGCGAGATAAACGCCGTCACCACCACCAGCCCGCTGTCCGCCATCAGGTTCGCCACCTCCGCCACGCGCCGGATATTCTCCACCCGATCCTCCGGCGAGAACCCAAGGTTCGAGTTCAACCCATGCCGGACATTATCCCCGTCCAGCACATAAACATTGATATTCTGATTAAATAACTCCCGCTCCAGCGCCTGCGCGATCGTCGATTTTCCCGCCCCGCTCAATCCCGTCAGCCACACCACCGCTCCCCGATGCCCGTTCCGCAGCGTCCGATGCCGCGACGTCACTTCCCCCTCCGTCCACGTGATATTCGCGCTCTTGATCTTCGCCCGCTCCGTATAAATCCCGCCAAAAATAATCCCACCCCCCGCCACCTGCCGCTCATCCACAATCACGAACCGCCCCATGATCGGATTCTCGTCGTGATTATCCATCACCAGCGCCCCGCGCGTCTGGATCACCACCTCCGCCACGTCATTGCGCGCGATATGGGTGCGCCCGTCCGACACCGTATCCAGCGTCGACGCGTCGATCACCCGGTCAATCGCCACGATCTCCGCCTCCAGTTCCTGCGTCGCCAGCTTCAGCTTCCACCGCTGCCCCATCTCCAGGTTTCGCCGCCCCATCCAGAATAGCCGCGCCCGGAACCGGTTCGACTCAATCGGCGCATTCTCCGCCTGCGAACCCACATGCCCGCGCTCCACGAAAATCTGCTCCGTCAACGTGATCCCGATCGATTCCCCCGCCTCCGCCACATCGCTCGCAGCCGTCTGCCACCGCTCGATGCTCGCCACCGCGCTCGCCTTGTTGTGCGGCGAGAACACAATCTGGTCCCCCACCTTCAGCCGCCCCGATTCAATCCGCCCCGCGATGATCCGCCGGCTGTCAAACTTGTAAACATCCTGCACCGGGAATCGCAGCGGCAGCTCCGTCAGCTTCTTCGGCGGCTCGAATTGATCCAGCATCTCCGTGATCGTCGGCCCGTCGTACCACGGCATCACCTCCGGCGACCGCGCCGCCACATTGTATCCGCTCCGCGCGGAGATCGGCACAAACGTCCGCGCCTCCAGCCCGATCTGCTCCAGAAATTTCCGGTACTCCGCCACCACCTTGCCGAACGTCTCCTCGCTATACCCCGCCAGGTCCATCTTGTTCACCGCCACCACCACCTGCTTGATCCCCAGCAGGCTCAGCAAATACCCATGCCGCCGGCTCTGCTCCCGCACCCCTTCGTTCGCCGCGATCAGCAGCACCGCCGCGTCCGCGCTCGCCGCCCCGGTGATCATGTTCTTCAGGAATTCCTTGTGCCCCGGCGCATCGATGATCACATACGGACGCTTCTCCGTCTTGAACTGGATTTGCGTCGTATCGATCGTGATATTCTGCTCCTGCTCCTCCAGCAGCGCATCCAGCAGGAACGCGTACTCAAACTCCATCCCCTCCTCCCGGCACGCCTTGCGGATTTGATCCACCTTCCCGTCCGGCAGCGAATGCGTGTCATGAAAAATCCGCCCGATCAGCGTCGATTTTCCATGGTCCACATGTCCCACGAACACCACCCTCAGCCGATCCACGCTCGCCGGCGGAAAATAGGGGTCAGGAAAATAGGGGTCAGGCAGCAAATCTTGACTGGGCGATTCGGCTGCGCGTGGTTCTGGCAATGTTGCGGTCATGTCTGAAATCTTCCTGCTATGGCCCATTACATGAATCCCTTCGCGCGCAGTTTCTGCATCGCATTGCGCTCGTGATGATCCTGCGCCCGCCCCGCCCGCTCGCTCGTCCGCGTCGTCGCCAGTTCGTCGATGATCGCGTCGATCGTATCCGCCCGGCTTTCCACCGGCTGCGTGATCGGCCAGCACCCCAGCGAACGGAACCGGTATTTCTTCCCGTCCTCCGCCGTCCGCGCAAAATACATCTTCGGGATCGGGATTCCCTCGCGCTGGATATACATCCAGATGTCCCGCTCCGTCCAATCCAGCAGCGCCTGCACCCGCACGTGCTCCCCGGGCGCGCAGCTTGTCGTGAATTGATTCCAGAACTCCGGCGGCTGATCCTTGTAATCCCATTCAAAATCCTTCGTCCGCGGGCTGAAATACCGCTCCTTCGCCCGCGTCGGATCCTCGTCCCGCCGGATGCCCGTAATAAGCGCATCCCATTTATTCTCCGCCATCACCTGCTGGAGCGCCACCGTCTTCAGTTCATGCGTCACCGTCACCGGGTCGACCGTGTCGTACCCGATCGCCCCGCGCTTCGCGTAATCGCCCCGGCCCGCGCGCGCATCCTCATTCACCTTCACGATCAGATTCAGCCCGTGGTGTTTCACCGCCCAGTCCCGGTAATCCAGCATTTCGGGGAATTCATACGTCGTGTCGATGTGCAGGAGAGGGTAGGGGATGTGCCCGCAAAACGCCTTCTTCGATAGCCAGATGAGCACGTTCGAGTCCTTGCCCATGCTCCACGGCATGCAGACGTTTTTGAAGTAATGGTACGCCTCACGCAGGATGAAGACGCTTTGCGCCTCCAGCGTATTCAAATGGCCGTTGTCCGCCCGCGAAACCTTCGTTGGAAAGAACGCCGGCGAGCCCTCGTCGGTCGGCGCGGAGTATAGCCCGCCATATGCGGGATGGGTCGCATGATTCATTCCGGAAAAAAGGGGTGATGCTAAGGCAGTTTAAGATGAAGCGTGGCCCGGAGAACCTGGGCAGGATCAACAGGATTCACGGCACGCATTTCAAAGGCATCCCGAAATCCTCAAATCCCATCCTGTTAATCCCGTCTAAAAATCTCTTCTGCATTTGTGCTCTCTGTGTTCTTTGCGGTTGATTCAAGGTACGAACAGGATTTGCCGGGCGAACTCCACGGGGGGCACCAGTTCCGCCATCTGCATCCTGTTAATCCTGTTCATCCTGTCTGAAATTTAAAATCCTCTAGATGTTGTCGCCGAGAAACGTGTGGATTCCGCATTCGCTCTTGTCGAACCCCGTCCACCGTCCGGACCGTTCATTGGCCTCCTGGCCTACCGCCCGCGTGCATGGCCAGCAGCCGATGCTCCGGTACCCGCGGTCGTGCAGCGGATTATACGGAATCTTGTTCGCCTTGATGTACTCCCAGACCGCTTCCCGCGACCAGTTTGCCATCGGATTCAGCTTCAGGATGTAATGATCCCTCAGCACGTCAAAATGATAGAGCTCCAGGATTTGGATTCGCTGCCGCGTGTCCGATTGCTGCCGCCGCAACCCGGAGATCCACACCGCCAGTTCCTCCAGCTTCCTTTGCAATGGCAGCACCTTCCGCATCGTGCAGCACAGGTCCGGCGACCGATTCCACAACTCCGGCCCATGCTCCCGCGCCTGCTCCTCCGGCGTCTGCTCCGGGTGGATCGATTCCATCTTGATCTCGAAAAAATTCTCCAGCCGCCGCTTCAGCTCCAGCGTCTCCGGGAAGAGCAATTGCGTATCCAGCGTAAACACCGGCAGCGGCAGCCCCGCCTGCACCGCCTTGTGGATGATCACCAGCCCCGCCCCCTGGAAGCTCGTCCCGATCGCCGCCCGCGCCCCAAACCGCTCCCACGCCCACGTGAGGACATCCTCGACCTCCGCCGTCTCGAATTGAGCGGAGAGTTCGTGCACCTCGGCAGGGGATATTTCGCCGGCTTGCAGGGTCATTGATCTAATTCTCTATATGGTTTGTCGAGAATTGCCATTTTCGCACCCTTTCCCCCCTTTTCAAGGCGAATTTTACCCGCCCAACCCCTTCCGTCCTTTAGGTCCCTTTCCACTCACGTCCTACGCCATCGCCACCTCCGGCAGCGCCTCCGCCGCCTTCACCACCGCATCCGCCGTCATCCCCAGCTCCTGCATCACAATATTCCCCGGCGCGCTCAGACCAAACCGGTCTATCCCCACCACCTTCCCCTCCAGCCCCACATATTTGTACCACAGCCCCGTCACCCCCGCCTCGATCGCCACCCGCCGCCGGCAATGACTCGGCAGCACCTCCTCCCGGTACTCCGGCGTCTGCAAATCAAACCGCCGGAACGACGGCATCGACACCACGCGCGTTCCCGCCCCCAGCGTCTTCGCTGCCGCCATCGCATGCTGTAACTCACTCCCCGTCGCCAGAAGGATCGTCTCCAGTTCCCCCGTCTCCGCCACCGCGACGTACCCGCCCTTCGCCACCCCCTCCCGCCGCGCCTGCACCGGGATGTCATTCAGCGTCGGCAGATTCTGCCGCGTCAGCGCCAGCAGCGTCGGCCCTTCGATGCGTTGCATCGCCGCCGCGAATGCACCCGCCGTCTCCTCCGGGTCCGCCGGCCGGATCACATCCAGGTTCGGGATCACCCGCAGCCCGCTCACCGTCTCCACCGGCTCATGCGTCGGCCCATCCTCGCCCACGCCCACAGAATCGTGCGTGAAAATATAAACCACCGGCAAACGCGCCAGCGCCGCCAGCCGGATCGATGGCCGCGCGTAATCCGCAAACACAAGAAACGTCGCCCCGCTCGGCCTGAATATCCCGTCATACGCAACCCCGTTCAGCATCCCGCACATCCCATGCTCCCGGATGCCGAACCGGATATTCCTTCCCCCCCGGTTCTCCACGTTAAAATCCTTGTCCGCATTGATATAATTCAGCGTCGATCCGTACAAATCCGCCGAGCCTCCGATCAACAGCGGCATCGCCGCCGCGATTGGCTGCAGCACCTCGCTCCCAGCCTTCCGCGTCGCGATCTTCGCATCCTTCGGGAATTCCGGGATCCGCGCCAGCAAATCCCCCGGCACTTCCTTGTTCACCCCGCTGTCCAGCAGCTTCGCCTTCTCCGGGTTCGCCGCCCGCCACGCCTGGTAAGTCTCATTCCACTTCGCCACATACTCCAGTTGCTCCTTCTTGTGCTCCGCAAAATACGCGCGCACCTCCGGCGACACATAAAAATGCTGGTCCGCCGGCAGCCCCAGTTCCTTCCCCCGGTCCACCGCCACAAACTTCGCTCCCGCCTCCCCGTGCGCCTTCTGCGTCCCCGCCACCTCCGGGATGCCCTTCCCAATCAGCGTGTGCGCGATGATAAGCTGCGGCTTCCCCCTCCCCGCCTTCGCCTTCATGAACGCCTCGTGGAACGCCGCCATGTCATTCCCATCCTCCAGCGTCTGCACCTCCCACCCGTATGCCTCGAATCGCCCCGCCGTAAACTCGCTCTGCGTCATCTTCGCCATCGCATCCAGCGTCACGTAATTCGAATCATAAATCAGGATCAGGTTATCCAGCTTGTGATGCGCTGCGAATTCCGCCGCCTCGTGCGATATCCCCTCCTGCATGCACCCGTCCCCCGCCAGCACCACCACGTGATTGTCAAAAATCACATGCTCCGCCGTATTGAACCGCGACGCCGCCATCTGCTGCGACACCGCGAACCCCACCGCGTTCGCAATCCCCTGTCCCAGCGGCCCCGTCGTCGCCTCCACCCCCGGCGTCTCAAACGATTCCGGGTGCCCCGGCGTCCCGCTGTGCAATTGCCGGAATCGCTTGATCTGATCCAGCGTAATATCGAACCCCGCCAGGTGCAGCCACCCATATAGGAACATGCTCCCATGTCCCGCCGACAGAATAAACCGGTCCCGGTTCAGCCACCGCGGCTCATCCGGGTTCAGGTGCAGCGAATGCCCGAACAGCACCGCCCCGATCTCCGCGCATCCCAGCGGCAGCCCCAGGTGTCCGGAGGCGCACGCCTCCACCGCATCCATTGCAAGTCCGCGCGCCTCATTGGCCGCCTTCGAGAGAATTTCAGTATTTAAGCTCATGGCTGTTTTCGTGGAGCCAAAAGGCTAAAACCCACCCCCGCGATGTCAAGCCCATGGGTCCGCAACCGCCTCCCATCACCTTATGTCCTTTTCGTCCTTTATGTCCCATCCCTCCCCCCAATTGCAGAGTTGCAACCCCCCACCCCATTACGCACCCTATTTTCCCGGATGCCCAAGCCCTTCTACATCACCACCGCCATCGATTACACCAACGCCCCGCCCCACATCGGCCACGCCTACGAGAAAATCCTCGCCGACGTCATCGCCCGCTTCCACCGCCTCAAGGGCGAGCCCGTCTACTTCCTCACCGGCGTCGACCAGCACGGCCAGAAAGTCCAGCAGGCCGCCCAAAAAGCCGGCGTCGATCCCGCCCGCTACGCCCGCGATATCACCCAAAAATTCACCTCCCTCTGGTCAAAGCTCGGCATCGCCTTCGACGGCTGGGCCGCCACCACCGATCCCCGCCACCAACTCTGCGTCCAGCGCATCCTCCAGCGCCTCCACGATGAAGGCCAGCTCTACAAAGCCAAGTACGGCGGCTACTACTCCGTCCGCCAGGAGCAATTCCTCACAGACAAAGAGCGCGCCCCCGATGGCAACTTCGGCCCCGAGTGGGGCGAGGTCGTCCATCTCGAAGAAGAAAACTGGTACTTCAAACTCACCCCCCATCGCGACTGGCTCATCGCCTTCGTCGAGTCCCATCCCGCCTTCGTCTTCCCCGGCTTCCGCCACACAGAACTCCTCAACGCCGTCCGCAAACTCTCCGGCGATCTCTCCATCTCCCGCCCCAAAGAGCGCCTCGCATGGGGCATCGAACTCCCCTTCGATCCCGCCTACGTCACCTACGTTTGGTTCGATGCCCTCATCAACTACATCTCCTTCGCCGGCTATCTCTCCGACGACCCCACCCTCCCCCGCTTCGACGACCTCTGGCCCGCCGACGCCCACGTCATCGGCAAGGATATCCTCGTCCCCGCCCACGGCATCTACTGGCCCATCATCCTTCACGCCCTCGGCATCCCCGACGAAAAAATCCCGCGCCTCCTCGTCCACGGCTACATCAACAGCGCCGGCGCCAAAATGAGCAAAAGCCTCGGCAACATCGTCGATCCCGACGCCCTCGCCGATAAATACAGCCCCGAGTCCCTCCGCTACTATCTCATGCGCGATTGCACCATCGGTCAGGACATGGAATTCGCCGAAGACCGCCTCGTCACCCGTTTCAACACAGACCTCGCCAACGGCCTCGGCAACCTCCTCAACCGCACCCTCAACATGGCCGCCCGCTACCGCCAGGGCATCCTCAAAAAAGCGCCCTGCGACGACCCCGCGCTCCGCGAAATCCAGCAAGCCGCCACTAATGCCGTCGAGACCTACACCGCCCTCATGGACGAAAACCAAATCCACGCCGCCCTCGAAGCCGTCTGGCAATTCGTCTCCCGCTGCGACCAATTGGTCGAAACCACCGCCCCCTGGAAACTCGCCAAAGACCCCGCCCAATCCCCCCGTCTCGACGCCGTCCTCTACACATTGGCCGAGTCCCTCCGCATCCTCGCCATCCTCACCACCCCCGTCCTCCCGAACGCGAGCGCCGCAATCCTAAATCAACTAAACATCCCCGCCGCCCCATCACTTAGCGACGCCAAATGGGGCTTCCTCGCCAACAACCACCAACTCTCCCCCCCCGTCCCCGTCTTCCCCCGCATCGAGATAACTCCTTTGTAGCCGCGTCCGCCGGTCATTTGCCCTTCCTACAGCGCGCCAAGAAACTCAGCCAGGCTCACCCCGGCTTGCCAGAGTAGGCTGCGTAGCGTGCCGCGTTTGATGGGCTTATGCATCGGCACAACGACAATTCGCCCGTCGCTCCCTCGCATGATATTATGCGAGCCGGTTTGATGGTCGCTCGTGAATCCGAGCCGCCGCAGCGCCTTCACGGCATCCGTTCCGTGAACATCCGACGGCAGCTTCACGCAACCGCAAGCTCCGGGTCCGTCACAAAATGCAGTCGTACCCGGCTTGGCGCCGGCACGCCCGCCGCATGAAAATAACCCGTCACCGCGTCCAGGACCATATCCTGCAACTCGCCCAAATCCGCCCCTTCCGTGGTAATCCCGCCCTTGCCGGACGGATCATCCCACGAGGCGACGAAACAGGCCTCCTGCTCATCGCGCTCAACAGTGAAGGTGATTTCTTTCATGAACAGCCGCACCCTACTGCATCCCCAAGGCGACAGCAAGATTCCTTCCACGCTCCCCGTCCGCCACTCATCGGAGCGATTTACCGAAGCGGAAGTTGGAACCGTCCCGCCACACTCCCCGGCACCGTAATATCCTCATCCAACTCCTCCCAGCGCAGCGCATACCCATTCAATTCAATCTGAACCTTCGCCAATTGCTCCTCGGTAGCGGTCGCCAAAATCCGAAACCGATCCGCCGGAAACCCGACAATCCGTCCATCGTGCAATTCGATGTAAACAATCCGCCCTTCCGTCCAGGCTCGGAGCGCCACAGGCTCCAGCGCAACGGTCGGATCAGCGGTGGTGATATTTGTAGAAGGCATCTCGCAACGCAGTTTCGTACTGAAAGACCAGTTTTCCAATCTTTCGAATTTCATGCGCGTTCACGCCCTGCGGTCCGAAAGCGCCCCAACGATTCTGCCGATTAGCAATTAGCAATTTCAGATTAGCAATTCCCTCGCGCTCAACCGAACCGCTGCGTATCAGCGCCACACGCGATCCCAATCTGCAATCATCAATCACAGATCAGCAATCCTCCCCTCTTACTCCCCCCGCTGATCCCGGCTCATCAACTCCACCAGCGCCCGCTTCGGCTCCTTCCCCTCAAACAGCATCGCATACACCTGATCAATAATCGGCGTACTCACACCCGCCCTCCTCGCGCATTCAAACGCACTCAGCGCCGTCGGCACCCCTTCCGCGATCCCCGCCATCTCCGCCGTACTCTGCTCCAGCGATTGCCCCCGCCCCAGCCTCTCCCCCAGCCCCCGATTCCTGCTATGCCGCGAAAAACAAGTCACCGTCAAATCCCCAATCCCGCTCAGCCCATAAAACGTCTCCCGCCGCCCTCCCTTCGTCTCCCCCAGCCTCACCATCTCCACCAGCGCCCGCGTCACCAGCGCCGCCTTCGAGTTATCCCCAAACCCCAGCCCGTCACTCACTCCCGCCGCGATCGCATAGATATTCTTTAACGCCCCGCCCATCTCCACTCCCGCTAAGTCATTCACGGTATAAAACCGATAATAAGGCGTCGACAGCATCGGCTGTATCCGCTCCGCCACAGCGATATCTTCAAACGCGATCACCGACGCCGCCGGCATCCGCCGCGCCACCTCCTCCGCGTGACTCGGCCCCGACAGCGCCCCAATCGGATTCTCCGGAAAATACTCCCTCAATATCTCACTCATTCTAAGTCCGCTCTCATGCTCGATCCCCTTCGTGCAAGATACCAGCGGCGTCCCTCCCGGCACCTCTAACTTCGCGAACCTTTCCGCCACCGCCCGGATCCCCTTCGACGGAGTTACAAACAAAACAAAATCCGCCCGCGCGCAATCCTGTAAGTCATTAGTCGGCTGAATCAACTCCGGCAGCCGCACCCCCGGCAGATACCGCTCATTCGTATGCGTCTCCCGCAACTTACCAACCTGTCCCGCGTCATAACCCCACAGATTCACCACCATCCCGCGGTCCGCGCACAGCACCGCCAGCGCCGTACCCCATCCACCCGCCCCCAATATCGATGCAACCGGCGCGCTCATTCCGCCTGCTCCCTCGGAGCATCCTCTTTCGGTTTCTTCACAAATCGATTCTCCGTCCCATTCATCAACCGGACAATATTCGGCCGATGCCGCCACACCGCCAGAATACACGCCGCCACCGTGAAATAAAAATAAGGCCACCCATGGATATATCCCAGCATCAATAACACCACCGTCGCCACCGGCAGCGCGATCGACGCCGCGATCGACGCCAGCGACACATACCGCGTCGTCAGAAAAACCGCCACCCAAAGCCCCAGACAGATCGCCGCGCTCAATGGAATCATCCCAATCAATACACCCAGCGACGTCGCCATCCCCTTGCCCCCCTTGAATCCAAGCCACACCGGGAAGTTATGTCCAATAATACACGCAATCGCCGCCATCACCGCCCCAATCGCTTCCGGTAACTTGATAAAGTAAGTGCTCCTCTCAATCGATAAACTGTCCCCAATATAGACCTGATGCACCTCCACAATATTAATCGAATGATAATCCGCGATATATTTCGCCACTAACACCGCAGCCAACCCCTTCAGCGCATCAAGCACAAACGCCGTATATCCCGGCCCCTTGCCCAGCACCCGCATCACATTAGTCGCGCCAATATTCCCGCTCCCGTGCTCCCGGATATCCACCCCGCTCATCTTCGCGATGATATAACCAAACGGAATCGATCCCAGAAAGTAACCGATCATCACGATCAGCCCCCCCGCCTTCAGCCAGAAAAATCGCGCCGCAAACGCATTTTGAGGATCGATCTCCGCCAGCACGCTCATTTCCCGCTCCTCCGCGCCGCCAGCGCCTTCTCCATCTTCTTCAGCGGCGTGCAATTCACCACATCCTCCCGCGTCAGCCATCCCTTCCTCGCCTCCGCCACGCCAAACCACAGATGCTGCAATCCCGTCGTCTCATGCGCATCCGGATTGATCACGCACCGCACACCCTTCTCCTTCGCCAGCGGCCACCATCGCCAATCCATATCCAGCCGCATCGGGTTCGCATTCAATTCTATCCACGTTCCCGTCCCCGCCGCCGCCTCGATCACCGCCGGCACATCCACCGCATATCCTTCCCGCGCCAGCAGCAGCCTTCCAGTCACATGCCCCAGCATCGTCACGCGCGGATTCGAGATCGCCCGAATAATCCGCGCCGTCATCTCCGCCTCCGGCAGATTGAACACATTGTGTACCGACGCCACCACATAATCCAATTCCCCCAGCACCTCATCCGGAAAATCCAGCGTCCCATCCTTCATCACATCGCACTCCGTCCCCGCGAATAACCGAAAATCCTCATACCCCTTATTCAGCCGCCCGATCTCCTCCACCTGCGCCAGCAATCGCTTCGCATCCAGCCCATGCGCCTGGAAGGAACTCTTCGAGTGATCCGCGATCCCCAGATAATCCAGCCCCAGTTCCCGCGCCGCCCCCGCCATTTCCTCCAGCGTATTATGCCCGTCGCTCGCTGTCGTGTGATTATGAAATGTCCCCCGCAGATTTTCCAGCGTCACAAGGTGCGGCAGCGCATGCGCCTCCGCCGCCTCGATCTCCCCGCGGTTCTCCCGCAATTCCGGCTCCATATATTGCAGCCCCAGCGCCCCGTGCAGCTCCGCCTCGTCATGGATCGCCGGCACCTTCGCCGCGTTCTTTCCCTCCACCGGCGCCATCCGGTATTCATTCAGCGTCCACCCGCGCGCCAGCGCCATCCCGCGGATTTTCACATTGTGCTCCTTATTCCCCGTAAAATAAGCGAGCGCGAACGGGTATTGCTCGTTCGTCACCACCCGCAGGTCCGCCTGCACTCCGGATTTCAGCCGCACACTCGTCTTCGTCGGCCCATGCGCGATGATCTCCGTCACCGATTCATGACTCGTGAAAAGCTCCGTCACCCCCGCCGGATCACGCGTCGCCACGATGAAATCCAGATCATGCACGATCTCCCTCCGCCTCCGGTAGCTCCCCGCGATGCACGATTGGCTCACATCCGGATGCCTTCGCAAATGCTCCAGCATCGTCTCCGCCAGCGGCGCCACCGTCCCCAGCCGGTACGCCCCCGCATATTGCCCCCGCGCCGCGATCGCCGCCAGCATCTTCCCCGCCGATTTATCGCCAAATCCCGCCAGCTCCGCCACCCGCCCATCCTTGCACGCCCCCTCCAGGTCCTCGATGCTCTTCACCCCCAGCTTCTCATACAGCACCTTGATCTTCTTCGGCCCCACCCCTTGCAGCTCGAATAGATCGAACAGCGTCGCCGGAAATTCCCCCCGCAGTTTCTCGTAAAACTCCAGCCGCCCCGTCTCCACCAGCTCCGCGATCTTCTTCGCAATCGCCTCGCCGATCCCCGGTATCTCCATCAGCCGCCCCTCCCGCGCCGCCGTCTCGATATTCCCCGCGTAACCCTCCACTGCTCGCGCCGCATTCGCATACGCCCGCGTCTTGAAGGCGTTCTCCCCCTTCAATTCGAGCAGCAGCCCAATCCCCTCCAGCGTTTCCGCGATCTCGGCTTTATTCGGCACGGCATGCCGATGCTAGGAGCCCCCCTCGCGCCTTGCACAGCCCAAAATGGGTCTCGACCCGCACTCCGTTCATCACGCAACATTTTGCGGCCATGATTATTAAGCCGAAAGTACGCGGATTTATATGCGTCACCGCGCACCCCCAGGGCTGCGCGGCCAATGTCCGGAGCCAGATCGACTACGTGAAATCAAAAGGCCCCCTCGGCGATATGCCCCGCCGCGTCCTGGTCATCGGTTCCTCCACCGGCTACGGTCTCGCCTCCCGCATCGCCGCCGCCTTCGGCGGCAACGCCGCCACCCTCGGCATCTTCTTCGAAAAACCGCCCGAGGAAGGCCGCACCGGCAGCGCCGGCTGGTACAACTCCGCCGCCTTCGAGGACGCCGCCCACACCGCCGGCCTTTACGCAAAAAGCATCAACGGCGACGCCTTCTCCGACGCCCTCAAGCATCAAACCATCGACCTCATCAAATCCGATCTCGGCCAGATCGATGCCGTCATCTACAGCCTCGCCTCCCCCCGCCGCGTTCATCCAAAGACCGGCCAGACCTTCAAATCCGTCCTCAAACCCATCGGCGCTCCCTACACCGCAAAAACCGTCGATACCGACAAAGGCATCGTCTCCGACATCACCATCGATCCCGCCTCCGGCGAGGAAATCCACGACACCATCGCCGTCATGGGCGGCGAAGATTGGGAAATGTGGATCGACGCACTCTCCTCCGCCGGCCTCCTCGCGCATCGCGCCGTCACCGTCGCCTACTCCTACATCGGCCCCACCGTCACCTGGGCCATCTATCGCAACGGCACCATCGGCCGCGCCAAGGAAGACCTCGAGTCCACCGCCGGACGCATCACCGCAAAGCTCGCCCCCATCGGCGGACGCGCCCACGTCTCCATCAACAAAGCCCTCGTCACCCAGGCCAGCTCCGCCATCCCCGTCGTCCCCCTCTACATCTCCCTCCTCTACCGCGTCATGAAAGAGAAAGGCATCCACGAAGGCTGCATCGAGCAAATCCAGCGCCTCTTCGCACAGCGTCTTTACAACGGCGCCCCTCTTCAACTCGACGATCAAGGCCGCATCCGCATCGACGACCTCGAGATGCGCCCCGACGTCCAGTCCGCCGTCGAAAAAATCTGGCCCTCCGTCACCACCGATAATCTCTCCGAAGTCACCGACATCGCCGGCTATCGCTCCGAATTCCTCCGCCTCTTCGGCTTCGGCCTCGAAGGCGTCGACTACGAATCCGAAACCAACCCCGTAGTCCCCGTCCAATTCCTCTCCGCCTAAGGCATATTGAATGATTTCTTTACAGCGATTCGATCTTTTGTGTAGCCGCCCGTCCTTTCTGTCCTTGTTCCACAAAACACGGCCACAATGTTTCTTGAGCCGCCCTGGCCGCCAATATGCCCCGAGATCTCACCCGAGTGCGGCCCAATAGGCCCGGAGGGCCTGCCCGAATGTAGCCGGGGGCGTAAGCCCCCGGTAGCGAGTCGTCATTGATACGCCCCGGTAGGGGCGGCAGACAACTCCGATGAAAAACACCCTCATCACCCTCCTCTCCGCGGCCCATCACAGCAGCCTGCCCTTTCTTTTGATTGGCGGCAACGCCGTCATCCTCCTCGGCCTTCCCCGCCTCACCCTCGACATCGACCTTTTGGTCCCCGAATCAAAACGCTCCCAATGGCTCGATCTTATGCGCGGCCTTGGTTTTCGCCTGCTCCACGGATCGGACGCATTCGCCCAATTTCAGCCCGAATCTTCCGAGATGGTTCCGGTAGATTTAATGTTCGTGGACGCCGGCACTTGGAGCCAACTCGATTCCGAAGCCCGCCCCGAAACCCTCGCCGACCAACATATCCGAATTCCGCGCCCCGAACATTTGGTGGCTCTCAAACTGCATGCCGTCATTAGCCCTGGCCGTAAAGCGAAGGAGCAGGATTGGGAAGACATTCGCGGAATTGTCCAGTCTTGCCGCCTCGATCCAAACGCCCCATATTTCCGCGAAATCATCCTGCCTCACGGAGGCCAGGAAGCCTTGGAACGCATCCGCCGCTATGCCAACGAATCCTGAAGACACCCCACCCAGCGCACCCGAATTGCGCTTCCCCGTCTTCGAAACCCAGCCCCTTCCTCATTGGCCCAGCAAAATGTCATGGGAAGCCGTCACGGACGAGACCGAGCCCCAGCGCCAACACTACATGAAACACTTCGATTCCCCCGAAAAGCGCCTCCGCGACAAAAACCCCGCCAAATTCCGGCTTTAAGGCGCCCGCTCCACTTCGCGCACCAGCGTTGAGCCTGCCGAAGGCCCTGAGCCCGTCGAAGCCGCAGACCCTGAGCTTGTCGAAGGGGGGTCCGCCCGGGCTTACGCCCCGTGGTCCGATTCTCCTACTTTCTCTCGTCCCGCACGGCCAAAGGCCGCTTCAATACAACCTCAGGCGCAGCCTCCCTGCTCTTTTGTGATCTTGTGCTCTTGTGGTTAAAATTTATGGCGGTTTAACTTTTTGTGTAGCCTCCCCTGCCCGCAACGCTTCCCGTCCCGCAACTGCGGGAGGATGCGGGCGGCCGTCCTTTCTGTCCTTTTCGTCCCCTAGAGCATTTTCTATTTAATCTGAAGCATATTGGGCATGATGAAGGAAGTGGAGGCATTCGGAGGCTGAGAAGCAGTTGAGGGCGTGGGCGATTGCCTTGACGAGGTCATCGAAGGTTCT
>JBEKOV010000052.1:0-22669 GCA_049521415.1 Chthoniobacteraceae bacterium
CCGCCGTCTCAAAGGTTTCCGGCGAATCTTCTCCCGCTTCGACAAGCTGGACGTGATGTTCACTGCCTTCATCCACTTCGCTCTTATCGTCGAAGCTCTCCGTTAGTGTTAACAGGCCCTAGTGAAATCCGGCACAGGCACACTGACTTTAACAGGCATCGGTGACTACGGTGGTGCGACACTCGTCAATGCAGGCACATTGGCCGTCAACGGTACGCTTAATGCCACCTCGTCCGCCGCTGTGACCAATGCGGCTCTGGCAGGCACGGGTTACGTCGCCAACGGCGTCACAATTGGCAGCGGGACCGGCGCGTTGGCCTCCGCCATAGTTGCGCCGGGAGGCATCGGCATGATCGGCACACTGACCATCGGCGGCGCGTTAACGCTCAATTCCGATGCTGAATTCGTGTTCAACCTAGACAGCACAAATGGAGGCGCGGGTAACGGATCGTCCGAACTTCTTGCCTTTTCGGTAAGCTTGAACACCGATTCGCAATTTAACTTGAGCGACATTTCGTCGGACCCGGCCTCCCTGACGCCAGGGACGGAGTTTACCGTCATCGAGATCAGGGGGGGCGAAATCGCTGGCACCTTTGAGAACCTGCCGAACGATTCTCGATTTAGTTCCGGGCCAAATACTTATCAAGCGACCTATTCTATCAATAGCCTGACCGTTACGGTTGTTCCTGAGCCCATGACGTGGGCAATGGTGCTGGCCGGCCTCGGAATGCTCAGCGTAGTGAAAAGGTTCGCCGAGCGTCTCACCCGCGCAACACCCGAGCATCGAGAATCTCATGCCGCCTGAGCGACTTCTTGCTCCTTTGAGCTATGGCGATTTAACTTTTTGTGTAGCCGCCCCTGCCCGCAACGCTTCCCGTCGCAACTGCGGGAGGATGCGGGCGGGCGTCCTTTTGGTCCTTTCTCCACGAGATACGACCACAGTTTTATTGAATCAGCCCTACACACCGCCGGCTGAATCAGGGAACGACCCCCACGATGACCAGAGGAACTGTGGGAACACCTCTGCCATTTCCGGCCACATTCTCCAAAAGAACCGTTCTCGTCCACGCGGAATTTCACCGCTTCGCAATTCGCCCAATCAATTCCGCCAGCACCACGCGTTCATCCAGTCCGCTGGTGACCAGGCGAATGTTTGCGGTCAGGCATGCGTCCAGCAGGTCGCGCAATTCGGCCGTTTCAAATTTCTTGGCGTGCGTAGCCGCGATCCCGAGTGCGTAGGCATTGATCGTACCGTCCTTTTTTCGCGGCAAATGCTCGGTTGCCTCAGCCGGCAGCCCATTGAGCGTGCTGCCGAAAAACCACGGCGCCTGCGGCGGCCGAAGGCGATGGCGCTCCATCAGGTCCTTGACCAGCAGCAGGCTCCTGACCGTCGGCACAATCGCCACCAGCAGAATCCCGACCGCGCTCTCGCCTTGATCGAGCAATTGCTCCGCGAGCGCGAAACACCGGCTCGTCTCGCGCGCCGCGAAAGCGTTCCCGAGTTCAAAGACAACGCCCGCCCGCGAAAGCGGCACCAGCGCGCGCACCTCCGCGGCGGTCGCCTCCCGGCGGGCTTTGCCCAGATAAAGGTCGATCTTTTCCAACTCATTATCCACCTGCCGCGAATCGCCCCCCGTTTGCATCGCCAGCAATTCCACGGCCTCCGCGCTCAGGCGCAAGCCAAGCTGCCGCGCGCGCGATTCGATCAGCGATCCGGCCGCTTCCTCCCACCCGCCCCGCGACGAGTCCACCTTGTCGAACACCTCGATCTCGCCCAGCTTCCCCAGCGCCTTGTAAAACGCTCGCCGCTTGTCCACGTCGATCGCGCTGACGAGAAATTTCACCCCGCCGGGCAGCCCTCCGCCCAGCGTCTCCTGCATTCGCTCGAGCGCCTCGGTGACCGCCGCGGCCCGCCCCAGCACATTATCGGCGAGAAAATTCACATTCTTCAGCCAGACAAGTTTTTCGCCGCCGAAGAATGGCAGCGTCAGCAGCGCCTGCCGCGTCTCATCGATCCGCCTCGCCGCGTCGCCGGCGTTATCCGCCGCCCCGTCAATCACATCGCGTCCGAATTCCCCCGCGTCGGGACCGATCATTTCCCCGGCCAGTTCCGCCGCCCGCCGCTTGACCTCGCCTTCATCCGACCCGGCGACAACGCGCAATACCGCATTGGCGGCCTTGGGCGCGGCGGCTCTCGTCTTTTTCGGGGCGGGCATTGCTACTTGCTGAACCTTGAGAACTTCTGAAGGAAGTCGTCATACGACGCCAGCTTATCCGGGTAAACAGAGAGCAGCGCATCCTTCAGCGAATCCCCCTGCGTCACCGCGGCGATGAAACGGGTAAAGCGATCCCTCGGCAACTCCGTCATGATGAATCGGATCAATTTCTCCGCGGTCTCGTACAATTCGGCCACCTCCACCGGGTCCTGCGGGTACACCTTCAATTGCTGAATCTCATCGAGCGACATGGTGGCGAAGTCCAGCGTGTGCTCGTGCGCCTGGATCGGCTGGCCCATTCGCTTCGCCACGCTTGCCGCCCCCATGTATTCGGCAAATCCCTCGTTCAGCCAAAGCGGCCAGTGCGAGCCCGGATAGAGCCGCGCCACGACCGCGTGTGTGGTCTCGTGCGCGAGCGTGCGCGAGTCGAACGGCGTGCCCCATTCCGTATCCCGCAGGTTCAGGAACAACTCGTCGCCGCGGGCGAAGCTCGCCGCCCATTGAGGCACCGCCGGCGCGTGCGACAGGAAGTTTTTCCAATCGTTCTGATCTTCGAAAATGAACACATGCGACTTCCGGGAATATTGATCCTTCGTCGCGCCGAGCGAGGTGGCCACGAACCAGAGATCGTACTCGACCTCGCGCGCCACTTTCTCCGCCTCCGTGACGCGGCGGTAATGAATGACAAAGTTATCCGTCTCCGCGTGCTTCCACTCATTGGGGCGCATCGCGAGGGCGGCCTGCCCGAGCGGATCAAGGTGCTGGTCGGAGAGTTGATCGAAGGGTTTCTCAATCAGCGGGATGTCGTTCGGCGGCTGGCCATTCTGATGGTCGCCGGGTCCATTCATATCGGGGAATCCCTGGAAGGGCGTTGCGCTCGCCGCCGCCGCGGGCGTCGGGAAGGGCCACTGCGCGCGAGCCGCGACTGGCGCCAGCAGAAGCAGCAGGCTAACCTGGATACTTCGTATCCGCCTGGCCGGGCGGCCAGGCAGCACTTTCGGCCAGAGGAGCTTCCATAAAGGAGTCTGCGTTATTGGCCGTGTCCGCTTTGGATTGGATTCGGGCGCGCCAGAAAGTGCCGGGTAGCCCAGCACATTCGAACGAATGTGCTGCCCTCCGGGTGCGTATTTCACACGGGAGTGTGAAATATGCAGGCTAATTCCCAGACCCGGCCAGCGGCGCATACTGGCGCTGCGCGAAATCGGCAAACTCCCGCTCGAAATCCTCCATGCCGGAGAAGCGGCTCCCAAACGCCTTCGCCAGCGCGTCCTCGAATCTGCTCCCGTGCGACATGGCGTCCAGGAACGTAATGAACCCGTCAGTACTCTGTGCCCGGAGAAAACCCACCAGCTTCTCGGATTCCTGGTAGAAAATCGAAACCTGGACAACATCGTCGGGATAAGAGACCGCGGAAGTGAGGGTTGCAATCGGGATGAAATTGGAGGCCGTCAGCACCGCCGAATGCGGTCTCGAATTATAACCCCGTTCCCTCTCCAAACCAGCGTAAAAGCGAATCGACGAGTTCTCCGCGTACCCTTCATTCAGCCACAGCGGGATGTCCGGGCCGAAGAAACGGTAGAGCACCAGGTGCGCCGTTTCGTGCCCCAGCGAGCGGCCCTCGAATTTATAGGCGGGGTCGCGGACGATGAACAGATTCCCATCGGAGTGAATGCCGCCCGTCCACGGATCGAGGTGTGCCCCGGTTTGGAAAGCGTGCCAGTCATCCGGACTCTCGAAGATATAGACATTGGGCTTCCGATCCCACGCCGAGGCATCGCAGTGGAGATCGGCCGTGATGGCGCCATAATAATACTCCAGCTCCGTGGCTGCGCGCGCCGCGACGAAATTCTGGAAGAAGTGCAGCATGAAATGCGCGGTCTCGGCGTGCTTCCAATCCTGCGGACGGATCGCGAGCGCCGCCTGGCCCAGGGCGGAGCTATCCTGCGCGCTCAATTGCGACAGCGGGACCTCCGGAAGCGCATTGATCCCCAGCGGATCGTCCTGCGCCTGCGCGGCAATGGACGCCACGGCCAGCAAGATGGGCAGGAGAAGACGCGGGTGCATCCGGGAGAAAAGCCGCACAAAGCGGGCCACAGCGGCTCCGGATTTTCAGATTTGCGCACCCGGGCCGGCCTGCTTACTCTGCGGTGCCGATATACCATAGATTCCAGACATGCCGTTTCATCCAGCCCTCATCCCGAGCACACTTCGCCCAATCGCCGACAAGGTTCAGGCCGGGCTGCGCATCTCCGATGAGGACGCCGCTACGCTCTACCGGTCGAACGAACTGAACGCCCTGGGCGCCATCGCCAATATCATCCGCGAGCGCAAGAACGGGAACGTCGCCACCTACATCCTCAACCGCTACATCAATTACTCGAACATCTGCATCCTCTCCTGCCAGTTCTGCGCCTTCGGCGCCCGCAAGCGCGATCCCCATGCCTTCGAATATGCCATTCCCGAAATCGTCCAGGCCGTGCGCGACGGGCTCGAAGAGGGGATCACCGAGGTTCACATGGTCGGCGGCCTCCATCCCACTCTGCCGAAGGAATGGTACATCGAGTTGCTCACCTCCCTGCGCGCCCTCGATCCGCATTTGAAGATCAAGGCCTTTACAGCCATCGAGGTTCGCCACCTTGCGGAACGCGTCTTCAAGCTCCCGATTGGCGAGACCCTCGAGACGCTCCGCGAAGCGGGCCTCAACGCCATCACAGGCGGCGGCGCGGAGATTTTCGACCAGGGCGTCCGCGAACGGATTTGCCGGGGCAAGGAAAGCGCCGACGAATGGCTCGATGTGCACCGCACCTGGCACCGCATGGGCGAGCGCAGCACCTGCACCATGCTCTTCGGCCACGTCGAAACCATCGAGCAGCGCGTCGATCACCTCCGCCGGCTCCGCGCGTTGCAGGACGATACCGGCGGCTTCAGCGGATTCATCCCGTTCGCCTTCGTCCCGGAGACAACGGAGATGTCCCATATCAAGCCCGCCTCAGCCTTCGAGGAATTGCGCAACCTTGCCGTATCGCGCATTTATCTCGACAATATCGATCACATCACAGGGTATTGGGTAGCCCTTGGGCTGCCCTTGGCCGCCATCGCCCTCAACTACGGCGTCGATGACCTTCACGGCACCATCGTAGTCGAAAAGATATTTCACATGGCAGGAGCCAAAACACCCCAGCGCCAGTACATCGAGACCCTCGAAAAGGCCATTCGCGAAGCCGGGCGCGACCCGATGCAGCGCAACACTTATTACGAGCGAGTCGTCCCCGGCACCCACCAGGTCCTCCAGCCCGCCGCCGCGCGTCAATTGGCCTGCGCGTGAGTCCATTTGCCGCCCTTCATGGGCTGCGCGTCGGCTGCGTGCAGTACCTCAACGCAAGGCCCCTCATCGACCCCTACGATGGCCAGGTCGCCTTCGAGCACCCAGCGCGCCTCGCGGACCTCTTTGCCGCGGGCAAAATCGACGTCGCCCTCATCCCGGTATTCGAGGCCCTGCGTCAGCCTGACTTTCCCATTGTCGATGGCGTCGCCATCGCCTCGCGCGGCCCCGTCTATTCCGTCTTCCTCGCCTATTCCGGCCCGCTTGCCGAGATACGGACCGTGGCCGTCGATCCCGCCTCCCGCACCTCCAGCAATTTGCTGCGCTGTCTGCTCGCCGAGTTTCACGGGCTCCACCCGGCGTTCAGATTTGGCGACGAATCCCTGGTCGAGCCCGGCCAGGGCCTGCTCCTCATCGGCAACCAGGCCATCCGCTTTCGCGAGCACCAGCGCGAGGATATCGAAATTCTCGACCTTGGCCAGGAGTGGCTCGCCCGGACCGGCCTGCCATTTGTCTATGCCGTCTGGCAAATCCGTCCGGAGATCGCCGACTCCCTCGGCGTCGCCCAGGCCCTTCGCGCCATCAAGTGCGCCGGCCTCAGCCGCATCCGGGAGATCGGGCGCCTCCAGCGCGACTTCGACCCCGCATTTGCCGAGCGTTACCTCACAACGCACATCCGCTTTGATATGGGAGCCGAGGAAAAGCAGGGCCTGGCCCTCTTCCGCCGGCTCCTCGAGAAGCACGGGCTCATCGGGACCTCGGAAGCCGGCTTGCGCTTTGTGTAGCCCATAATCCGGGTGGGGAGCCCCCGTTGCATGATCGTCTCATCAGCAAAACCCTGACAGCGCGCCCGGCGCGGCAATATCCGCCTCAGCCGCAGCGGGGTTACGGGCCGGCGGCATTGGCGGTCGCTGCATCCGGGGCGGCGATTCATCACTCAATGCGCCGGATTCATCACAGCGCTCTTTACAAGGAAAATCCCCCGTGCAAGAAGTCATGACGCAAAAAAGTACCAAAGCCGCAATTACACTTCGCCGCATCCTGCCCCGGCAATCAAGCATGAGGGAAGGCATACCCCCGGTGGAAAGTCGTATTTCGGCAGCCGTCAGTTTGCGCCATCCCTGGAAATCCCCGATCATGCAAAGCTCAATCCAGCACCGCGCCCGCCATCAGCAGCCCGTGGTTTCGCCCCTCGGGAGGATTGAACTTGTCTTGAATTTCTCTATTTAATCCCGGCTACCACATGAGACGCCCCCTCCCTTCCTTCCTGATCGAGCCGCTCGAATCCCGCATCGCCCCCGCCATCGTATTGGGCGCCGAAACCACCCTTGCGAATCCGCTTCTGTACTCGAGCAAGACCGCCATCAATCCGAAGACGGGTGTGCCCTATCTCCAGTTTATCAGCACCGCCAATCCCAGTTCTCTCACCGGGGCCAACAAGGTCATCGCCGAGGAGATCGGGTCCAATCCCGACACCTACTTCATCGTCGTCAGCGCGAGCGAAATCGTCGAGATACCCACTTCGACCGGCTACAATGCGCTCGTCAATGTAACGGGCGGGTCGGTGGTGGCCGTCTTCACCGATCTGAACAACGACGGAGTGGTCAACTCGAACGAATTGACCGGTCTCGCGCTCGGCAACAAGGTCTCGGTCGCCATCGGCACCGCGGTCAACGGCGACATCGTCACCAATTACAACGACTTTCCCACCAAGACCGCCACCTTCGCCCTTGGCGGCTCCGCCGGCTTGGCCAGTGACAACGCCCTGCTTGCCAACACCGTCACCAGCCTTTCCATCGTCGGTAACGTCACCGGCGCAATCGTCCTCGGTGCCTCGACGTCGCGAATATCCGACCTGCCTGGGTACGTGAATGAGATCCTCTCCGGCACGGCAGCCAGCGGATACACGTTCAGCTTTGAGCAGGCCACAAATGCCAGCCACATCACACTTGCCGTGCCTGCTCCCGCGCCGGGAGTCCCGGGACCTTCCATTTCGAACGTAATCGTTGGCGGAGCAAGCATGATCGCGCTTGGCGCCGGCGGTCCCGGCGCGGCCGGCGGCAGCGTCCACGGCTTGACCGTCCTCGACACCTTGCTCCAGAACAGCACCGGCGTCACCGGCGGCATCACTGTTCTGGCCGGCGCGGGCGGAGCGGGTGGCGGCGTTAAGACTTCCGGCGGCGCGGGAGGCTCGATTTCCGACGTGCTCTTCAATGCCCCGCCCGCGGCCATCCCGCTGGTCGCCGGGGTCGCAAATCCCTTGATCACCCTCACCGGTGGCGCGGGCGGCGCCGGCTCGGCGAGGGGCGGTGCCGGCGGAGCGGTGACCAGTGTTTATCTCGATTACAATTCCGCGAGCACCGGCAATCCCGCTGCGGCGAACATCCAGGACGACGTGGTCATTCAGGGCGGCGACGGAGGCAATGGCGGCACCGCGGGAGCGGGTGGCCACCTCAATAACATCAACCTCATCACCTCGACGTACAATCCCACTTACGATCCGACCACCGGTCTCACTCCTCCGCAGCTTGAATTGATCGGTGGCACGGGCGGAAATTCCACGACGGGAGGCAGGGGTGGCGCCGGCGGCGGCGTTGCCAATTCGCAAATCCTCAACTACGCATACCCGCCGCCGGACACCAATACGACCGCGCAATTCCCGGACGACACTGGCAGCCAATCCGATCCATTCTATCCCTACAACACCGCCACGGACGTTCTCGCGCTCGTCGAGGGTGGCGCCGGCGGCACCGCGGCGGTCAAGGGTGCGGGCGGCGCGGGCGGTGCAATCGGCACTTTAACCCTCAACGGCTTCAACTTCGATGTCGTTGCCGGCGCGGGTGGCAACGGCATCAGCTCGGGCGGTGCGGGCGGCGGCGTGGGCTTCGTCACTGTGGAAGGCTCCGCGGGCAGCCTCCCGGGCAACGATTACCACGTCCAGACGCTCTACGTCGCCACGGGCAGCGGGGGCAATGGCGCCGCCGGCAAGGGCGGTGCCGGTGGAACGATGAATTTTCTCACGGTCGCGAACGCGGATTTCGGCTTCCAAAACCCGACTGCGGCGCAGCCATATGACCCGGCCAACCCTACTGCGGGCTCCTATGGCGCAACCGCCGGTTTCCAGTTGGTGAGCGGCACGGGCGGCACCGCCGGCAAGGGCGCGGGCGGCGCGGGCGGAGTGATCGAGAATGTCAAGGTCCTCAACGACACCGATTTCCTCACGGACCTGCATCCCCTGGGCATCAGCGGTTCGATCAACATTGCAACCGGCAACGGCGGCGACGCGAAAGTTTTGGGCGGCAAGGGCGGCGCGGGCGGGGCCTTGAACAATGTCACGGTGACCGGCACCCGGCTCGAGGCGCCAAATATATCGACCGGTTCGGGTGGCGCGGGAGGCGTCAACGCGGCCGCGGGCAAGGGTGGGGCAGGCGGCAATATGAGCGGCGTTGCGATTCGCACCGCGGAGGGTCTCTACGCATCCACTGTTTCCGACAGCACCGGTTATCTCGAGGATACCACGCAGACCTTTACCTCCGGCATGGTCGGAGACACAGTGACAGACTCGCTGACGGGTGCCCAGACCACGGTAGAGGCGCTCGATTCGCCCACGCAATTGGAACTGACGGACAATGTCATTTCCGCCGGCGATCCGTACACGATCACCAACGCGGGCGTTCAGGTGCTGGCGAGCACGGCGATGGATCCGGATATAGATTCATCCACCCCGCAGAATGATACCCTGGTGGACGCGACCGCGAATTTCAGCCCCAGCTTGGTCGGGCAGGTCGTGGAAAATATCACCGCCACCGAGGCCAACAATAACGTCCCGGTCCTGGCCGTCGTCACCCAGTGGGTTTCGTCCACCGAATTGCTGGTCTCGAACGATATTTTCCAAATGATTGCTCCGACCGCGACCCCGCCCCTTGGCGATCAGTACGAGTTTACCGGCCTCGCCACGGTCAATTTCTCCGCCGGCAACGGTGGGGCGGGCGCCGTCACCGGTGCGGGCGGGGCCGGCGGCTCCATCAGCGATTCGAATGCGCTGGCTCCGGGAGCCGTCAGCTTTAACGGAGGCATCGGCGGCGCGGGCGGCCCGGGCGGGGCGGCGGTCGCCGGCGGCTCGCTCAACGGGGATGGAGCGGGATCGAGCTTTGCATCCGTCTTGATGCAGGCTGGCAACGCCGGCTCGGCGGGGGGCAAAGCCGGGGCGGGCGGCAGCATCACCGGCGGGAGTATCCAGGCTCTTACCAGCATCACTCTCATTGCCGGCAACGGCGCCTCGGGCGGCGCCGGCGGCAATGTCAACTCAGTCGGTTACTCCCAGAATATCGGTACATTTACCGCGCCCTCCGGCAATATCACCGTCCAGGCCGGTTCCGGTGGCTCGACTGCCACCGGCCATGGCGGTGCCGGCGGTGGCATTTCGAGGCTCACCGGCTTTGTGAATTCCGGCCAGGACCCCTTCGCGACTCCGTACGACGTATTGGTCGGCACGGGCGGCTTCTTACCGGATTTCTCGGAGACTCCGCTCAACGCCGGCGGCGTCACCCAGTTCGTCGCGGGTGCGGGCGGCGGCGGCCTTGCAAAGGCCGGCGCGGGCGGTTCGGTCGACGATGTCCGCTTCTTTGGCGGCGGCGGACCCGGCGTCACCTTCTTTATCAACGCAGGCGACGCGGGCAATGCCACCGCGGGCACGACCGGAGCCGCGGGCGGCAGCGTGTCGAATATCGGCGGCGGCGCCTTTGCCAGCGGCACTGCGAATACGAATTTCTCCCTCAGCACCTTCACCGATTTTCACCATATCTCCGCCGGCAACGGCGGCAGCGCCACGAAGAAAGGCGGCGTCGGCGGCTCGGTAAACGATGTTTACGTCAATGCGGCCATCGGCTTGCGGACGGGGGCCATGTTCGGCTTCGATATCGACGGGGTCAGTCAATATGGCGGCGCTCCGACCGCGGTCACCGGCGCGGGCGGCATCTCCGCGGGCGCGGGCGGCGCAGGGACCATCGCGGGCGCGGCGGGCGGCGTCTCCAATATCGCGGCCGATGCCATTGCATCGATCGTGGCGGGCCACATGCACGTCGGTCAGGAGCTCCTGGAGGGCAACCTGGTCGCGAAAGTAAACAATATCATCCTCAATGGGCAGGGGCAGAACGACGCGGTGATAACTCCAGCGGCGGCGCTCGTGCAGGACTTTGAGCTGACGTACAATGGCCAGACAACCGGCCCGATTGCCAGCAACGCCACCGTCACAGAGGTGGCCTCCGCCCTCAACGGCCTTACCAACATGCCCGCGGGCGGCGTGACCGTCAACATCGCGCCCGGCGGCAATGGATTCGTCGTCACCTTCGAGGCCGACGGCGCGCAGCCTGCGATCACCGGTTCCATCCCATTCGTAACGACGGACGGGACCACGGCGGAATTGGTGGCCGGTTCGGGCGCAACGCATGAGCAGCAGACTGTCCAGGTCACCCAGGGTCCGTTCTTCCTGAGCTTCAATGGCGTCAATTCCCCGCAAATTCCAGCCAATGCCACCCCGGCCCAGGTTGCCGCCATCCTCAACTCGGTCACCACCATTACCGCTGTGGGCGGCGTGACGGTTACGACCAGTGCCGGCAATAACAATACCGGCTACGACATCATCTTCAATACCCTCGGTTTTAAGCAGCTCATCAGCAACCCCATGTACGCCCAATACAGCATGGAGCAGGTCGCCGGCAACGCCACGACTCAGGAAACCCAGCAGGTCCAGGTCCTCGTCAACGATCCCTTCACGCTCACCTTCGACGGCCAGACCACCGCGCAATTGCCCGCGAATGCCTCGGCCACGCAGGTTCAGTCCGCCCTGGATTCACTCTCGAACGTCTCAACCGCGGGCAGTGTTACCGTGACCTCGACCACCGCCGCATCCGGCAATCCCGCCTACCAGATCACGTTCGGGAACGACGGCGCCGAGCAGTTAATCATCCCGAACCTCTCGATGAACATCGCCCAGACGACGCTTGGCAACGGGACTACGGAATCCGTGCAGACCATCACGCTGCCCACCGTCGGCGGCGAATTCAACCCCGTGCAATTCGCCACGGCCAGCCTCGTTGGGAGCATTTACAATATCCTCCAGCCCAATGCCGCCGTCTTCAACTTTACCCCAAGCGGCGGCTCCTTCCAGTTCGGCGATGCGCCGGTCGATGGATTGATCGCGGCGGTGAACCTCACCTCCGCCAAGAATTTTGTCCCCGAGGCGTTCGTCACCGCCGATGCCGCGGGCAACGCGGTGCTCATCGATAATGTGAACAGCTAATCCTTTCGAATGAACCCCCGCCCCCTTTCTCCCAGTTCCCAATGAAATCGATATCAAAATCCTCCCCGGCGCTCGATCGCTACAGTATGATCGAGCCCCTGGAACAGCGTATCGCTCCCGCCGCCGCGGTAGCCCTGACCAACGTGCTCCCCGCTCACCCCACGTTCGTCACGGTGACGGCGGGCGGCTCGCTCCTCTTGAAAGCTGGCGATGTCCTGACCACTGGTTCCGGCGGAGGGGGCATTTACCTCATGTATGTCGAGCAGGGCCAGGTCTTGGTCCACACCACGGACCTCAACGACAACGGCCAGATCGATTTCAATGAGATCACCGGCCTCTCGATGGGCGGCGGCGCCCGCCTCATTTCCTTTGTCGATATCCACGGCGACGTGGTTACCGACCTCAACCCGAACGGCACCCTCACCGACAACGGCAAGGGCGACATCCTCCTCGATGCGAACATCGCGGAGATCGATATGCGGTCGCTCACGACGGTCGATTTCTCCGGCACGCTGCCCAGCGGCGACACTCCCGCGTATGAAGTCAGCGCGCACCTCGCCATGACGAGCTACTCGATCTTTGGCAATATCTATGCCGGCGGCGGCCTCGGCCTGGCCGGCGACTCCACCAGCGGCCTGCACATCAATCCCAACGGCATCTCGCTGATGACCGCGAAGTACTCGGGCGCCAACGGAAGCGATCTCTATGCTGCGACCGAGCCGGTCATCGGCTCGATCTATGTCGGATCGTCCGCCTCCGGACAGAATTTCGGCTTCGGCTCGAGCGGCCAGGCCACGGATATCAATGGCGCCCTCCTGGCCTTCGATCCGCTCCCCGGCGAGGCCGGCGCGAGCATTTACAACATCCAGGCCGATATCCCCGGCACCGCATTCAGCATCGGCACCATCCACGCCGGCAACGGCGGCTTCAACGCGGCCGGCGGCAGTATCGTCAATGTCGCCCTCGATGGAGACAACTCCGGCGTATATCAATTGATCGCGGGCAACGCCGGCAGCGGCACGATCGGACACAATGGCGGCAACATCGTTAATTTCTCGGAAGCGGGCGCTATCGTCGGCGAGGTGGTGCTCCAGTCGGGCAACGGAGGCTCCGGCCTGACCGGGGCCGGTGGCAATGCCGGTATCATCAGCTTCAATCCCGCCGCCCCGATCGAGATCAACGCCCACTTCGTGATCAATTACGGCAGTGGCGGCGACGGCTATTCGGCGGCCGGCGCCGGCGGCGGGACTTCCAGCGGCAATTTCATCACTCCGGAAGGGCTGATCACGCAGGCAACCACCCTTGTGAGCACCTATCACGCGGGCGGTTCCATCGGCAGCACGCAGCCTTTCGATTTTGTCGGTAATGGCTTTAGCGATGTGGTCTTTGCAACCGTCAATCCCAGCCAGTTGGTTGTTGCCCTCGGTGAATATGCTTCGGGTGCCGGCGCGGCGAATGGTGTATTCACAATTAACCACCAATCTTATATCTACCTGAACTCCCCCCCGGACGTGGAATCCATCACTGTCGGCAATTTCACCGGCCTGGTGAATCCCGTCACTCACCAGCCGGAACTCGATATTGCCGTCGCGGCGGGCACTGGCAGCTTCGCGGGTGTCTACGTCTATTTAAGCGAGTATAACTCGAAGACCGGCGCTTTTGAGGGCTTCAGCGATCCGATCTTCAACCCGCTGCCGATCCTCTCAGCTAACAGCGATTTAAACACGCCTGTGGGGGTTTCGAAGATCATTGCGGGTAATTTTACGGGTGCCGCCAACGGCATCGAGGGGCTGGCGGTGCTTGCTCAGGAGACGGCTTTCGGTGGCGGGATGGAGAACGTGCTCATATTCCTGAGTCCCGAAATCAACACCGCCACCGGATTTGGCACCGGCCACGTCTTCGCGGACTTCTCCAACGGGCAGGTACCATACTATCCAGTGGCCAGTGTCGCGACCTTCAGCCCAACGCAATCCACCTTCCTGGCGACCGCCCTTCAGCAGGGAGCCAGCCAGGATATGGTAGTTTACTCCAATTATTCGGATACCGGAGTCACCATCATCCGGGACGAGCCGGGAGCTGGCGCGCATCTCGCAGGCGGCGCCGGCTTTGGCGACGTGCTCATCCCGGGCAACCCGCCCACCCCGACGCAATTCTATGATTTTAGCTTCACTATCACCCAGGACATCACCACTTCGACGAATGCCGATATCGTGGCGGTCTCGCAGTCGCCGCAAGGGTTCCTGGTGACGATGCAGGGGGATGGGACCGGCGATTTTACGGTCAACTCAGGCGGCGGTATCAACTTTGCATATCAAAGCAATTTCGCGCCGGCGGCCATCGCCACGATACCCAATTCCACCGGACTTAACACCGGGATCAATTCGGATGTCGCGGTGCTCGATTACGATACCTCGGGCGCGGATTTGATCTACATCTTGCCGCTCGAGGTGGTTACCCCCGCAACTCCCCCAATGAGCCCTCCGGTGGAGCAGTTGTTCAGTCCGGTTCCCGCCCCGTTGCATACCATCGCCCCGAACGCAAGGTCGCAGTATGTAGCCTTTGGGGTTTATGAACCTCATCCGGCGTTTTCGAGCGTTTACCCCGGATCCGGTCCGGGCGAATTTGGATTCATCACGGCGAACCCGGATGCGGCATATCCCGATTATCCGGAATTTGCGATCAATCAGCCAATCGGCCCCACAACGGGCTTGGCTAGCCCGTATGTCTCCAACCAGAATACCTTCTTCACCGATTCCGGATATTTCCTCACCGCGGGCAACGGCGGCAACTCGCAGGATGGCGCCGGCGGCGCGGGCGGCAGCTTCGGCCAATCGCTGACCCTTGCCACCAACAACGGATTCACGACCGGCACCGGCACACTCTCGATCCTCTTCCCGCAGTATCTCGACTTCTATGGGACCGTGAGCCTCCTGGCCGGAGAAGGCGGCAATGGGTTCACCAATGGCGGCGCGGGCGGCAGCATTGGCGGTGTTTCAGTCAGCTATAATCCCATCCCGGCTACCGCGGACGGTGCGACCCTGCTGATCGCGGGCGATGGTGGCGAAGGCCTCACCGGCACCGGCGGCGCGGGCGGTTCGCTCAGCCAAATGTTTGTCTATGAGGGCGAGTTCTTCCTGGCCGGCGATGGCGGCATAGGGATGATCGGCGGCAGGGGCGGCTCCATTCTCGGCAATACTCAGCCGGGCGTCATCACTGCGGCCACGAACAACGAGTATCCGTATGTCGTGGTGCAGGCCGGTAACGGCGCGACCGGAATTGACGGCGGCGGCGATGGCGGCAGCATCAATTCCTTTGTCAATTGGTTCAACCCCCTGGTAAGTGGCACGGGCGGACTCTTGAACTATGTGGGCGGCAATGCGGGCAATGCCGTGGCCGGTCACGGGGGAACCGGCGGCTCGGTCATCAATAGCAGCCCCTACATGGTGAATAATAACTTGGTGGGCGACATCTACCTGGCGGGCGGTGAGGGGGGCTCCGGCCTGTACGGTGGCGGCGGCGGCAGCGTGACCAGCTTCACCCAAGCTTCGACCATCAAGGATATTCCCACCAGCGTGACAGTCATTGGAGGCGCTGGCGGCAGCGCCACCCTCGGCGTCGGCGGCGCGGGCGGAGACATCAGCAACGTCTTCGCAACCGCCTCCGGTTTGGGCACCATATTCGTCTATGATTTCTCGAATCGGACCGTCCTGCGGAGCGCCTTGGAGGCGCAGGTCGTGGCAATTCCCATCACCTACGACCGGTTCGTAGCCGGTCCGGGTGGCATCAGCCTGGGCGGCAGCGGCGGCGCCGGCGGCGCGATCACGACGGTCCAGACCACCGCCACGGGAGCCACCTCACAGTCCGTCCTGGCGGCGGGCGCGGGCGGAAACGGCCTTAATGCCGGCGGCGCGGGCGGGAGCCTGACGTCCATAAACGCGGACGCCGGATCCACAAGCGGCAAGGTGGTCGTCATCGCCGGCGATGGTGGCGCCGCTCTCGGGGGCAAGCCGGTGAATCCGAACAACCCGTCCGACGTGGCCAACTCGATGGGCGCCGTGAGCGGACCCGGCGGCAACGGAGGCAGCATCGTCGACTTCACGCAGCCGCTGAGCGTCCAGACGGACGTGGACCTCATTGCCGGAAACGGCGGCAACACTCCCAACCACAGCGTCTACGAGGGCAATGCGTCGACCGACAACTCGGGTCACGGCGGCTCGATCATCAACGTCAGCGTGGCCGGTACCATCGGCAATATGAATCCCAACACGCCGATTATTTCCTACGACAATGTTTTGAATCCCTTGGGCGTGATCGGCAACGGCTTTGGGGGCTTTATTACGGGCGTCTTTACCATGCAGGACTTCGTGAACGACTACATCCTCGGCGATGCCGCGGCCCCGATGACCGACGCGACCGGAAGCGTCGGCCTCGTCGCGGGTGCCGCCGGTTACGTCAACGGGCCTCTGGTGAACGGGCTCCCCTCGCTCATCCCCTCCTTCAACGGGGTCAACGGTTCGGTATCCAACGTGTTCGCCGAGCAGATCATGTCGATGGTCGCGGGCAATGTGAACAACGTGGCCTTGATCCAGAGCGTGACCAATTACGGATCCACGATCAGCGGCAAACTCGGCGCCAGCAAGGACGTCTGGTACAACCCTCTGACGCTCGCGGACCAGTATTCTGTGGGAGCGACGCTACTTGGCGCAGGCCCTGGCCCTGGCCCCGATAATCCGGACCAGCTCAATTACATTGGACAATTCGGCGGCAACATCGGCGGCTACAGCAATTCGCCGCTGCCCGGCGGCGGAGAACTGATCGACGGCGCCATCGCGGCAATAAGCGGGGATGACTCATCGCCAAGCATCCGCGAATTCATTGGCTAAATTATCTGGTGGCTTGGTCGCCCCGGTCGCTTGCTTTTACGGGCCGCAGCCCGTACGTTCCGCTCCGTTTTCCGGCCACCCAACTTTAATGGCTACCGAAGCAGCAACCCTTGAAGCCGCCCGGACGCGCATCCAGCGCCTCGTCGAGCAAATCGCGGCCTTGAGCAAGGCCGAGATGTCCAGCGAGGAGTTTTTTGGAAAATTCCTCGAGCGCGTCACCACCGCCACGGATGCGAAAGGCGGCGCCGTCTGGCTCGTCGGCTCGCGCGCGCAGGATAACAAAAGCGAATTCCAGCTCTGCGCCCAGGTCGATTTTGAATCCAGCCTCTTCGGCAAGGATGAGGCCCAGCGCACCGCGATCCTCAAGATCCTCACCGACGTGGTCCGCAACCAGACCGCCGTGATCCTCAGCCCCACGCACTCCGACGCCGCGGATGTCGCGCCATCGCAGGGCGCCCCCGCAAACAAGACGCCCTACTGTTTCATCCATGTGCCCTTGCGGCTCAATAATCAGGCCATCGGCGTGCTTCAGGTATGGCTGCAACCGTATGTTCCCGCGAAGAATTTCCCTGAGTTCGTCACCTTCCTCAACTCCCTCGCGCCTTACGTCGAGCAGCATCTGCAATCCCGCCGCTTGAGCAACCTGGTGCTCGAGACCCAGCGCCTCCAGCATCTCCTCCGCTTCACCACGGACCTCGCCGGCTCGCTCGATTCCCTCGAGCTCGCCCGCCTCACCGCCAATTACGGTCGCGACCTCGCCGGCTGCGAGCGCACATCGGTCCTCATCAGGGAAGGGGAGAAATGGAAGGTCCTCGCCATTTCCGGCCAGGAGACGGTCGAACCCAAGAGCGCCATGGTAAAGGCGATCTCCGCCTTCGTCGAAGCCCACGCCGCTGCGGACACGCGCATCCTCGATAAGAAAGAGCTGCTCGAACGCGCGGAGTCCGCAAAATCCGGCGGGCAGCCCGGTTCGGACGCCGTTCCCGCCCTCGCCACCGCGCGCACCGATGAAATCGACATCCTCTATTTTCAATTATCCCACGTCGTCTCCGCGGTGATTTGTCCCATGCTCGATTCCGAGAGGGAAATCACCGGCGCGATCTTTTGCGAGAGCACATTCGAGGGATACTTCGATTCGGTCGGTGGCAAGTCCGAGGTCCTCCCCGCTCGCCGCGTCACGGAGTGGGTCGCCAATTACTCGGGCCGCGCCCTTTCCGCCGCGCGCGATTACCAGACCCTGCCATTTCTGCACGTCAGCCGGCGCGTTCGCGGCACGCGGCTCCTCCTCACGGGCAAGAAGCGCAACCGCTTCCTCTTCAAGGCCGGCGTCTTTTGCGCCATTGCGGCCATCGTGCTTCTCTGGCCTGCGCGCCGGCACGTGGATGGAGATTGCATGATCGAGGCCCTCGACCGCGCCATCGTCGTGCCGGAGATCAGCGCCAAGGTCGAGACCGTCCTCGTCCACGAAAGCGATCACGTCACCAGGGGCCAGGTGCTGGCCCTGCTTGACACCCGGCGCCTCAAGCTCGACCTCGACGGCACCGAGGAGGAATCCCTGCGCTACACTGCCGATGCCGACCGCCTCCGCGCCGCCGGCGACGAGGCGGGCGCCCAGGTATCGATGCTCGAGGTAAAGGTACTCGAGCAGCAGGCCAAGAAAATCCAGGCCGATATCGACAGCGCCACCCTGCGCTCTCCCATCGACGGCGTCGTAATGACCAAGGACCTCGAACTCCGGACCGGCGAGGTATTGCAGGAAGGGGCTCCCTTTGCCGAAATCGACAATTTGAACCAATGGCAGTTGCATGCCGAGATCGACGAGCGGGATATCTCCGCCATCGAGCAGGCCTTCCTGGATAAGGGCTCGCTCGACATGACTTACATCCTTTACTCGCAATCCGCGCACGTCCTGCGCACCCGCATCACCTCCCACGATGAGATATCCGCATCCGCCTATCCGCGCGACAAGGCCAACGTCTTCCTCATCACCATAGATAACCCGGATATTCCGGCGGATATCATGAAAGATATTCGCCCGGGTTTGACCGGACGCGCCAAGGTCGTCCTGGGCCGCGAGCCTCTGCTCTTCACCATCGCCCGCAAGCTCTACCGCTGGTGCCAGTTCCGCATGATTAGCTGACCTGTTCTTTCAGCGATACCCTCTTGAACTTACACTCGAACTTAAATCACCAGGGGATGGTCCAACTAAAGTTATGAAAGCCCTTATTCCCATTCTCCTCCTCGCATTGACTTATCCCGTCATCGCCCGCGCCGATGACGTGCAGGGCCTCGTGCTCCCCTTCAAGCAAGTATCGGTAAGTTCACCCGTCCTTCAGGATAACATCAAGGATATCGAGGTCGATGAGGGCGACACGGTCACGCAGGGCCAGGTTCTCGCACATCTCTTGAACGATCGCGAGGAACTCGACGTCAAGCGCACCGAGAACCTCGTCAAGCGCGCCCAATTCGAATATGACGGCATGAAGAAGCTCGAGGAGGAAAGCGACGCCTCGAAGGATGCCGAACTCGAGAAGGAGACGGACCTCGAGGCCGCCAAGCTTGATTATCAAATGGCCATCGTCGACCTCCAGGAAAAGACAATCACGTCTCCTCTCTCCGGCATCGTCGTCAAACGGTACAAGGAGCCGGGCGAATCCGTGGATCGCACCGAGAAGATGTTCGATATCGTCAATATCGATCAGGTCTATATCCAGTTCTATCTCGAGCCGGAGTTGATCGAGAAGATTGCGCTCGGAGACAGGATTCCGGTGCATTTCCCAGCCTACAATGGCGGCGTCCGGGAGTATGACGCCGCGGTGGCCTTTATCGATCCACGCATCGACGCCGCCAGCGGCCTCTTCCGCGTGAAGCTCCTGCTCGACAATCCAAAACACGAGATCAGGGCCGGCATGCGCGGCGATGCGGATTTCACCAAGCCTGTCAGAACCGCCGCCGCGGCCCCTTGATCCGATTATGGCCGCCACTGCCGCACCCCATCCGCCGCCGCAGCAGGCCGCGCATGCCGTCATCCCGCCGCTGCGATCGGACCTCATCGTCATCAAGCAGTTCTACGAGGGCCGCACCTTCTATGTCGTCAAGGACCCCATCTCGCTCCAGTACTTTCGCCTGACCGCTGAGGATTATTTCCTCGCGACCCTCTTTGACGGCAAGCGCGACATGCGCCGGATCCAGCAGGAGTACGTGGAGCGTTTCCCGCATCTACGGCTGGACTTCTCAGAAGAGGAGATCAGCGAACGCCTCTCGCGTTTTGCCAACGACCTCGGTCTGCTTCAATTCCTGACGATCCAGGGCGTCCAATTAAAGCCTCGTTACGACGCGATAAAGCGCGCGAAGAAACACGGCAAGGGCGGCTTCTACACCTTTGTCAACAACATGTTCTTCTTCCGCCGGTCGATCTTCGATCCGGACAAGCTCTTCTCGCGCATGGCCAAGCCCCTCTGGTGGATTTGGACAAGGCAATCCTTGTGGATATCGATCTGCATGGTCGTTGCCGCCACCATCGTCGTCTATCAGAAGTACGACGCCACCGGCGCCATGATGTCCCGATTCTTCTCGCTCAATAACATCGCGCTGATCTGGGTTACCACCATCATCATCAAATCGATCCATGAGCTCGGCCACGGACTTACCTGCAAGCACTTCGGCGGCGAGGTCCACGAGGTCGGTGTGATGCTCCTCGTATTTACTCCCTATTTTTTCGTCAATGTCAGCGACTGTTGGGTCCTGCCGGACCGCAACAAGCGCATCCTCATTTCCGCCGCCGGCATCTATGTGGAGCTTGTCCTTGCCTCGCTCGCCACGTTCCTTTGGGCCGTCGTTCAGCCCGGGGCGTTCCAGCAGATCCTCTGGAATATCATGGTCATCGCCAGCATCTCGACCCTCATCTTCAATGCGAATCCCCTCATGCGCTTCGACGGTTACTATATCATGACCGATTGGATCGAGGTGCCAAACCTTTGCAACAAATCCCGCTCATTTATCGGTTACCAGGTCAAGCGGCTCATCTTTGGCAGCGATTATCAGGATGCGTCGATGGCCCGTTTGCCGCTGCCCCGGCGGAGATTCGGGCTCTTCTACTTCTATGCCGTCGCCTCATATATCTATGGTTACTTTGTCATCTATAGACTTACTCGTTTCATGGCGCCGCACTTGGCGCCGTTTGGGCTGCAAAAACTTGCCACCTGGTTCTCGGTCACGGCCCTCACCGCATGGGTCGTCATGCCCTTATGGAGCTTTATGAAAAGCCTTCAAATTACTCGCAACGATTGGGGCCCCGGCGGGCGCATGCGCCGGCTCGGCATCGTGGGTGGCTGCGCCCTCGCTTTCTTCACTATCTTTTGCTTCGTCCCCGTTCCCCTGGTCATCAAGCGCAACGTCGCGGTGGAACTCGCCTCGCCCGAGGATATCCGTCCGGACTACCAGGGTTTCGTGGACAAGATCCTCGTAAAGGAGGGCGACAAGGTGCCCCCCGGCGGCGCCGTGGCCCAGCTATCGAATCGCGATGTGCAGCAGGACCTCGTCGAGGCCACCGCACAGCTTGCCGTCGCGGAAGCCGCCGTCCAGCGTGCCCTCGCCGAGGATAAGCCCGACGAATTGCGCGAAGCGCAGCCCATCGTCGATCGCATGAAGAAGCGCCTCGCCGACGCCCAGCAAAGCGTCGACCGCCTCACGCTGCGCTCAAAACTGGGCGGCACCGTGCTCACCCACGACCTGCAACTCCTCCTTCACCGCGAACTCCATATCAACGACGTCTTCTGCCAGGTCGCCCCGCTCGACGAGATGCGAATCGTGATCCCACTCAATGAGAAGCAAGTCCGCTGGGTCCGCAAGGGACAGCCCGTCGAGATCAAGTCCTACGCTTATCCCGGCATCCCGCTCCACGGGACCATCGCCGCCGATCCGGTCATCCTCGTCGGCGAGGATATGCCCGCCGCATTTTCCGCCAGGCGCCACGGCGACGTGCCCACTGCGTTCGACCGCAGCGGCAAGGAGATTCCCCTCGAGCGCACCTACGAGGCGGAGATCCAGGTGGACAATCGCCAGGGACTCCTGCGCGAGGGCATGACTGGACGCGCAAAAATCGACGCCGGACGCTACCCGTGGGGCAGATTGGTATTGCAGTCGCTGCTCGACTTGGTGAGCCTCGACTACCGGTTTTAACCCCTTTTTATCAGGCCCTTCACTCATGCTGATTCGCCGCGCGCTTGCGCTGTCCGCCATTGCCATCGCCACCGCATTCGCGGGAGACGCGCTTTCCCCGTCGGAGCAAGGCGCCGGGAAGACCCAGGTTCTCACCCTGCGGGAGGCCATCGCCATGACGCTGCAAAACAACATCGACATCCAGTGGCACAAGTCCGACCTCAAGCTCCAGGACGCCCAGGTCCGTCTCGCATGGGGCGATTTCGACCCCGCCTTCGACATCGAGTCCACCTACACCTTCTCGCGCACTCCGCAAAACCCCACCACCATCACCAGCGCCGACACCGCCCAGCAAATCCTCCTCGAGCAGGAGGCCCTCGCTGAAATCCAGTCCGCAAGCGCCCCCACCCCGGTGCCCCTCCCCAGCACCGAGGCCGCCCCCACGGCCGCCCCCGCGCCCGCGCCCAACACGCAGCCGTTCATATTCCAGAACGAGGATATTCGCGACACAATGGACATTCAGGGCAAGCTGCCGCTCGGCACCACTTACAAGGTCGGCGTCGAAGTGGACCACCTGCGCGATATCGTGCTCAATCTCAACGAACCCTTTCTCCCCAGCGACGTCTTCTTCGCCGGCATTTCGATAGACCAGCCCCTCCTTCAAGGCTTTGGTTACGATGCGAATCTTGCCTCGATCCGCATCGGGCGCCGCAATCGCCAGGTCGGACTTAATAACTGGCATGAGAAAGTCATCGATTCTGTGGGAGAGGTGATGGCCACTTACTTT
>JBEKOV010000053.1:0-22093 GCA_049521415.1 Chthoniobacteraceae bacterium
AGACGTGTACCGGCGTCCCGACGTCCACCGTCTGGTAAAAGAATTCCGCCTTGGCCGCGGGCATCCGCACACATCCGTGCGAGGCGGCAAAGCCCGGCAGATATCCCGCGTGCATCCCATTCGCGCCGTCGAATCGCATGAACCATTTCATCGGCGCGGGCACGAACTTGCACCCTTTCGGTACCGGCATCGCCACGTCCGCGCCCGCCTTAACGACCCGTCCGGTGTCGATATTGACAAACTCGCCGTAGAGGTTCGAGAAATGATCCAAATCCTTCTCGATTACTTCGAAATTCCCCCTCGGCGTCAGGTGCCCGGCGCGTCCGCTTGAGATCGGCGCCTCCGCGTAAATCTCGCCACCGTCCAGAAGGTAGGCCCGTTGTTTGCTGAGATCGATCTCGATGGAGTAAGGCGAGGGCGGGGTGGGAAGGGGAGTGGGCTCGGGCTTCGACTCCATCTCCGGCTCGCCGGGAGGTGTGGCGCCTGGCGTCGCTGCCGGCGGTGACGCCGATGCTCCGGGGCTGGCCGATGTGGACGGCGTAGGCGATGCGCTGGGACTGGCCGTTGCGGACGGGGTTGCCGATTCTGCCGCGCCTGGGGATGCGACCGGACTCACGGAAGTGGTCGGCATCGGGCTGACATCGGGGCTGCCTTCGCCCACCGGGCTGAGCGGCGGCGTGGCCTCCTGTGCCGGCGTTGGCGACGCGCCGGGCGCGACCGCCGGCACCACCTGCGTGATCGGCTCCGGATGGTCCACCTGCGCGCGCGCGACCGGCCATGGCGCCGCGGCTAGGGCCGCGATCACCGACAACCGTAGAAACTTCGCGCCGTGGCATTTCATTTTGAGCAGAGGGCGCCATCATGCCCGAGTTTGCGCCGATTTGCAATTGAGCGCGACAAACCCCGCGCCGGTTTGTTATTTAAGCGCGCGTGTCCGAACAGCGCCCGACTCCGCCCGAAGGGGTCACTCTCATCGATCATCCCCTTATCCAGGTCAAGCTGACCGTCATCCGCGACCGCACCACTTCCTCCGAGGAATTCCGGCGCGAACTGCGGGAATTGGCGACCTTGATGACCTTCGAGGTCATTCGCGATTTCCAGACCGTGGAGCGCGTGGTCCAGACGCCGCTCGCTCCCTACACCGGCGCGGCTCTCGCACGGCCCGTGATCATCGCGCCCATCCTGCGTGCGGGCCTTGGATTCGTCGATGGGATGCTCCAGGTCCTGTCCAATGTCAGCGTCGGCCACATCGGCATGTACCGGAACGAGAAAACGCACCGGCCGGAAAGCTATTATTTCAAGCTGCCCACACATCTTCCCGCCGCCGAGGTGCTCGTCGTCGATCCGATGCTCGCCACTGGCTGGAGCGCGACCGGCGCGATCACGCAGCTCAAGGAAAGCGGCGCGCGCCATCTGCGCTACGTCTGCCTGGTCAGTTGTCCCGTCGGTCTGGCGCAACTGCGCGGCGCGCATCCCGATGTGCCCATTTTCACGGCCGCCATCGACCCGGAGTTGAATGAGAACGCGTATATCATCCCCGGTCTCGGCGATGCGGGTGACCGCTACTTCGGCACGCATTCGTTTCCGAATTGCTGAGGATGAAACGGGTTCGTTCAATCCGCATTCGGCCATGAAGGCGATTATCGCAATCGTATCGATCGCCGCCTCGATTCAGGCGTTTGCCGCGGACGCGACGTTTTCGAAGGATTCCAGCCGCGTTTACCTGATTCATTTCGAAACGAACGGCGGATTGGTCGATGTCAATCTCGGGAAGAAAACCTTCCGGAAAATCGATCTGACTGCCTCTATCGGTGAACCTATCCAGGGAGTGACGCTCTCGAATGCGGGATTCGTCATCCTTGCGACGAAAGATGCGGTCTGGTCTTACGATCCCTCGAAAGGCGGCTGCGCGAAGGTCTGCGATGCGCCGCAGGGAATTTCCCTCGACGACATCGCCTACGATCCGAAAACCGGGCAGATACTGGCGACCGGGTATCCCGACCAGGGGGATCAATCGATCCTGCGTTTGCCGAAGGGCGAGACCACATTCGTCAACGTCCGTTCCCGCTACGGCACGGAGATGAGTCATCCGGTTTTCGCCGCGGACGGCACTTTGTTTTTCGCCAGCTCCGGCGATCTCTGGTCGGGCGCGATCTCCACCGATGATGAGACGCTGGTCGCCTGCCGGTGCGTGCCGATTGCGTTCCTCGTCGATGAGAATACGTCGCCAGCTT
Source organism: Chthoniobacteraceae bacterium (assembly GCA_049521415.1). GTDB lineage: Bacteria > Verrucomicrobiota > Verrucomicrobiia > Chthoniobacterales > Chthoniobacteraceae > DATAXI01. Next base: position 2,235 of record JBEKOV010000053.1, read on the forward strand.
CGACCGGCGCGCAGGATATCGCCGCGGGACAGACTTCGATTTACGTGAACGACGCCCGCCTCGGTGGCAGCGGCTGGGGTTCCATAATCCGCTTTCATCGTCCCAAGGCCCTCGCGACGCTTGACGATGGAGACTGGAGCATCCCCGTGGAGGGCATGGGTCCCAAGGATTTTCAGGCGATTCTCAGTTCGGTCGAGCAACTCGCCGGCGATCCGGCTGAGTTTCTTTGCGGATCGGGAGACGGCTCCCTGATCTTCTTTGCAAACCCGCTGGCGCCCTCGGACGAAGTCTCCCTCGTCAAAGACGACGGCAAACCGCGCTCGATTGAAATAAAAGGCCTGGCCGATTCCCTCAAATAAGCGGCGCCGGCGCATTATCACTGCTTCCGCATATCCGCCGCCGCCGCTTCCAAGCCGGCCTCTACTGCCGACGCGTACTCGCGATAGATGCTCTCCCGCATTTTTCCGTGGATCATTTTGCGCCCGTCGTAATCGCCCGCTTGCACGCGATCCCAGACCTCGGGGCTGTTCATGACATACGGCTCGATGTAGATCACCGGGCATTGGTAGAGGCGGTTCGCGAGCAGATTCCTCGCCCATATATATGGGTTGTCGCCCACGCGCGTCGCGTTCCCGGTGGTGTATTGATAAGGCGGCAGGCCCGTCGCCGTGGAGAGACTATTGGCCACGTGCTCCGCGATGGGCAGCTCCTGCGCGTAACAGCGCGAGAGCAGCTTCACCAGCATTCCGTAGCGGACATCGTCCAGGGCCAGTTCGGGTGCGGCGTAGCTTCCATTGACCAGCACGTGCATGTGATTTTTGTCCACCAGCGTCGGGTTCTTCGGGTCGCCCCATGCTTCCGCGTTGTAGTGCATGCAGAGCACCATGTCCGGCTTCAGCTTTTCGTTCACCAGCCGCGCGCGCTCCTGGATTTCCGCCGTGCGGTAAAAGAGCAATTCGCTCGTCCATTGCACCGAGTTCATCCGCAGCATGTCCGGCGGCCCGTTATAGTTTTGCCGGATGAACGCCAGGCCCTGCTTCTTCAATTGTTCCCGCGCCGCGTCCTGCAAATCTGCGGGGCGCAATTTCGTCAGCGGCTCCGTGCTGTCGCGGACGAAAACGACATTCGCGCCATCCTTCGCCAGCTTCGTCGCAAGCAGCCGCGCCGTGAGCAGCGTCATGTCCCCCTCCGCGACCGGTTTCGTTCCCGCGCCGATTTGGAACCATCGCTCTTCCATCTTCGCCCATTGGCCGCCCAGATGACCCGGATCGAGCGCGATCGTCACGCCCGCCAGCCGCTCGGGTGAAGGCGGCATCGCATCGAGCGGCGTCCAATACCGTGGCGCATTCTTGACCGTATCGTCCTCCGCGAATCGCAGCAGCCAGCGGTTGGTGCCCGTCGTCAGGATGTGCGCGCCTTGATCGTCGATCTGGATCGTGTCCTTCCACGCACCGCCCGGCGCATACACCGTATCCAGCAGCCGGGTAAATTCCGCGCGGCCCATGGTCCCCTGGTATTTTTCGAGCGTCGCCCAGTCCGGCTCGACCGCCAGCGCGCTCAATCGCGCCGGCTCCTGCGCCCGCGCAGACATCGCCGTCAATACGGCCACGCAAGCAACCATCCCCGCTCGCCTAAAACAGGATAAATTCACGCTGCTGCGAACCCTACCATCCTTCATCGCCATCACCATTCTTTCCTCGCGGCAGCGCGGTACGCACTTATGCCGGCATAGTCGCAGCCGCGGGACGAAGCCGCATCCTTTCCTCGCCAACGCGCCCCCGCCGGTTAATCTGGTCGATTCGCAATCACATTTTAGCAATTATCAATTCATGTTAACCCTTCTCTTCCTCGGCGACATCATTGGCGAACCCGGACGCCGGGCTGTCATCGAGACCGTGCCGGTTTGGAAACGGGAGCGCGGCATCGATTTCGTCGTCGTCAACGGCGAGAATGCCGCCGGCGGACGCGGCATTACTCCAAAGATCACCATCGACCTGCTGCGCGCCGGCGTCGCCGTCATCACCACCGGCGACCATGTCTGGGACCAGAAGGAGCTCGCGCCTTACATCGATTCCGAGCCGCGCCTGCTGCGTCCCGTCAATTATCCGGACGGCGCGCCGGGCCAGGGATTCATCGTCCTCGATACGCCCAAGGGCAAGGTCGCCGTCGTCAATGTCCAGGGCCGCACCTTCATGCAGCCGCAGATCGACAATCCCTTTCATGTCCTGGACAGCGTCATCCCGCGCATTCGTGAGGAGACGCCTGTCATCTTCGTCGATGCCCACGCCGAGACCACCAGCGAGAAAATCGCCATTGGCCGCTTCCTCGATGGCCGCGTCTCCGCCGTCATCGGCACTCACACGCACACCCAGACGGCGGATGAGCGCATCTTCCCGGGCGGCACCGCCTTCCTGTGCGATGCCGGCATGTGCGGCCCCACCGAGTCCGTCCTCGGCCGCGAGATCGAGCCAATCGTCCAGCGTTTCATCCACGCGATGCCGGTCAGTTTTCCGGTCGCGCGCGGTCCCGTGGCCCTCTGCGGGGCGCTGGTGGAAATCGACGAGACGACCGGTCGCGCGATTTCCATTCAACGCGTCGCCGAGCCCTGGCTGCCCGCCGTGCGGCCGCCGCAGGCTGCGCCCATGGCCGTTCCGGGGGGATGACCGAGCACCGCCCCTTACTGTAGCTTGAAGCTTGGGGGGCGCCCAGCCCCTTCGAATTTCGAATTTTCTCTTTTGACACTCGGTCGCCTTTTGGTAGGTTCACTGTTCGCCCCTGATAGGACGAAGACCCTGGAATCGGTGCAGACCAGCACCGGTTGCGGGGTTTTTCGCCCTATTGCGGCGACGGTCAGCCCCGCAGTCGCGCCCATGTAGCTCAGTTGGCAGAGCACGTCCTTGGTAAGGACGAGGTCACCGGTTCAATCCCGGTCATGGGCTCCATGGTCGGGCCGGCCGCCAACCGAAAATATACCCGAATTTTTAAACCGAAAAAAACCAACCAGGATAAACCACCCACCACCATGGCTAAGGAAGCATTCAAACGCGACAAGCCCCACGTAAACGTCGGCACTATCGGCCACGTTGACCACGGCAAAACCACGCTCACGGCGGCGATTACGACCATTCTTGCGAAGCAGGGCAAGGCTACGGCCAAGAAGTACGATGAAATCGACGCCGCTCCCGAGGAGAAGGAGCGCGGCATCACCATCAATACCGCCCACGTCGAGTACCAGAGCGACAAGCGCCACTACGCCCACGTGGACTGTCCCGGTCACGCCGATTACGTGAAGAACATGATCACAGGCGCCGCCCAGATGGATGGCGCCATCCTCGTCGTCTCGGCCGCCGACGGCCCGATGCCGCAGACCCGCGAGCACATCCTGCTCGCCCGCCAGGTCGGCGTGCCGGCGATGGTCGTTTTCCTCAACAAAGTCGACCTCGTCGACGATCCCGAGCTGCTCGAACTGGTCGAGATGGAAGTGCGCGACCTGCTCACCCAGTACGAATTCCCCGGCGACAAAGTCCCGATCATCAAGGGCAGCGCCGTCAAGGCCCTCAACGGCGACGCCGAGCAGGAAGCCAACATCCTGAAGCTCGTCGAGGCAATCGACGAATACATCCCGGTGCCGGAGCGCCCGGTCGATCTGCCGTTCCTGCTCCCCGTCGAGGACGTGTTCAACATTGAAGGCCGCGGCACCGTCGCCACCGGTCGTGTCGAGCGCGGCGTCCTCAAGAAAATGGAGGAAGTCGAGGTCGTGGGGATTTCGCCCACGCAGAAGACGGTCGTCACCGATATCGAAATGTTCCGCAAGCTCCTCGACGAGGCGCGCGCCGGCGAGAACGTGGGCCTGCTGCTGCGCGGCCTCAAGAAGGAGGAAGTCCAGCGCGGCCAGGTCATCGCCAAGCCCGGCACCGCCAAGCCGCACAAGAAGTTCAAGGCCGAGGTCTACGTGCTGAGCAAGGACGAGGGCGGGCGTCACACGCCTTTCTTCACCAATTACCGTCCGCAATTCTACTTCCGCACCACGGACGTCACCGGTTCCGTCAAGCTGCCCGATGGCGTCGAGATGGTCATGCCGGGCGACAACGTCGCAATCGAGGTCGAGCTTCAAAACTCAATCGCCATGGAAAAGACCATGCGCTTCGCCATCCGCGAGGGTGGCCGCACCGTCGGCGCCGGCCGTGTCAGCGAGATCGTCGAGTAAACCTTTTCATCCAGGTTGCGATTGCCGGCGCACTTGCCGGCAATCGTTCCCGGGGTGATAATGAAAGCCCACATACGCCAGTAGCTCAATTGGTAGAGTTGCGGTCTCCAAAACCGTCGGTTGGGGGTTCGAGTCCCTCCTGGCGTGCCAGCCGGGACGCGGCGCCCCCTTCGAGCCTCAACCTCCACTTGAACCTTCCTTCGTAGAATGCTCGCCAAGACAAAAACATTTTTCGCCGAAGTCCGCACCGAGCTCTACAAGGCCAGTTGGCCCTGGGACCCGAAGGAGCACGGCTTCAAGCGCTACAAGGAGCTTTTCGATTCCACCATGGTCGTGGTCGTGGCGATGCTGCTGCTGGCGGGCTTCATCTCGCTCTGCGACCTCTGCCTCACCACCATCATCGGCGCTCTCACCAAATAATTTCCAATGGCCATCCCGCTAGGCAAAGATCAATGGTTCGCCGTCCAGGTCCTCTCCGGACAGGAGCAGAAGGTGCATGACAACATGGTCAAGCGCATCAAGACCGAGGAGATGAGCGACCTGATCTACGAGGTGCTGGTGCCGACCGAGCGCGTCTCGGAGATCAAGCGCGGCAAGAAGAGCGAGACTACGCGCAAGCTGATGCCCGGCTACATCATCGTAAACATGCACCTGCTGGACGAGAGCAACCAGCTCGTCAGCCGCACATGGTACTTCGTGCGCGAGACGCCCGGCGTTCTCGGCTTTGCCGGCACCCGCGACCGCCCCATCCCGATGCCGCGCCACGAGATCGATACACTGCTGGCGCAGGTCAAGGGAGCGGACGAAAAGGTGAAGCCGAAGGTCAGCTTCGAAGTGGGCGAGATCGTCAAGGTCGCCGACGGCCCCTTCCAGAACCAGAGCGGCGTCGTCGAGGAAATCGATCCCGAGCGGGGCAGGCTGCGCGTCTCGGTCAATATTTTCGGGCGGGCCGCCCCCGTCGATCTCGAATACTGGCAGGTCGAGCGCGGTTAAAAATTCGCAACTCATCCATCATCATCCATGGCAAAAGAAGTCACAGGCATCATCAAGCTCCAGATTCCCGCCGGACAGGCGAATCCGGCTCCTCCGGTCGGCCCCGCGCTGGGCCAGCAGGGCGTCAACATCATGGCCTTCTGCAAGGAGTTCAACGCCGCCACGCAAAAGCAGGCCGGCGACATCCTTCCGGTCGTCATCACGGTTTACAAAGACAAGTCGTTCACCTTCATCACCAAGTCGCCCCCCTCGTCCATCCTGCTCAAGAAGGCCGCGAACATCGCGAGCGGCTCGAAGGAGCCGAACAAATTGAAGGTCGCCAAGCTCTCGAAAAAGCAGGTCGCGGACATCGCGAAAGTGAAGATGAAGGACCTCAACGCCCGCACGGACGAGGCCGCGTTCCGGATCATCGCCGGGACCGCGCGGCAGATGGGGATCGAGATCGAGAGCTAGGCTCTGCGATCAGCAACTGCACTCGCCGGAAACGACCCGCTCCACGGAGCCGAGGAGTTCCCTGACATTGTACGGCTTCGGCGCGATGCCGGCGATGCCGTACTTCTCGTAATTCATGACCACCGGGTCGTGGGAGTAGCCGGTGGAGAGGATCGCTTTCACTTTCGGGTCGAACGCCTTGATCGCCTTGAAGGCATCGAATCCGCTCATGCCCTCGGGCACTGTCAGGTCGAGGATCACCGCGTCAAATGGCCGGCCGGCTTCCTTCGAGGCTTTGTATTGGGCGACGGCGGCGTTGCCGTTTTTCGTCGTCTCGACCTCGTAGCCTCTGCTCGCGAGCATGCGGGAGGTGAGTTCGAGGATGGAGGCTTCGTCGTCCATGACGAGGATGCGCTTGGGGGGCGCGTAGGTCTCTGTGGAAGGAAGTGATTGGGCTGGAAGGTCTTGCATAAAGAGGGGGGCGATTCTTTAGGGATTTGGCGGCGGCTGTAGATGTGCTCGTTTCATGCCATTTTCGCGGATATTTCCGCTATGGATCGGGTGGGTCAGCGTTTTATGATCGCCGTCAATTCCACGCGCTCGCCGTGGACGAACATGAAACCGCGGGCCTGGACGAGGTGCCAGGAGGGGTCGAGCCTTCGGAAGGTCTTTTTGACGAGGCCGGACTCGATGACGCAGACCCGGAGCCCGGGCCGGTGCATCCAATTGTCGGCGTCCTTCCAATCGATTTCGGATTGGAAGCCGAGGATTTCTTTGCGGAAGAGCCAGACGAGGCTGGGCTCATGGTAGGCGACGGTCGCGAGTTCCATGGGCGGCGTGAGGAGCGGGGCGGCCTGGTCGTAAATGGCCTGCGAGGCGAAGAGGGGGCGGGCGAGGGGAAAGGCGGCGAGGCCGAGGGCCAGGGCGAACGCGGCCATGGCGGTGGCGGCCCAGTGGAAGGCGCGTTCGTGGGCCGGGTCCCACCATGCGGCCATGAGGAGGGCCATGTAGGGGAAGGCGGGGAGGGTGTAATGGGGGAGCTTGGTCCAACTGAGGGTGAAGATGCCGAAGACCAGGAGGATGCCGGTCACGAGGTATGTTTCTTCAGGGTCCAATTGGCGCCATTGGCGACTGCGCCGGCAGAGGGCGAGCGTGGCGGCGGGCAGCCAGATGGACCATGGGAAGAAGCTGAACCAGACGGTAACGAAGTAATAGGGGAGGGTGGCGGCGTAGGCGGTCCAGGATTTGGCGCCGTGGCCCTCGAGGGGCGAGACGGAGCGCATGACGACGTGCTTGCCAAGCCCGACGGCGGCGAACTGGCCATGGGTGCGGATCATGGCGGGGATGCCCCAGATACCGACCAGGGCGAGCATGAGGATGGGGCCGAGGAGCCATGCGAGCGCGCCGGGGCGTTTGGCGCGATCCATTTTTGCGGCAGTCCAGCCGGCCATGCCGATGGGGATCCAGGCGATGGGGCCCTTTGCAAGGAAGCCGAGGGCGAGGAATGACCAGAAGGCGAGCCACCACCCTACGCGGCTTGGGCGGTTGCGCTCGGCGTTGAGCCAATTCCAGCCGGCCCATGCGGAGGCGGCGCTGGCGGCGATCATGGCCATGTCGGCGACCGCGGCGTGGGCGTGGATGATGGTCTGGAGGCAAAGGCCGAATATCAGGGCGGCGCGCCATCCGCGCTGTGGGTCATACAGGCGGGCGCCCCAGACCGCTATGACGAGGACTGCGAGCGCGCCGCATAGGGCGCTGGGGAGGCGGGCGGCGAATTCGTTTTCGCCGAAGACCTTGTAGGCGGCGCACTGGAGCCAGTAGATGAGGGGGGGCTTGTCGAAGCGGGTCTGGTCGTTGAAGTAGGGGACGACGAAATCGTCGCGCTGGAGCATCTCGCGGGAGGCCTCGGAGAAGCGCGGTTCGTCGCGGTCGATGAGCGGGAGGGCCCAATCGCCGGCGATGTAGATCGCCAGGAAGCCAAAAAAGAGGAGGAGCAGCCGCGGGGCGGACATCGGGGGAATCATTCAGAATTGGGGGCGGAACGGAAGAAGGGAGTGGAACAGGGAAGAGATTGCCAATTGCTAATCTGTGATTGCTAATTGAGGAAATTTGCCGCCTTTGGCGGCCACTATTGATGAACCGTGCCCGTCCCCTCCGCTTACTGCCGTTTGTGATTGGCGCGGGGATTGTTGCGGGATCGTTTCTTTTGGATGGGCAGATTGTGGCGTGGGTTGCGGCGCATCGGGTCGCGGGTGTGCAGGAGGCGGCGCGGCTTTTTACGAAATGGGGGGATTTTCCGCCGATTGTCGCGCTGCTACTGGGGCTGCTGCTGATCGGGTGGGTGATGAAGCGGCCGGCCTTTACGCGCGTGGTGCTGCTGATGCTGGGGTCGGCGATTGCGGGGGGCCTTGCGGCAAATGTGCTGCGGGTGCTTACGGGACGGACGCGCCCAAGCGCGTCGATCGCGCCCGGATGGTACGGGCTTTGGAATCACGGGGTCTGGATCGCCGGGAAGTATGAGTATTCGTCGTTTCCCTCCGCGCACACGGCTGTGGCGATTGCGTGCATCGTGCCGCTTTGGCTGCTGACGCCGGGGCGCTGGCGAATGCCGGTTGCGGTTCCGGCGACGATGATCGCGCTTTGCATCGCGGCCTCGCGCATTCTGCTGAATGCGCACCATCTGTCGGATGTGCTGGCGTCGGTTTGGCTGGGGAGTTTGATTGGGTGGCTGATTTGCCAGCGGGTTGGACTGAAACGCGGTCGATAGGGTTGGCTTGCGAGGCGCATCGAATTCCACGTAGAATGGACCTCGTGAAATCAACATGCTCCGGTAGTTTCTCCAAACTAGGCAGGAACTGGCGATGGAGGAGTCTTCGATTGCGACGCGCCGAGCCCCATTGCGGAGGTCGTCTTGGTGATCGGGTCTTCGTCGCCGGGCAAGTGTCTCACCGCGAGACCGGAGTAGATTGGCTTCAGTCAAGTGCCAAGAATCGAGCCACTTGTCACCCGCATCCCGCAGTTCAGGCTCAATATTGACCCGAAAGCATGAAACTGACGGAATTCCAGAGCATCATGCTGATAGATAACGTTCCCTCGGTGCTCAAATTGGGTATATTATCCTTTGCTGAGGCCTCCAGAATCCAGCATTCCTCTGTGGCGCTGCAAGAGATGCAGGACATACGTGATGGCAAGAGCGTAACCGGCGGCCTCCCTTTGCATGAGTACGCCAATGTGTATTTTCATGCTCGAAATCCGATGATGTCGAAAAGACGGGATGAGGCCCACCGGTTATGTGTTCTTCGTGTTTCGATGCGTATTCTCGAGATTTCCGGAGCAGTGATCACTGATCAAAATGCGACCAGCAAGTATGTCCGATTTAATGCACCTGATAAACTTGATTTGCTGGATCTCGAGGTCATCTTTGCGCGTAACTGGAAGCATCCCGAAGACAAAATCAAGGAATGGAAACATAGCAGCGCCAAATGCGCGGAGGTCCTCATCCCAAAGAGGATTCCACCGGAGATGATCGAGGGAGCTTATGTTTGCAACGGTGCAGCCAGACAGTCTTTGGTCCAGGCAGAGTTTTGTCTTCCGATCACTATTGATGCCGATCTGTTTTTTCACTAATCCGAATATCTGAATCTTATGATAAAAGCCCTAATCGGAGATTTGTTTGCAAGCAAGATGGAAACGCTTGTCAACACCGTAAATTGCGTGGGGATCATGGGTAAGGGAATCGCCCAACTATTCAAAACGGAATACCCAGACATGTTTGCCGACTATGTCGACCGGTGCAAGCGTGGAGAAGTGCGACTCGGAAAGCCGTATCTCTACACCGACCTGGCGGGAATCTCAATTGTCAATTTCCCGACGAAAGATCATTGGCGGGCCGCGACCCGGCTGTCTGATGTCGAGAAAGGGCTGGATTATTTTGCGAAACATTACGAATCGTGGGGGATTACTTCGGTGGCATTCCCTCCCTTGGGTTGCGGAAACGGAGGTCTGGAATGGTCCACGGTGGGGCCATTGATGTATTTCAAGCTTAAAGGGCTGGGAATACCCGTAGAACTCTTTGCGCCGTTTGGCACGCCAGCCGCGCAATTGAAAGCCGAGTTCCTCGGGGCCGACCAACAGACCGAGTTTCAAGTGAAAGGCAGGAGAAGAGAAAAGCTGCGACCGGAATGGGCCGCATTGGTCGAGGTGCTCTCTGAATTGGAGAAGTTGCCTTATGCCAATCCTGTTGGCCGGGTGATTTTTCAGAAAATCTGCTATATTCTGACTCGGCAAGGCTTGGACACCGGTTTCCAGTTCAGGCGAAGCAGCTACGGCCCGTTTGCAAACGAGGTAACGGAAGCAATAAACGTTCTTGCCAATAACAACTGGGTTACCGAACAGCAACTGGGCCGGATGACTACGCTGCGGGTGGGGCCGCGTTTTGCTCAGGATCGAGCTAAGTTTGCGGAGGAGTTAATACCGTTCTCGCGAAAAATCGAGAAAACGGTCGATCTCTTCAGCCGGATTAAGAACACCGATCAAGCGGAAGAAGTCGCGACGGTAATCTTTGCCGTGCAGGCGCTGAAACAGGAACGCGAACCGGAACAGGTATCGGAGGAGGATCTCTTCAATTACATTCTGGAGTGGAAGAAGCCTTGGAAGAAAGATGCTGGCAAGCAAGGTAGCCTGGCGGGGGCAATTAGAAATCTGGAAATGCTCGGCTGGGTGAAGCTCAGATTCAGTGAGTCGCTTCCTGTGACGGAGTAGCCTGCCCGGACCCCTTCGGCGGGGTCGTGAAGATTTTTGAGGAAATTCGTTGACAGGGGGGCTTTGATGGCTAGCCTCCACCCTCCCGCTGATTCCGATTTGTCCGGGGATCGGGGGTAAAACCAAACCACAAACAAGCAGGAGCTTTGGGTTCGTTCGAGTTGATGAATGACCGGGGCGCTAAGACTGCAACCAGACATGGCACATTCCAAACGCTATCGCGCCGCCGCCGAGAAGGTGGACGGCAAAAAGAACTATCCGCTCCCCGAGGCAGTGAGTCTCCTCAAGAGCCTGCCTCCCACGAAGTTCGACCAGACTGTGACGCTGTCGTTCCGGCTGGGGGTGGACCCGAAGCAATCCGACCAGATGGTGCGCGGGACTTGTCCGCTGCCGCATGGCTCGGGCAAGGCGGTGCGGGTGCTGGTGTTCGCGACCGGGGTCGCGGCCACGGCGGCGAAGGAGGCGGGGGCGGAGTACGTGGGATTTGAGGATATGATCAAGAAATGCCAGGAAGGGTTCCAGGATTTTGACGTCGCGATCGCGACGCCGGCGGCGATGTCGGAAGTGCGGAAGCTGGGCAAGGTGCTGGGGCCGCGCGGGCTGATGCCGAACCCGAAGACGGGGACAGTGACTGAAGACACGGCGAAGGCCATCAAGGAAGTGAAAGCGGGGCGGGTCGAGTTCAAGCTCGACAAGAACGGCAACGTGGCGGTGCCGGTGGGAAAATTTTCATTTGAACCGGCGGCGCTCTCCGAGAACGGGGCGGCGGTCATCGAGGCGGTCATCAAGGCGCGTCCGGCGACGGCGAAGGGAACCTTTATCGAGAATGTGACGCTGAGCGCGACCATGCTGCCGGGGATGCGCGTGGATGCGAGCCCGTTCCTGAAAATCCAAGCTTAACCAGGCGAGAACATGAGACCCGAAAAAGCCAATATCGTCGAGGACCTGATGACGAAGCTGAACGCATCGCCGTTCCTGTTCGTCACGGATTACACCGGCCTGCGCGTCGATCAATTCAGCGAACTGCGCATCCGCCTTGCGGGAGCGGGGGCGCGGTGCCACGTGGTGAAGAATACATTTTTGCGCCGCGCGGCGAAGGACGCGGGGCTGCCGGAGCTGGGCGACCTGAAGGGGCAGACGGCCATCATCGTGGGCGACAAGGATGTCGCGGCAGCGGCGAAGGTGGTGAAGACATTCGTCGCGGAATTTCAAAAGCCGGTGGTGAAGCTCGGAGTGATCGACCGGGCGGTGGTGTCGAGCGACCAGATCAAGGCGATTGCCGACCTGCCCGCACGCGAGGTGCTGCTGGCGCAATTGCTGGGTGTGCTGCTGGCGCCGGCGACGCGGCTGGTGCGGACTTTGAATGAGCCGGCCTCGTCACTTGCGCGGATTTTGCAGGCGAAGGCGGAGAAGGAGGGGGCGGGGGCTTAAACTTAAGAGAACCACGGGGCGTAAGCCCGGGCGGACCACCGGTCCGCGCCTACAACGCTGGCGCGCGACTGGATGCGTCCAAAGAAAATTTTAAACCAATCCAAATACTTTTCGTGCTCCGCTCTTGGGCTGGGCGCGGGAAAAACCAACAAACACCCAAAACCAATGGTTCCTCATCGGAGGGGCGGCTGCCCCTCTCAAATTGGCCGGAGCTCCGGCGGGCGATGATACCGAAAGAAGCAGCATATGGCAGATACCAACACGATAGTGGAAGAATTGAGCGGCCTGACCGTTTTGCAGGTTGCCGAACTCGTCAAAGCCCTTGAAACGAAGTGGGGCGTGAGCGCGGCCGCACCCGTGGCTGTGGCCGCGGCGGGCGTAGCGCCCGCAGCCGCCGCGGCACCCGCGGAGGAGAAGACCGCCTTCGAGATCGTCCTGAAAGAAGCGGGGCCGAACAAGATCGCCGTGATCAAGGAAGTCCGCGCCGCAGTGGCGGGGCTGGGCCTTGCGGAGGCGAAGGCCCTGGTCGAAGGGGCGCCGAAGACCATCAAGGAAGGCGTCACTAAGGAAGAAGCCGCGGAGATCAAGAAGAAGATCGAGTCGGCGGGAGCCAAGGTCGAGATCAAGTAACCCGGGACCGTCCCGCGAAAAAGGCGGGACGGGTTCCTTTTCCTTATCCAACGTGCGTGGCGGCGGCGAAAAAATTTCGCTTGCCGCGCGCCAAAAACCGAATTATTTTCTCAGCCCCTCAAATTTGGGGGATCAACTGAGCATCGAGAGTCTCTTTCCAGCCAGGAAGACGAAGAAAACGAAAGCCGCGAGCCCCATTTTCGACGAATGGGGCAGCCTAAAGGGCGGCGCTTTCGTTTTCTTCGTCTTTTCGTCCCGCCGCCGCATCACCTCTTGAACGGATAACTGCCCGCGCTGTCTGAGCATGGCCCCGAATCCCCGGGAAAATGCGACGGCAGCCAAAAACACCACCCACATCATCATGTCCGAGCGAATCTACTTTGGCAAACTGAAAGAAGCCTCCGAGCCGCCCAACCTCATCGAGGTGCAGCTCAATTCCTACGTCGAATTCCTGCAAAAGGATGTGACTCCCTCGAAGCGGCAGGAAGTGGGCTTGCAGGCGGTATTCAAGGAAGTGTTCCCGATCGAGAGCTACGACGAGAAGATCGTGCTGGATTTCGTGTCGTACGACATCGGGGAACCGAAGATGAGCGCGCTGGAGTGCCAGCGCGAGAGCCAGACATTTTCCGCGCCGCTGCACGTAACCTTCCGGCTGAAGGAGGAGAAGGGCGTCAAGGAGGAGAAGGTGTACATGGGGGAAATCCCGCTGATGACGCCGCAGGGGACGTTTGTGATCAACGGGGCGGAGCGGGTGGTGGTGTCGCAGTTGCACCGGTCGCCGGGCATCGCGTTTGAGTCATCGCTGCACCTGAACGGGAAGACGCTGTACTCGTTCCGGATCATCCCGGATCGCGGCTCGTGGCTGGAGGTGCAGTTCGATACGAATGACCTGCTGTACGTGTACCTGGATCGGCGGAAGAGGCGGCGGAAGTTCCTGGCGACGACATTCCTGAGGGCGCTCGGGTTCGGGTCGGACGAGGAGATCATCAAGCTGTTTTACAAGGTCGAAGACATGGCTCTGAGCGAGAAGCTGGAGGACGAGGATATCGCCACCAAGGTGCTGATCGGCGACGTGCGCGACGGGGAGATCACGATCGCGCGGGCGTTTGAGCCGCTGACGAAGGCGACCGTGCGCCAGGTGCTGGCACTCGGGCTCAAGAGCGTGAAGGTCGTGGATACCAAGGACGACGACACCATTATCAAGTCGCTGAAGAAGGATCCCGCGCACGACGAAGAGGAGGCGCTGAAGGATATCTACCGCCGGCTGCGCCCTGGCGATCCGCCTACCGTTGCGAATGCGCGCGGGCTGCTGAAGCGGCTGTTTTTTGACGCAAAGAAATACGATCTGGGTCGCGTGGGCCGGTACAAGATCAACCAGAAGCTGGGGATCAACGTCGATCTGGCCGAGCGGATCATGACGAACGACGATTTTATCGCGGCGACGAAGTACCTGGTGCGGCTGCTGCACAACGAGGGATCGCTGGATGACATCGATCACCTGGGGAGCCGTCGCGTGCGGACGGTGGGTGAATTGCTGGCGAACCAGTGCCGGGTGGGCCTTGCGCGCACCGAGCGGCTGGTGAAGGAGCGGATGACGCTGTTCGACGTGAACATCGAGGGGATGACGCCGCAGAAGCTCATCAACCCGAAGGCGCTCTCGGCGGTGATCCGGGACTTTTTCGGGCGGTCGCAACTGTCGCAATTCATGGACCAGACCAACCCGCTGTCCGAGCTGACGCACAAGCGGCGGCTATCGGCGCTTGGGCCAGGAGGGCTCTCGCGGGACCGCGCGGGGTTCGAGGTGCGCGACGTGCATCCTTCGCACTACGGACGGATTTGCCCGATTGAGACGCCGGAAGGGCCGAACATCGGGCTGATCAACTCCATGTCGACGTATGCGCGGATCAATGAATTTGGATTTATCGAGACGCCTTACCTGAAGGTCGAGAACGGGCGCGTGACCGGGAAGATCGATTTCCTGACCGCTGACCGCGAGGAGGCATTCCTCGTGGGGCAGGCGAATGCGCCGCTGGACAGCCACGGGAAATTTACCGGGGAAAAGGTGTCGGTGCGGTTCCGGGGCGACTTTTTGGAGGTCGAGCCGGCCCGTGTGAATTACATGGATATCTCGCCGAAGCAACTCGTGTCCGTGGCGGCATCGCTGATCCCGTTTCTGGAACACGATGACGCGAACCGGGCGCTGATGGGCTCGAACATGCAACGGCAGGGCGTGCCGCTGCTGGTGAGCGAAGCGCCGCTGGTCGGGACCGGGATGGAGGGGAAAGTGGCGCGGGATTCGCGCGCGGTGATCGTCGCGGAATCGAACGGCAAGGTTGCGAGCGTGACAGCGGAGCAGATCGTCATCACGAAGGATGGGCACATGCCCGAGGGAAAAAAGAAGATCAAGAACGACCCGGCGGAAGGCGTGTGGGTGTACGAACTGCGGAAGTTCATGCGGTCGAACGCGGGCACTTGCGTGAACCAGCGGCCCATCGTCAAGAAGGGGCAGCATATTCACAAGGGCGACGTGATCGCGGACGGGCCGAATACCGAGAACGGTGAACTGGCGCTGGGGCGGAACGTGCTCGTGGCGTTCATGCCGTGGAACGGGTACAACTTCGAGGACGCGATCCTGATCTCCGAGCGGATCGTGAAGGACGACATTTATACCTCGATCCATATCGATGAGTTCGAGATCGGGGCGCGCGACACGAAGCTGGGGCCGGAAGAGATTACGCGGGATATCCCGAACGTGTCCGAGGAAGCATTGCGCAACCTGGGGCCGGACGGTGTCATTCGCATCGGCGCGGAGGTGAAGCCGGGGGATATCCTCGTCGGCAAGATCACGCCGAAGAGCGAGACGGAGCTTGCGCCGGAGGAGCGGCTGTTGCGCGCGATCTTCGGCGAGAAAGCGGCGGACGTGAAAGACACGTCGCTGACCGTGCCGTCGGGGACTTATGGGATCGTCATGGACGTGAAGGTGTCGTCGCGCAAGGAAGTGGCGCGGGCGAAGGTCACGCCGGCGGAATCGAAGCGTCAGGCGAAGCAAATCCAGGAGGAGTACCAGAAGAAGAAGGAGGAGCTGCACGAGCAATTGACCGAGGCGCTATCGAACATCCTGCTGGGCGAGAAAATCCCGTTGGACGTCGTGAACGCGCAGACCGGCGAGATCATTATCCCGGCCAATCGGAAGATCACCAAAACGCTGCTGCGGAAGCTGGCGGGGGTGTACGATCACGTCGACATCGACCCGTCGCCGATCCGGAACAAGATTCGCGAGATCATCGGGAACTTCGAGCACAAGTTCGCGGAGCTGGAGCTCGAGCATGAGCGGTCGATGGACCGGCTTGAGAGCGGGGACGACATCGATCCCGGCATCATCAAGCAGGTGAAGGTGTTCATCGCGAGCAAGCGAAAGCTGTCCGTGGGCGACAAGATGGCCGGACGCCATGGCAACAAGGGCGTGGTGGCGCGCATCGTGCCTGAAGAAGATATGCCGTTCCTCGCGGACGGGAAGCCGGTGGACATCGTGCTGAACCCGCTGGGCGTGCCGAGCCGCATGAACGTGGGCCAGGTGCTCGAGACGCATCTTGGCGTCGCGGCGAAGGCGCTGGGCTTCAAGGTGGCGACGCCGGTATTCGACGGCATCCACGAAGACAAAATCCGCGAGTACCTGCGCGACGCGAAGAAAGTGGACGGCTTCACCTGGATCACCGAGACCGGCAAGGCGACCGTGTATGACGGGCGCACGGGCGATTCGTTCGATCAGCAGGTCGTCGTCGGCTACATTTACATGCTGAAACTGGGCCACCTTGTGGCGGACAAGATTCACGCGCGGGCGGTCGGCCCGTACTCGCTGGTGACGCAGCAACCGCTGGGCGGCAAAGCCCAGTACGGCGGGCAGCGTTTCGGCGAGATGGAGGTGTGGGCGCTGGAAGCATACGGCGCGGCGTACACCTTGCAGGAACTGCTGACCGTCAAATCCGACGACGTGCAGGGCCGCACGCGGATTTACGAGTCCATCGTCAAGGGCGACAACTCGCTCGAAGCGGGGACGCCCGAGTCGTTCAACGTGCTGATCAAGGAAATGAAGAGCCTTGGACTGGACGTGAAGGTCGGCAGCAAGGCGCCGACGATCGGCGCCGACGGAATCATTTAACAATTCAACTTTCAGAAAACTAACAACGGCTCCAACGAGCAATACTCCCATGGCTGAACCAAATATTCGTGAAATCTTCGGCGAGGAACGTGGCATCGGCTTTGACCAGGTCGGCATCACGGTCGCATCGCCCGATGCGATTCGTTCCTGGTCAAAAGGCGAGGTCAAGAACCCGGAAACCATCAATTACCGCACGTTCAAGCCGGAAAAGGGCGGCCTTTTCTGCGAACGCATCTTTGGTCCCACGCGGGACTGGGAATGCTCGTGCGGGAAGTACAAGCGGATCAAGCACAAGGGTGTGATCTGCGACCGTTGCGGCGTCGAGGTGACGCTGTCGCGCGTGCGGCGCGACCGGATGGGGCACATCGAGCTGGCGGTGCCGGTCTCGCACATCTGGTTCTACAAGTGCATGCCGTCGCGGATCGGTCTGATGCTGGACATGACGTCGCGGCACCTGGAGCGGGTGATTTATTACGAGGATTATATCGTGATCGATCCGGGCAACACGCCGCTTCAGCGGTGCCAGTTGCTGACCGAGACGGAATACCGCGAGGCGCTGGAACAATATGCAGAGAGCTTCACGGCAGGGATGGGCGCGGATGCGATCAGGCAATTGCTGGCGGGGATCGACCTGGCGAAGCTGAACAGCGAGCTGGAGGATCAGATGGGGACGACGCGTTCCAAGCAGGTGCGCAAGAAGCTGGCCAAGCGGCTGAAGCTGGTGCAGGGGTTCGCGAGTTCGCACACGCGGCCGGAGTGGATGATCCTGGACGTGCTGCCCGTGATTCCGCCGGACCTGCGTCCGCTGGTGCCGCTGGAGGGCGGGCGCTTTGCGACGTCCGACCTGAACGACCTTTACCGGCGGGTAATCAACCGGAACAACCGGTTGAAGAACCTGCTCCAACTCAAGACGCCGGATGTCATCATCCGGAACGAGAAGCGGATGCTGCAGGAGGCGGTGGACGCGCTGTTCGACAACGGGCGCCACGGGCGCGCGGTGACGGGGGCGGGAAATCGCCCGCTGAAGTCGCTGTCCGACATGCTCAAGGGCAAGGGTGGACGTTTCCGCCAGAACCTGCTGGGCAAGCGCGTGGATTACTCCGGGCGTTCGGTCATCGTGATCGGGCCCGAGCTGAAACTGAACCAGTGCGGACTGCCGAAGAAGATGGCGCTCGTGCTCTTCGAGCCCTTCATCATCCGCGTGCTGAAGGAGCGGGGCTACGTGCACACCGTGCGTAGCGCCAAGAAGATGATCGAGCGGCAAACACCGGAAGTCTGGGACATTCTGGAAGAGGTGACGAAGGGTCACCCGGTCCTGCTGAACCGCGCGCCGACGCTGCACCGGCTGTCGATCCAGGCATTCGAGCCGCAACTGATCGAGGGCGAGGCGATCCGCATTCATCCGCTGGTCTGCACGGCATACAACGCGGACTTTGACGGAGACCAGATGGCCGTCCACGTGCCGCTGTCAGTCGAGGCGCAAATGGAGGCGCGGATGCTGATGCTGGCGCCGAACAACATCTTCTCACCGTCGAGCGGGAAGCCGATCACCACGCCGTCGCAGGACATCGTGCTGGGATGCTATTACCTGACGCAGAACCCGCGCAAGGCGACGAAGGATGCGGCGAAGGAAGGGACCGAGCGGATGTCGCTGTTTGCGAACGACACGGAAGTCGAGTTTGCGCTGGCCGAGGAATCGATCCAGATCCACGACCGCATCCGTTACAAGAACCCCGATTTTGGCAAGCCGGGGACGGTGTACGGCGACGCGACCACGAAGATCCTCGAGACCACCGCCGGGCGCGTCATCTTTAACCAAATCTGGCCTGAGGGCCTCGGGTTCTTCAACAAGCCGTGCGGCAAGAAGCAGCTCTCCGACGTCATCTTCCGGACTTACCGGACGGCAGGGCACGCGGCGACTGTCGTGACACTCGACCTGCTGAAGGAACTCGGGTTCCGCTGGGCGACGCGCGCGGGGATTTCCATCGGAATTTCCGACATGATCATCCCGCGGGAGAAGCAACTGGAACTGGACAGCGCGTACAAGCAGATCGCGCAGGTCGAGCAACAGTACCGCCGCGGCATCATCACCGACGGCGAGCGCTACAACAAGATCATCGACATCTGGACGCACGCGGGCGAGGAGATCGCCAACGTCATGTTCCGGACCCTGGAGCACAATGAAGGGCGCAAGGAATTGAACCCTGTGTACCTGATGGTGGACAGCGGCGCGCGCGGCAACCGGCAGCAGGTGAAGCAGTTGGCGGGCATGCGCGGACTGATGGCGAAGCCGAGCGGCGAAATCATCGAGCGGCCTATCACATCGAACTTCCGCGAGGGACTGTCCGTGCTCGAGTACTTCATCTCCACGCACGGCGCCCGCAAGGGACTGGCCGATACGGCGCTCAAGACCGCGGACTCGGGTTACCTGACCCGGAAACTGGTCGACGCGGCGCAGGACGTCATTATTACCGAAGACGATTGCGGGACGACGAACGGCATCCTTGTGCGCGCCATTTACGAAGGCGACGACGAGGTGGTCGACCTGAGCCAGCGCATCATCGGACGCGTGAGTTGCGAGACCGTGAAGGACCCTGTGTCGGGCAAGCCGATCCTGAAGAGGGATCAGCTCATCGACGAGGTGACCGCAGCCAATGTCGAGAAGATCGGGCACGAGCAGTTGAAAATCCGCTCGGTCCTGACGTGCGAATCGAAGCGGGGCGTTTGCATCAAGTGCTATGGGCGCAACCTTGCAACCGGCCTGCCCGTGAAGCTGGGCGAGGCGGTGGGCATCATCGCCGCGCAGTCAATCGGCGAGCCCGGGACGCAGTTGACCATGCGCACATTCCACATCGGCGGCACGGCGACCGGCACATTCAAGCAGCCTGTTGTGAAGGCCAAGAACGACGGCGAGGTGCGGTTCAACGATCTGCGCACAATCAAGTCGCTGGACGGCACGTGGATCGCGCTGAACAAGAACGGCTCGATCACCGTACATGGCAAGGACGGGCGCGAACTGGAGCGTTACACCATCGTCATCGGCTCGGTCATCGAGGTCGGCGACGGCGAACTGGTGAAGAAGGGCCAGGACTTCGTGAAATGGGATCCGTACAACGTGCCGATCCTGACGGAGAAGGCCGGCAAGGTGGAATTCCGCGACATGATCCAGGGCGTCACCATCAAGAAAGAGGTCGACGAAGCCACCGGCGTCATGGGCACCGTCGTCATCGAGCACAAGGAAGACCT
>JBEKOV010000054.1:0-34584 GCA_049521415.1 Chthoniobacteraceae bacterium
CGCAGGCTCAAGGGCTTCCGCAGGATATTCTCACGCTTCGAGAAGCTCGACGTCATGTTCATCGCCTTTCTTCACGTCGCCCTGATCTTTACTGCACTCCTTTTACCTTAACAGGCCCTAATACGACTTCGCCCACAGCACGCGTTTCCCGCTCGGCTTGCCGCAGACGATGCATGCGCCTGTCTCCGGTTCCGCGTCGAAGGGGATGCAGCGGATGGTGACTTTCAGGTCTTCCTTGATCTGCGCCTCGCACTCCGGCGAGCCACACCAATGCGCGCGGGCGAAACCGCCGTGGATTTCCGGGCGCTCGGTGTTTTGCGGTGTGAAGAAGGCGTAAAACTCCTCCCGCGTTTCGATGGTGCGCGTATTCGCGTCGCGATAGGCGAGCGCCCGGTCGTAAAGGCTCTTCTGAATCTCCTCGAGGATGGACCCGATGCGATCCGCCGCATCCGCGTTGCTAAGGAATTGCTTCTCCCGCCCCTGGTCGCGCCGGCTGAGCGCCACGGTGCCTTTCTCCAGATCGCGCGGACCGATCTCGATGCGAACCGGGACGCCCTTTTTGATCCAGTCCCAATTTTTCGTTCCGCCCGGCAAGTCGCGTGCGTCCACCTCCACGGTCACCGGGTCGCCGGCGTAACTCCGCGCTCGCAATGCATCGGCCAGCGAGTTCGCGGCGGCGAGCACGGCGTCGCGCGTCTCCGGCTTTGGCGTAATGGGTAGAATGACCACGTGGGCGGGCGCGATGCGCGGCGGGACGATCATCCCGTCGTCATCCGCATGGGCCATGATGGCCGTGCCGATCAGCCGCGTGCTCACGCCCCAACTGGTCGTCCACGCGAATTCCTGCGTGTTTTGCCGCGAAAGAAACTGGATGCCGCTGGCCTTCGCGAAATTCTGTCCAAGGAAATGCGACGTGCCGGCCTGGATCGCCTTGCGATCCTGCACCATGGCCTCGATGGTCAGCGTCCGCACCGCGCCGGGGAAGCGCTCCGACTCCGACTTTTCCCCCGGATAGACGGGCACGGCCATGTATTCGCGCGCGAAGGTCGCGTAAACCTCGATCATCTTTCCCGTCTCCGCGACGGCCTCCGCCTCGGTCTCGTGCGCGGTGTGTCCCTCCTGCCAGAGGAATTCCGTGGTCCGCAAAAAGACGCGCGGGCGCATCTCCCAGCGGACGACGTTCGCCCATTGATTGATGAGAATGGGCAGGTCGCGATAGGACTGGACCCATTTGGCGTAGGTCGCGCCGATGATGGTCTCGCTGGTGGGACGGACGATGAGGGGCTCGGTCAATTGCGCCGAAGGCGCGGGGCGCAAGCCGCCGCAGCCGTCGGACTCGAGGCGATGATGGGTGACGACGGCGCATTCCTTGGCGAAGCCCTCGACGTGCGCGGCCTCCTTCGCCAGGTAGCTGAGCGGGATGAAGAGCGGAAAGTAGGCGTTCCGATGGCCCGTGGCCTTGAACATCCGGTCGAGCGCGCGCTGCATCGCCTCCCAGATGCCGTAGCCCCACGGCTTGATGACCATGCAGCCGCGCACCTCCGAGTTCTCCGCGAGGTCGGCGGCGCGCACCACCTGCTGGTACCACTCGGGAAAGTCCTCGTCGCGGCGGGGGGTGATGGCGGTCTTTTGATCGGTCATAAAGGGGCGAGCAATCTGGCCGGGACGTGACCGAAAATCAATCGTTTGCAAGTTGCGCCTTTACAGCGCCTCGATGAATGCGCGGTAAAAGCGGACGCCGGACTCGAGTTCGCTGATCGATATCCATTCGTCCTTCGTATGCGCCTGGGCGATGTAGCCCGGGCCGGCGGCGACGGCGGGAATTCCCGCTTCGGCAAATACCGCGGCATCGCAAAACCATGGCGCTCCGGCAAGGCGGCTGCCGTTGCGCACCAATAGCTGGATCAGCGGATGGCTGGGATCGGTGTTGAGCGCGGAGGATTGCCACACCGTTATTTCCACGCCCGGGCTCGCCTTCCGGATCATGCCGCTGATCTCCTCCGGATCCTGGCCGGGGATGGTGCGCGAATCGACCTCCATCTCGCAAAAATCGGGGACAATGTTGGTTTTGGTCCCTCCTTGAATCGTCCCGGCGCTGATCGTGGGCGAGCCGAGAACCGGGTGCGACAGCGCGGCCAGTCGCGGGGCGATCTCATCACGGATGCACCGCACGGCGTCGGCCATTTTGTAAATCGCGTTGTCGCCCAACTGCGGCGCGGAAGCATGCACGGCGCGACCGTTCGTGCGCAACTTCAGCCAATAGGCGCCTTTGTGCGTATGGACGATCTCGCGCCCGGTCGGCTCACCGATGAGCGCAAAGTCCGCGCGCTCCTCCTTCATCAGCGCACGCGCGCCTTCCTGTCCGGTCTCCTCGCCCATGAGACCGGTGAACCAGATCTCGTGGCCGAGCCTGGGGATCAGGTCGCGAAGTTCATACAACGCCCAGAGCATCGCCGACATCGGGCCCTTGGTATCCGTCGCGCCGCGCCCCCATACCTTCCCGTCGCGGATTTCGCCGCCAAACGGATCGATGGTCATCCCGCCCACGCTCACGGTATCAAGGTGCGGCGCGAGGATGACCCGCTTCTTCCCCTGCGCATCCGATGGGAACCGCCCCAGTACGTTTGGCCGGCCCGGCGCCACCTCGCGCAGTTCCGTCTCCGCGCCACACTCGCGCAGGAACCCGGCTACATATTCGGCGCAAGCTTGCTCCCCGGGTTTGTCGATCCCCGGCGTGCCGTGCGGATTTACGCTCGGTATCCTCACAAGCTCCTGGAGCAGCCCGGCAACACTGATAGGTCGCGTTAGTCTCATAGGTCATTTGGACCCCCCTTAGGCGGCCAGCTCCTTCCGCACGTTGAGGTACCAATCCACAAACCTCGGAATGCCTTCCTTGATCTTTGTAGTCGGGTTATAATTCAAAAGCGACCGCGCCTTTGAGATATCCGCATAAGTCAGCGGCACATCCCCGGGTTGGTCCGGCATCCGGTTGATGACAGCCTTTCTGCCCAAAGTACCTTCTATCGCCTGGATCAACTCCGTCAGCGTCGTCGTCTGGCTCTCGCCAAGATTGAAGACGTCGCACAGCGTCCCTTCATAAGTCAAACAAGCCATCACCCCCTGGATGATATCGTCTATATAAGTGTAATCCCGCCGCGTCGATCCATCTCCGAATTGGTCGATCGGCCTCCCTTCGTGGATGTAGCGAGTGAACTTATGAATGGCAAGGTCCGGGCGCTGACGCGGCCCATAGACCGTGAAGAATCGAAGGTTGATCGTGCGCATCCCGTAGAGGTGCGAGTAATTCGAGCAAAGCTGCTCCGCGGCCAGCTTGGTGGCCGCGTAAGGACTGATGGTTTCCGTCAGCGCCATGTCCTCGCGGAAGGGCGCCGTCTTCAGCACGCCATAGACCGATGAACTCGATGCGCAAATAAATCGCCCGATCCCCGCCTGACGCGCCGCCTCGAGCAGGTTGTAGGTGCCGACGATATTCGTCTCGATATAGAGGCGCGGTTCCTTGATCGAGGGCCGCACCCCGGCACGCGCCGCGAGGTGCACGATGCAATCGTACCCGCCCTCCGCGACGATGCGACCCACGACCGCCGCGTCCCGGATATCCCCCTCGTGGATGCGGACGCGGCCCCGGACGGCCTCCAGATTGCCCCGTTTGATGCGCGGATCGTAAAAATCGTTGAATTCGTCGAGCACTTCGACCCCGTGACCGGCCTCGAGGAGCCGGTCGACGAGGTGGGAGCCGATGAAGCCGGCTCCGCCCGTCACTAGTACGTTCATGCCCAAAGGCTAGGGGGGAATTTTGGAATCCGAAACCAGAAAAAGCCTTTCGGAAGAGCCCTCGGGCTGCCGAACCCCCTCGAAATCACTTGTTTCCCGGCAATTTTCGGCTAGATTTCGACTCCTTTTCCCCTGTTTACAGACGCGCCCCTGGCGGGTCCAGGGGATGGGAAAAACCGGCAACCCGTGGTTCGCAAGTATATCCAATGATTGAAATGCAAGAATTGATCGCGAAGAGTTTTCGCGATTTCCGTGAGGGCAGCATCGTAAAAGGGCACGTCCTCGAAATCCGTCCGCGCGAAGTGCTCGTGGACATCGGCTACAAATCCGAGGGCGCAATACCGGCCTCCGAGTTCGACGACATGGAGGACCTCCAGATAGGCGACGAAGTGGAAGTGCTGCTCGAGCGGCTCGAGGACGACCAGGGCATGGTCAAGCTCTCGAAGGAAAAGGCGGCCCATAAACAGAACTGGGACAAGATCGTCAAAGTCTTCCAGGGCGACGGCCTCATCAAAGGCAAGGTCAAGGCCGTGGTCAAAGGCGGCCTCACCGTCAATATCGGCGTTGAAGCCTTCCTCCCAGCCTCGCAGATCGACATCGTTCCCCCGAAGGACCTTCAGCAGTTCGTGGGCAATACCTACGACTTCAAGATCGTCAAAGTGAACGACGACCGCAAAAACGTCGTGCTCTCCCGCCGCGAACTGATCGAGCAGGAGCGGACCGAGAAGCGCCAGAAATTCCTCGATGGCGTCAAGATCGGCGGCACCGTCCGCGGCACCGTCAAGAACCTGACCGATTTCGGCGCGTTCATCGACCTGGACGGCATGGACGGCCTTCTCCACATCACCGACATGACCTGGGGCCGCCTCGGACATCCGAGCGAATTGCTCAAGGTCGGCCAGGAACTCGAAGTCGTCGTGCTCGATATCAATAAGGAAAAAGAGCGCGTCTCCCTGGGCCTCAAGCAGACCCAGAAGAACCCGTGGGACAAGATCGAGGAACGCTTCCCGATCGGCACCAATGTCAAGGGCAAGATCACCAACCTCGTTCCCTACGGCGCATTCGTCGAACTCGAGGAAGGCGTCGAGGGCCTGATCCATGTCTCCGAGTTATCCTGGACCAAGCGAATTACGCGCCCCTCCGACGTGCTCAACGTCGGCCAGGAGGTCGAGGCTGTTGTCCTTGGCGTGAACAAGGAAGAGCAGAAAATCTCGCTCGGCGTCCGCCAGCTCGAGACCAATCCTTGGGACGAAATCGAACATCGTTACATGATCGGCAAGACCGTCCGCGGCAAGGTCCGCAACATGACCGCCTACGGCGCATTCGTCGAACTCGAGGAAGGGATCGACGGCATGGTCCACGTCTCCGACCTGAGCTGGACTCGCAAGATCAATCACCCCAGCGAGGTCCTCAAGAAGGGCGACGATGTCGAGGCCGTGGTCATCGATATCGACAAACAGAACCAACGCATTTCCCTCGGCATCAAGCAGATCGAAGACGATCCGTGGAAGATCATCGACCAGCGCTACAAGATCGGCGACCTGGTCAAGGGCAAGGTCACCAAGCTCGCCAGCTTCGGCGCATTTGTCCAATTGGCCGATGACATCGACGGCCTGGTCCATATCTCGCAGTTAAGCGAGGATCGCGTGGACAAGGTGAAGGACATCCTCAAGATCGGCCAGGAAGTCGAAGCCCGCGTCATCAAGGTGGACCGCACGGAGCGCCGCATCGGCCTCTCGATCAAGGCCGCCAATTACTCCGAAGAGGAGATCAAGCGCGAGAGCGAAGCGTTCGACAGCATCAAGCCCGGCGAAGACCTCGTGGGCCTCGAGCAGGCCTTCCAGGCCGCGCAGGAGGAATTCCGGCCCGGCGAAGGCAAACGCAAGTAAGTTCAGAAAAGTGGGCGGGCGCACTTGCGTCCGCCCACTTTTTCACGAAGATAGGGACACGCATATGGAACAACCTCAAATCACCGCTTACCTCAAGACCCAGTGCGGCTGGAGCAACGGCGTCCGGGCAGTCCTGGCCAAGTACGGCATCTCCTATACCGAAAAGGACATCATCCAGAATCCCGCCTTCCGCTGGGAGATGGAACAAAAGAGCGGCCAGCCGCTCTCTCCGTGCGTGGAGGTGAACGGCGCCATGCTCGCCGACATTTCCGGCGACGAACTCGAGCAATATCTCGTTACCCAGGGCCTGATCCAGCCCAGCGCCGCCTCCGCGGGCGTGCCGACGAATGCGCCCTGCTCAGACGACCAGCATGCAGCCATGCAGGCGGGCCTGCCGGTTAATTTCCAGCGGTAATCTGGAATCGGCGGGACTGAGGCACCTTATTCAGGGTGCTTCCGTGTTTTGGCCTCGGCTATTTTCGCGGAAGTTGCATTCGGCATGGCGGCCCATTTTTAAATCGGGACACTATCCGATTTGGTCGCGCAACTCCTTCCCGGATTCCATTCATCGCGTCATTAAGTAGCGTGAAGCACCGTTTATAGGATACCGCGGTCAGGTAACTCGAAAGTAATCCTTAAGAAAAATGTACTGACTCATATTTTTTACTTCACAAATCACGCACTTATCAATACACTCCGAAAAGTGCGGCTCCGCCACCTCCTCTTTGCAGCCGGTGTTTCAACCGGATTATTATTCTTCCCCGGCTGCGCCGAGCGTCCACTGCCAGCATGGGAACCTCCTTTGGCAAAGGTACAGTTTCAACATGTCCGCACCACGGCTTACTTTGACGGCGAAGCCGATCATCTCCGGTACGGCGATCACAATGCCCTCGGCACCCGGCTTCTCTATGGACATGTCTGCAGCGCCGCGGCCGATTGGAGCCGCTGGCCCGCCGGGACCATGTTTCGCATCCTTCAGACCGGGCGCACTTACATAGTCGATGACTATGGCTGGGACCTCGCGGGCCGCAATACCATCGACCTATATATGCCGACCTGGGGTATGATGGATCGCTGGGGTGTCCAGCATGTCGACATTGAAGTCCTGCAATGGGGCGACCCGCGCGAAAGTTACGATACCCTCCTTTCCCGCTCAAGGTACCGTCACGTCCAGCGCATGCTGAGGGAATTGCGCCCGGAGCTCGACTCGCCTGAATTTGCCCAACTTGCCCCAACGCAAATCATTCCGACGGCGACACCCGTCGCTCGACCGGTCATGCCGGAGGAGAGGCCGCAGCAGGCATTTCAGCCGTTTTACCAAAGCTACAACCAGGGTAACTCCGCCGGAGCGACCACCGCTTTCTACAACAACCAATAATCGCTGCTGACTTAGAGCAGCTTCATCTGCCGCGGACCTTTCGAGGCGGGTTCGGTTATCGCGTCCCCGGGCAGCGTAAAATCCACTCCCAGCCGCGCCCCGAGGGCCTGGCACGTCGCGGGCGCGAATCCCTCATAATGATTGCTGCATAGCACATGGATATCGCGCACGTGCTCCGCCTGCTTGAGCAACCGCACGGCCCAGCTCTCGATCGCCAGCGCCCGCGACCACATCACTTCCCTGTACCGGTGGATCCGTTTCCCGCCCGCGCCATACTTCGTCCGCAAATCCCCCATCAGCCGCACATAGAGAAAATCCGCCGTTTCCGGCAGGAATCCAAACGGCGCCTGATCCTGGTCGGCCACGGAGGTGGTATCGCTCCAGGCCCAGCAGACGCCGTGATCCTCCAGCAGCTTCACAAACCGCGGCTGGTGCCAATCCGCGTGCCGGAATTCGATCGCGAACTTCCACCCGTGCGGCAGCGCTAGGATGAAATCGCGCAGCGCCCCCGCATCCCGCGCCGGCGAAAACGAGGGCGGCAACTGCACCAGGATCGCCCCGAGCCGCCCGTGCAATGGCTGCATCGCCCCGAGAAACTCCTCCAGCAACCCTTCGCACCCGCGCAGCCTCTTTTGATGGGTGATTGCCTTGGGCGCCTTGCTGGTAAACCGGAAATGCGCCGGAGTCTCCGCCAGCCAATGCGCCACCGCGTTTACAGCCGGGCTGGCATAGAACGTCGAATCGATCTCCACCCCGTTGAACACATGCGCATAATGGGCCAGCCACCGGTTCGCCGGCAGATCCGCGGGATAAAACGGGCCGCGCCAATCCTCATAGGTCCATGCGCAACTGCCTATGTGGATGCGGGCGTTCAACGGTTCGATTGGCCCATCTTTACACCAAAAGTATCGCTTTTGCCCATCCCGGCGCATGCCCATTCTAAATTTGACGCCCCAAATCGCTTCGGTTAGCGTGGCCGGCTCGTCCACACAGACCGATCTTTTTTTACCATGCGCACAGCCCATGCCCTCATCTTTCTAGCCGCCAGCGCCTGCCTGCTGCCCTGGCAGCGGGCCGCTGCGGATATCGAATACAAGGCCGGCGAGGGATGGAGCGTCGTGGATGCCAATGGCGAGGAGGTCATCGAGCCCACCGCAAGCGCCCAGCTCGACAAGGCGGAGAACTTCGAGAAAAACGGCGATTACCGCCAGGCGATGGTCGCCTATTACGATCTGGCCCGTAAATTCCCGCGCTCCGGCGCCGCTCCCGACTGTCAGCTCAAGGCCGGCGACATGGCGATGGCGGCCGGCGACTACGACCTGGCCTACAAGTATTACAACGAGTACCTGGCCAAGTATCCCAAGAGCGAGGACTTCGACAAGGCGCTCGAGGGCATGTACAATATCGGCCAGAAGTTCCTCGAGGGCGCGCGGCGCAGGCTCTTCGGCGTCAAGGCGTTCCCATCCATGGCTCGCGCGCAGGAGATTTTCGCGAACATCGTCAATACCGCCCCGTTCAGCAAATGGGCCCCGCTGGCTCAATTCTATGAAGGCCAGGCCCTCGAGAAGCAGGGCAAGCCCGACGATGCAATCGCCGCCTACGAAGAAGTGATCTCCCGCTACCCCACGGACCCCGCCGCCGCCGATGCGCAATACCAGATCGGCTACGTTTATTTCGTCGAGTCCCGCACCGCTTACGACACCACCGAAGCCGACAAGGCGCGCGACGCCTTCGACGATTTCCTCGCCCAATACCCGAACAGCGAAAAGGCCGCCCAAGCCCAGGATAACCTCAAGGCCCTGCAATCCCATGAGAACCAGGACGCCGTGACCATCGCCAGGTTTTACGACAAGCAGAAGAACTACAAAGCCGCCGTCATTTATTATAATGAGGTGATCAAGGAGCAGCCCGGCACGCCCGAGGCCCAGGCCGCTCAAGCCCGCATCAAGGAATTGACCGCAAAGGTCGGCACCTCCGCCCTCGAACCCGGCCCCGAGAAGACCGAGAACGGCGCCACCGCCCAGGAACAGCGCCGCATGCAGGCCCAGGTCGATACGGCGTCCCGCTCCGATTACGTCGGCCCGCCCGTTGCCGAGCCCACTCCCGCCCCGGACGATACCGCCCCCGCAAGGCCCGATCTGCGCAGTTCGCCGGACGATCTCTCTCCCCAGCCTCCCGTCGAGCCGCCGCTTCCGCAGCAATAGCGATGAGAGCCCTTGCCCCCCGCGCATCTGTCGCGGCCCTCATTTGCCTACTCTTCGGAGGTTGCGCGGGGTATCGCCTCGGCGCCGTCCAGCCGACTTTCATGCAAGGCGTCCGGACCATTGCCGTGCCCACCACGCGCAATGCGACCCTCATCCCGGAGATCGAAGTCCTCGTCGCGGACACCATCATCCGCCAAATCCAGGAGGACGGCACCTACAAGGTCGTCAGCAACCTGGACGATGCCGACGCCGTCCTGGAAACGGAGGTCACGCAAATCGTCCGCCGTCCCTCCCGTTCGGTCATTGGCGACATCCAGGCCACCGAAGAATTCGAGATGACGCTCGTCATTCATTACCGCGTCATCCGCAGGGCCACTGGCGAAGTGATCGATGACCGCACCACCACCGGCCTGACGACATTCTTTGTAAGCGGTGATGTAAACCAGGACGAGCGGCAGGCCATCCCGCTCGCCGCGCAGGCTGCCGCCACCCACATCGTGGCAGAGATCAGCGAGGGCTGGTAAAAGGCCGGGCGCCTCACGCCTCTCATGCTCTACCTGGTACCAACGCCAATCGGCAACCTGGGCGACATCACCCTGCGCGCCATCGAGGCGCTAAAGGCCGCCTCCGTCATCGCCTGCGAGGACACCCGCCATTCGTTGCGCCTGCTCAATCACCTCGATATCCGCAAGCCGCTCGTCAGCTATCACGAGCACAATGAGGCGCGCCGCACGGCGGAATTGATCGAGCGCCTGCGCCAGGGCGAGACTGTCGCCGTCATCACCGATGCCGGGATGCCCGGCATCTCCGATCCCGGCCACCGCCTGCTCCGCGCCTGCATCGCCGAGGCGATTCCCTACACCGTGCTCCCGGGCCCTTCGGCCGTGCTAACCGCGCTGATCGGCTCCGGTTTCCCCGCGGAGAATTTCTACTTCGGCGGCTTTCTCCCGGTGAAAAGCGGCCAGCGCGAGCGCGAACTCACCCACGCCGCCGAGCGCGTCGAGACCTCCATTTTCTTCGAGTCTCCCCACCGCCTCCAGCGCACCCTCGATGCCTGCACAAGGCTCTGCCCAGACCGTCCGCTCTGCGTCGCTCGCGAGCTCACCAAGCAATTCGAGGAATACCGCATCGGCCCCGCCGCCGGATTGCTCGCGCATTACACCGCCCATCCTCCCAAGGGCGAGATCGTCTTCATGGTCCGCGCGGCCGATTAGGTCCCGCCCGCTAGATCAGCTCCGCGATCTGCACCGCATTCAGCGCCGCGCCCTTGAGCAATTGATCCCCGGAAATCCAGAACGCCAGCCCGTTCTCCAGCGCGCAATCGATCCGCAGCCGCCCGATCTCGCAATCATCCTTCCCCGCGACACGCAGCGGCAGCGGGTACTCGTTCCGCTCCGGATTGTCCACCAGCCGCAGCCCCGGCGCCTTCGCCAGCGCATCGCGCGCGCCATCCAGCGACACAGGCCGCTCGAATTGCGCATTCACCGCCACCGAGTGCGCCCGGTACACCGGCACGCGCACACAAGTCACGCTCGCCAGCAGCGATGGGTGATGCATGATGCGCCGCCCTTCGTTTTGCATCTTCATCTCCTCCTTCGTATAGCCGCTCTCAAGGAAACCATCCACGTGCGGCAGCACGTTGAACGCGATCTGATGCGGGTACACCGTCCACGATGGCTCCTGCCCGGCTGCCAGCGCCTCCACCTGCTTGCGCAATTCTTCGATCGCCTGCGCGCCGGTCCCCGACACCGCCTGGTAGCTCGCCGCCACCAGCCGCGTCACGCCAAATGCACGGTGCAACGGCCACAGGCCCATCAACGTGATCGCCGTCGTGCAATTGGGGTTTGCGATGATCCCGCGGTTGCGCCGCACGTCCTCGCCGTTGATCTCTGGAATCACCAGCGGCACGTTTTCGTCCATGCGGAACGCCGATGAATTATCCACCACCACCGCTCCCGCCTGCACGGCCAGCGGCGCGAATTTCCTCGAAATGGACGCCCCCGCGCTGAAGAGCGCCACGTCCACACCCGCGAACGATCCCTCGCCCAATTCCCGCACCGGGACCTTCTCGCCCTGGTACTCCAGCGTCTTCCCCGCGGACCGCGCCGAGGCGAGCAGCGTCAGCCGCCCGACGGGAAAATTCCGCCGGTCGAGCACCTTCATCAGCTCGATTCCGACCGCGCCGGTCGCGCCTACGATGGCTACATGGAGTGGACTGCCTGGACTGCTCATGGCTTGCTGGTAAAAAGGGGGAACCGACTCTACCCGCACCCGCCCTCAATGCAATCCCTTCGCATTTCCATCGCCCGCCAGACCCTCACCCTCCACGGGCCCGGGCGCGGCAAACGGCGCACCTATCCCGTCTCAACCTCCAGATTCGGAATCGGCGCGGAACCCGGGACCTTCAAGACTCCCACGGGCCGTTTCGAGATCGCGGAGAAAATCGGCGCCGGCGCCCCGCTGGGCGCCGTATTCAAAAGCCGCGTCCCTACCGGCGGGATCGGCGATCCCGCGGATGCCACCGACCTCATCCAGACCCGCATCCTTTGGCTCCGCGGCCTGGACCCCGCAAACGCGAACACCCACAGCCGCTATATTTACATCCACGGCACCAATCACGAGGACCAGATCGGCTCTGCTGCCAGCCACGGCTGCGTCCGCATGCGCAATGCCGATGTCGCCGAGCTTTTCGACCTCGTCGCCGAGGGAACTCCGGTCTTCATACAGCCGTAATCGGAAGCCACCCCGAATCCCTGCGCAAAGAGCTGTGTGGAAATTGCGTTGTCCTGTTTAAACAAAACCGCGTAAAACATCCGCCAGCAACCAGCTGCAGAAAGGAGGGGAACCCAAATACATGAGAATTCTTGCCATTATTACTCTCGCCGTCATGGCGATCGGCCTCAGCGCCTGCGCGCCCAAGGAACAACCGGCACCTGCGCCGGAGAAGACCGGTATGACCAAGTAGTCCGCCGTTTTCAGAATTAAGGGCCAGACCGGATTTACCCGTGTCTGGCCTTTATTTTGCCCTGGCCCCGCGGGCGCTCGTTCCAGCCCGCGGGCGCATGCTCACGAATTCGCTCCCCTTCGCCAGGAATCGCCATGGCAGGTGCGCGGCCTTCGAAATCCCGATCCGCACATCGGTCTCCACAGCCGGCGGCAAGGCGGCCGGCAATATGCCGATGCGCCCACCCGCGCACAAATCCCGCCCGTGGTCGCGTCCGTCGATATCCAGCGCCTGCGCGAGCTTTCCCGGCCCAGAACAGAGCGCGTGCAGCGAGTACGCCAGCGGGCTCTTCGCGCGCGCCAGCCGCCGCCGTTCCATCGCGCGCAGCCCTCGCGTTGGCTCGAGCGCGCGGAACAGGACGAAGCCGTTCGTCCTTCCTTTCACCAGCACGTTGAGCAGCCAGTGCATCCCGTAATTGATGTAAACGTACGCAGCACCCGGATCGTGCTCCGCGATGAACTTTCGCGCGCTCAGCCGCTGGAAAGTGTGGCAAGCCTCGTCCCCCTCCTCCGCATACGCCTCTACCTCCACGATCAATCCACCCGCTCCATTCCACACCAGCTCGCACCCGATCAGCTCCCGCGCGCACGTCAGCGGGTCGCGCCGGAAAAAATCCCGCTCCAGATACGCACGCTTCACAGCCCGGTCGGATGATCGATGAACTCCCATGGCAGACCGAATTTCTCCCCCACGTGCGCTGCCAGCGCCTTCACGCCGAAAGTCTCCGTCGCGTAATGGCCGGCCAGCAGCAGATTGACTCCCAACTCTTCCGCCACGATGGCCGACCAATGCGGCCCCTCCCCCGTGATGAAGGTATCGACCCCTTCCGCACCCGCGTGATGGATTCCCTGCCCGGCCCCGCCCGTGACCACCCCGGCCACACCCACTTCCCTGGGTCCGCCTCGGATCACTTTCACCGGGCCGGCCACCGCTTTCTCCACCCGCGCCACCAGTTCATCCAGCGGCATCCGCATCGCGCCCTTCAGCCCCAGGAAATTCCCCCGCTCGAAGAAAAACGGCTCCGTCTCCGTCAGCCCGATCGCCCGCGCCAGCAGTGCGTTGTTCCCCAGCGCCGGATGCAGGTCCAGCGGCAGGTGTGCGCTGTAGACCGCCATATCCGCGCGGATTGCCATCGCTACCTTCCGGTAGGCAGGCCCCGTCAGCGGCTGCAACCCAGCCCAGAATAGTCCGTGATGCACGAGCAGCAGATCCACTCCGGCCGCCTCCGCCTTCCGCAGCGTCGGCTCGCCGGCGTCCACTGCGGCGCCGATTTTTCCAACATGGCCCATATTGGCAAGTTGCAGCCCGTTAAGCGCATTTGCCCAGTCCGGGACGTTCTTAATATTGAGCAGCGTATCGATGAATCCCACGATATCCGACAGCGGGGTGTTCATTAGTTTTGCTTTAACTTTTCAACAATTTGCATTAAATTCTCTTACATAGGAGATCGCCATGCCTCTCACCCTTGATCCTGAACCAACTCACTCCACTTCCGCCAGTACCAAACTCGGCGTCTGCCCCCTTTGCGGCGCCGCGCTCCATGATCCGAACGCCTGCGACCGGTGTGATTGGGTCATCGGTTACGGTCACTCAGAAATCGCCTCCCGCCGCAATCCGCGCGATCTCTTCGCCTGCATCCTGAGCCTCTTCTGGCCCGGCGCGGGCCATTTCTACAAGGGCCACACCACCATGGCCATCGCCCTGGCGGCGCTCGGCATGCTCTGCTTCCTCTGGGGAATCACTTTCCTGATGTTCTTCGGCTTCCTGGCCATGCCCGCCTTCTGGGTCGGCGTCGCCGCGAACGCCTACTTCCTCGAGGACCTCAAGCATCCCGCGTCAGCACCGCAGGCCCGCTAGCCCCGTATACCGCGGATCAAAAAATCCGTGCGCCCGCGCCGGATGCCGATAGGCTGCCCCCATGCTCAGCGCAGGTATCGTCGGTCTCCCAAACGTAGGCAAATCCACTCTCTTTAACGCCGTCACGCGCACCCGCAAGGCGCAGGCCGCGAATTACCCCTTTTGCACGATCGACCCAAACCAGGGCATCGTTACCGTCCCCGATCCGCGCCTCGACGCACTCGCCGCCCTTTCTCATTCGAAAAAAGTCATCCCCGCCGCGATCGAGTTTGTCGATATCGCCGGCCTCGTGAGAGGCGCGAGCCAGGGCGAGGGCTTGGGCAATCACTTCCTCTCCCACATCCGCGAGGTCTCCGCGATCGTCCAGGTGGTGCGCTGTTTTGACGACGCCGAAGTCCATCACGTCTCCGGTTCCGTCGATCCCGTCCGCGACATCGAGGTCGTCACCACGGAACTGGTCCTTGCCGATCTCGCCGCCATCCAGAAGCGCGCCGAGCGCCTCGTCAAATCCGTCCGCGCCGGCGATAAAGTCGCGAAGGCGGAGATGGCCATTTGCGAAAAACTGCTGCCCCACCTTGATTCCGGCAAGCCGGCCACCACGCTCCATCTCGCCGACGAAGAGGCCAAAATAGCCCGCGGCTTTTTCCTCCTCACCTCAAAGCCAGTCCTCTTCGCCTGTAATGTTGCCGAGTCCGATCTCGCCCAACTCGCCGCCGAAGTGGATGCCGCGCAGGAGGAGGAAGGCGGCCTGCCCAAGGATACCATCAACGATCCCCATCCCGCCTCCCGCTATGTCAAGGCGGTGCAGGATTACGTGCGCACGCACCTGGCCACCGAGGCCGTCGTCATCTCCGCTCAAATCGAGAGCGAACTGGTCGATCTGCCCGAGCCCGATGCGAAGGAATACCTCGCCGGCCTCGGCGTCAGCGAGAGCGGCGTCGGCTCGCTGATCCGCGCCGTCTATCACTTGCTCGGCCTCCGCACCTATCTCACGACCGGCGAAACCGAAAGCCGGGCATGGACCATTCACGCCGGTGACAAGGCCCCCGCCGCCGCCGGCGTGATCCACACCGATTTTGAGCGCGGGTTCATCGCCGCCGAGGTCGTTCATTTTGATGAATTGATCCGCCTCGGCTCCTTCGCCAAGGCGCGCGAAGCCGGACGCCTCCGCATTGAAGGCAAGGAATACGTCGTCCAGGATGGCGACGTGATCGAATTCCGCTTCAACGTCTGACCCCTACCCGTTTCCCCCGAAAAATCGCCTTCCCGCCTGATTTCGAGTTTCGAAATCGCCGTTTAGCGGTATGGTGCCGGCTTCCGATGAGATTTTTCTTCCCGCGGGTTTCGCTATTCCTCCTGCTCTCGGCCCAGGTCCTCATGGCCGATGTCCTTCCGACCCCGCCCTCGGCCGCCAATACCCCGGCCATCCCGGTCCCGCCCATCCATCGCAGCCTCGCACGCATTACAACCACCTCGCAGGACCCGAATTACCGCGAGCCATGGTCCTCCGGCCCCATCGAAGGCGGCGTCGGCACCGGCTTCATCATCGATGGGCATCGCATCCTCACCAACGCCCACGTCGTCAGCAACGCCCGCTTCCTCACGGTCGAAAAAGAGGATGATCCACGCAAATATACCGCCAAGGTCCAGTTCATTGGCCACGATTGCGACCTCGCCGTCCTCAAGGTCAATGAGCCCGGCTTTTTCGACAATACCGTTCCGCTCGAACTCGGCGGCATCCCGGAAATCGAATCCACCGTCGCCGCCTATGGCTACCCGGTGGGCGGCGACCGCATGTCGGTGACCGAAGGCATCGTCTCGCGCATCGATTTCCAGACCTACACGCACTCGCTCGTCGATGCCCACCTCGCCATCCAGATCAGCGCCGCAATCAATCCCGGCAACTCCGGCGGACCGGTCCTTCAGCACGGCAAGGTCGTCGGCGTCGCCTTCCAGGGCTATAGTGGCGACGTGGCCCAGAATGTCGGCTACATGATTCCCGTTCCGGTCATCGAACGCTTTCTCAAGGATATCTCGAGCGGGCATTACGACGGTTACATGGACCTGTCGATCGTCACCACCCCGCTTCAGAATCCGGCGATGCGCGCCGCGCTTGGCCTCGCCGATGATGACCGCGGCGTGATGGTCAGCACCGTGGCCGCGGAAGGTTGTTCAGACGGAGCCCTCAAGGAGGGCGACGTGCTCTTGAGCATCGACGGGCACGATATCGCCAGCGACGGCTTTGTCGTCCTCGACGGCGCCCGGGTCGAGATGGCCGAGGTGGTCGAGCGCAAGTTCAAGGGGGACGATGTCCATCTTCACATCATCCGGGACCATAAGGAAATGGACGTCGTCGTGCAGTTGGACTCCGTCTGGCCTTACCTGATGCAGGCCAATACTTATGACATATCGCCCCGTTACATCCTCTACGGCGGCCTTCTCTTCCAGCCGCTGTCGCGCAATTTCCTCGAGGCTTACGACATTGACGACCTGCGCGTCCGTTACTTCTACGATTACTTCCTTGAGGATGAGATCTATAAGGAACATCCCGAAGTCATCATTCTCAGCGCCATCCTGCCGGACCCGATCAATAGTTACCTCGAAGACTTCAAGGATGGCATCGTCGATGAAATCAACGGTGAGAAAGTAAGGACGCTGGATGATCTCGCCAACGGTCTTCGCAAGCCCGCCGATCAATATGTCATCAAGCTCATCGGCGTCGGGCGCCCCATCGTCCTCGACCGCGCCGCCGTCGAGGCCGCCCGCGAGCGCATCGACGAGCGCTATGATGTCGTGAAGGAACAAAACCTGAGGGACTAAGTGATGAGTATATCCATCCCTCGCAAGTCCCATTTTTCCCCGTGCGCTTTCCTGGCCGCGCTGCTTATTGCCGCGCCCGTGTATGCCGCGACCAAGTCCGTGCAGGTCGTCCGGGTAAACGCGACTAATCAGGCGTGGGATTTCTTCCATCCATGGACCAAGCACGCTCCCTACTCGCACCGCGGCCTCGGCGCCGTGCTCGCAAACGGCGAGGTTCTCGTGACCGCCGAACTGGTCGAAAACGCAAACTATGTCGAACTCGAGCGCGCCGAAAGCGGTGAGAAAGTCCCCGCCACCGTGGATGTTGTGGACTATGAGGCCGATCTTGCGCTTTTGAAACCGGCGGACCCTGCGTTTCTCAAGGGAATTACCCCGCTGCAAATCACGAACGCTTCCGTCGGCGATCACCTTTCCATCTGGCAGCTTGAGAGCACCGGCGTGCTGCTCGTCACCGACGCCTTGCTGACATCCGTCGAGGTTGGAGGATATCCCGAGGAGGACGTCGCACTTTTGGATTACAGCATGACTACTTCGCTCCAATATCGCGACAGCAGCTTTACTCTTCCCATCGTCAAGGCCGGCAAGCTTGCCGGCCTCCTGCTGAGATATGACACCCGTTCACAGAATGCCGACGCGATTCCTGCTCCCGTCATTAACCACTTCCTTCGCGATGCCGCCTCCGGCAAAAGTTACGCCGGGTTCCCTAAAGCCGGGCTCCTTTTTGCTCCGGCCCGCGATCCGCAGTTGCGGAGCTACGCGAAGATTCCGCCGATTATCGAGGGCGGCGTCTATATTACCCACGTGGATCGGGATAGTCCGGCGGAGGAGGCTGGCATCAAGCAGGGCGACGTCCTGCTTTCCATTGATGGGCAGGATGTCGACCAGGACGGCAATTACACCGATTCCCGCCATGGCAAGCTGTCGTTGGTCAATCTCATTTCCCTTCAAACAGCCGGAAGCAAAGTACCGTTCAAACTGATGCGCGACGGAAAGGTGATGGATGTGAGTGTAACATTGCGGCACAAGCCGGCGGACTCCTATGTCATTCCGCCCTATGTCATCGACAAGGCCCCGGATTTCTATGTGCTCGGCTGATTGGTCCTGCAGGAGTTATCCCGCGAGTACCTCAAGGAATGGGGATCGGATTGGGACAAGAAGGCGCCCGAGAAAATGGTCTATTACGACCGCTATCAATCCGACCTGTTCCAGGGCGGCATCAAGCGCCTCGTGATTCTCTCCCAGGTATTGCCCACTGAGGATAGCGTCGGCTATGAGGACCTCGGCTCGCTCGTTGTCACCAAAATCAACGATATCCCGCTTATGAGCTTTGCCGATGTGCCGCGCGCTCTCAATCATCCCATCAACGGCTTCGACAAGATCGAGTTCGACGAAAGCCCGAAGGTCATCTACCTCGACGCTCAACAGGTCAGCGATCACGCGGATGACCTCATGAGAATTTACGGCCTCCCGGCAATCAGCCGCACGGAGTAGGAAACCCTTTCGCGAATGAGCGATCTGACAGCGCCCGCGAATTGGGGGGCAATTTTCGATTGGGACGGAGTCATCATCGACTCATCGCGCCAGCATGAGGAAAGCTGGGAGCGGCTCGCGCGCGAGGTGGGCAAGCCGCTGCCCGAGGGGCACTTCAAGGCCGGCTTCGGGCGCAAAAATGAATTCATCATCCCGCGGTTGCTGCATTGGACGCGCGACGAGGCCGAAGTGCGCCTCCTTTCCCTGCGAAAGGAGGCGCTCTACCGCGAAATCGTGCGGGGAAAGGGCCTCGATCCGCTGCCCGGCGTGCGGACATGGCTCGACCGGCTCCGCGCGGCAGGCGTGCCGTGCGCGCTCGGCTCATCGACGCATCGCGAGAACATCGAAGTCTCGCTCGACATGCTCGGCCTGCGCTCCTTCTTCCGCGCAATCGTCTCCGCCGAGGATGTCAGCCATGGGAAGCCGGATCCGGAGGTCTTCCTCAAAGCCGCGGAGAGAATCGGGCTGCCACCGAAGCGATGCGTGGTTTTCGAGGACGCGCACGTTGGAATCGAAGCCGCTCGAAGGGCCGGGATGCGCGTCATCGCAGTTGCAACGACAAACCCGCTCGCCGACCTCGGCGGGGCCGACACTGCCGTCGAGCGCCTCGACCAACTCGACGTCGCACGCATCGCCCCCTGGTTCGCCGATTCCCCTCCCTGAATTCCATCGGTCCCTCCCAATGCGAGAACTCACCATCGCCACCCGCAACCGCCATAAAACCGCGGAGATGGCCGCAATCCTCGGCCCCGAGTGGGTCGTCGAGGACCTCTCCGCGCGGCGCGACCTGCCGGAGCCCAAGGAAACCGGCACAACCTTCGAAGAGAACGCCGCGATCAAGGCGCTCGCCGCCGCCCGCGCCATAAAAGGCCTCGTGCTCGCCGATGATTCGGGCCTTGAAGTCGATTTGCTCGACGGCGCCCCGGGTGTCCGCTCCGCCCGCTACGCCGGCGAAAAAGCGACGGACAAGGAAAACCGGGAGCGCCTTCTCGACGAGCTGTCCCGGCTCAATCACGTCGCCGAGGAGCCGATGACCGCCCGTTTCCGCTGCGCGATGGCCCTTGCTGAACATGGAAAACTGCTCCGGACTTTTTCCGGAAAGGTCGAGGGCAGAATCATCCTCGCCGAAGCGGGCAGCGGAGGATTTGGCTACGATCCGCTCTTCATTCCAGAGGGGTATTGCCAGACCTTTGCCGAACTGGATGCCGAAACGAAGAACCGCCTCAGCCACCGCGGCCAGACCCTTCGCCAGGTCATGGCATGGCTGCCCACGTAGTAAGGAAAACGACCTTTCCAGCCTCTATGAACCCGGAGGGGAAGAGGCCTGCGACCCAGGTTGAATCTGGCTCAATTCGGTGACGGCGCCATCCGATAGGATCATCAGGTTGCCGTTGCCGTGAACATTACCCCGCTCCACAAACCATGGATAGAAGGGCCACCTATAGGGGGTGGTATGTTTCGAATCGAAGGGCATGGCGACATAATCTGCGCGATAATTCGCCGGCTGAGTGTAATCCGGGCCGCCGAGAAGCCGCTCCATCGTTGGGCAAATCCAGGTACCGCGACCGATGCTATATGGCATATAGGCCTCGATCCACGCCTCGTCGTAAGCGTTATCCGCCTGCTGTAGAAGGGCGGGATTAATCTGGGGCCAGTGTCCGTGGTCCTGAAGGTAAGCGCTTGCGCCGGTGTAGAGCTGGCGGAGATTATTGGTGCAATTCACCTTCTCCATTCGCATCCGAACCGCCTCGTAGCCGGGAACGAGCAGAGTGATGAGAATGAAGATAATCACCAAGGCGCTGCAGATCTCAAGAAGCGTAAAACCCTCGGGATTCCGCCATTGAGCGGAGGCGCGCATCGGAAGAAATGAGGGGAACCTGGCTATGAAGGGGCTGGCGACGCAGGGAAATCTTTAGCCCTAGAGCGCGCTGCCCGTACCCGCATTGGGAGTAGTGGATTGCTGGAAGCCGTCCACTGCATACGTAATGTTGTCCGTGGGGATCAAAACGGTGTTGCCGTCCGTGCCGGTCTGAGCGGCGGTAACGGTAAGCTGGGAGGTGCCGGTGAGGTTGGTGCCGGTGGGAGAATTCACACCGCCTGCAACTACGTTGGCGATCAAGCTGCCTCCAGCGTTACCGGTCAATTGAGTGAGGGTTTCATTACCGAAAAACAGGCCACCGTTGAATGTTGCGGACGTAACCTGGCCGGTGGCGGTCATGACGCCAATGATTTGAGTGGCTGTCTCCGGGTTCTGGGTAGCCTGTATCGTCCCGTTCATCTCCTGATCTCCGGAGAAAAGAGCAACCGTGCCGGTGCCCAGGCCCGTCTGCACGACATTAAGAGTGAAAAGGCCAAGGGAATTGCTTCCAAAATCGGAAGTGGCCGAGGTGCCGCTGGTGAGCACTACGTCCTGAATGGGTATGAGCGCGCCCGCATAGGTGCCTACTGCCGACTGTTCCCCCCCAAGAGTGTAACCGTGATCGGCGAGGACGGGGGCTTCGCAAATTATGAAACTGAGAAGGATGGCCAAGGCTGTCTTCATAACGCTCGAAAATATCAGTAAAACACGGGGCGTCAACCAGAAGAATATCGCCTTTTTTTGTGCTTGTCCCTCCTGGCATTGCGGCTGCTCCGGATCGGTTCCGTGAAGCATGCACTTTTGTCATTTTTGCTCCTCGCGGCGCCGCTGGTTTCCCGCGCATCGGACGACTCCGCCGTCCTTGATGAGTTGAATCTCGCGCGCGCCCATCCGCAGCAGTACGCGGAGATCGTCGATGCCTGTGTGCGGGACCTGCCGGGAGCCGATCCGCGCTGCGTGGCCGAGACGGAGGCGTTCCTCAGGCGGCAGCGTCCGGTCGAGCCGTTGCAATCCGCATACGGCCTGATGATGAGCGCTCGGGAACAGGTTGATGAACAGGGACCTACGGGGGAGATTGGGCATGACGGGCCGGGGGGGAGCACGCCTTGGTCGCGAATGTCGAAGTGGGGACAGTGGGTCGGGCGGGCGGATTGTGGATCAGGGGGTTCCGGGACGGGGACACCGGCGCAATATCTTCTCAAGGGACTTCAAAGTGGCGGGGGCGGCGTGCGGGCCGCATGCGCAATTTGGGGCGATGTGCGTGATCGACTTTGCCTATTTTTTCGCGGATAAATCCGCTAAGATTGCAATGGCGGATCCGTGGCGCGGGGTTGGGGAATAGAATCATGGAAAAAGACGAAGGTTTGTTTGAAAAAGGTCGGGGTGTGTGATAATAAAGTGACCCAACGTCACAATGATGACTCCCCCGTTTCTCCTGCTCGTTGCCGCGGCTGGCATCTTCCGCTGGCTTTCCGCGGATGCGAACAAAGCTTTCAGTCAACGCCTGGCGAGGCTGCTGCCGCGAAAGATTATGCAGGAGCGGATGCGGGTGCTGCTGGAGGATTATCCGGACCGGCTCGGGGAGTTCCGGTGGCGGGTGCTGCCCTACTCGGCGCTGCACGTGGCGCTGAACGCGGCGGCGTGCGCCTGCTTTGCGTCCGCGCTCTGGTACTTCCCGCCGAGCGGGATGCAGCATTGGGACCTGTTGTTTGTGCGGTATGGGAGCGTTCTGCTGATCCCGGTGGCATTGGTGGCAGACGTGGTAAAATTTGCGCGGATGCTGATGGCAACGTTCGGCAGGGGGCCAGAGGTGGACGGAGCGGTGTAGTGCTGGCGCACGGGGCCGGTTTTGGTAGGCTGGGCGGCGCATGAGCATCGATCACGCCTTCGCGGGCGGACCCGTATTCGCCAGAAAGAAGGCTGTCCCGCCGTCGTGGCTGGAGAGATTTTTGCGTGAGAAATGCGGGGGGTTCGTGGCATTCCGGCGGACGGCGTACGAGGTGTGGGCGAACTTCGAGCAGTGCGGGAGTATCGCTGAGTCGTGCAAGCTGGGGCCGAATGCGTTTTGCCTGAGCGAGAAGAAACGGGTGACGCTGGCGCGCAATGTGATTTGCCGGGGCACACTGCGATGCGAGCTGTTTGGAGATGGAGAGATCGTGGTGGACGAGGACGCGTACATCGGGGATGGGGTGATCATCAGCGCAGCGGCGAGCGTGCGGATCGGGGCGCGGACGCTGATCGCGCAAGGGGTGGAGATTTTTGACAATGACACGCATCCGCTCGATCCCGGCGAGCGGTGGCGCGATTACCAGTACATCCTGGGGAAGCAACAGGAGAAGCCTGCGATACCGTCGGCACCGGTGGAGATCGGGGAGGATTGCTGGATAGGGTCGGGGGCGTTTATTGGGAAAGGGGTGCGAATCGGGGCCGGGAGCGTGGTGGCGGCGCGGAGCGTGGTGACGGGCGAGGTGCCCGGGAGGACGCTGGTGGGCGGGAACCCGGCGCGGGAAATCCGAACGCTGAACGGATAGCGCGCAGCAAGCTTGTCCCATTGGCGCGCAATGATTAACAAAGGGCGATGAGTTTGTTCGGGGAACCCAAAGAGCGGCAAACCGAGCCATTTGAACGGCTGGAGAAGGAGGTCCGCAAACTGGCCTCGCGGATGGCGCGCGCGCAGGAGACGCTGGGGAGGGTGGAGGCGCGGCAATGCGCGGCGGCGACGACAATGGCGGAGAGCGAGTTCCGGGCGTTTTCGCAATGGGGCGAGGATGGGATCATTCAGTTCCTGCTGCGGAAGGTGAAAGTGCCACGGAAATTTTTTGTCGAGTTCGGCGTCGAGAATTACACGGAGGCGAACACGCGGTTTTTGCTGGTGAACGACAATTGGCCTGGACTGGTGATGGATGGCTCGGCGGAGAACATCCGCTCGATCCGGAAGAGCGCGATCTATTGGCAGCACAATCTGAAAGCGGTCGAGGCGTTCGTGACGCGGGAGAATATCAATGGGCTGCTGACGGAGAATGGGGTGTGCGGGGAGATCGGGCTGCTTTCGATCGATATCGACGGGAACGATTACTGGGTGTGGGAGGCAATCGAGGCGGTGTCGCCGGCGATTGTGGTGATGGAGTACAATGCGCGATTCGGG
This sequence comes from Chthoniobacteraceae bacterium, assembly GCA_049521415.1. Lineage (GTDB taxonomy): Bacteria > Verrucomicrobiota > Verrucomicrobiia > Chthoniobacterales > Chthoniobacteraceae > DATAXI01. The sequence continues at coordinate 23,478 of JBEKOV010000054.1, forward strand.
CCGACGGAAGCGGTGACGGTGCCGTACGATCCGAAGTTTACGCGAGCGAACGCGCATTATTCGCAGGTTTATTACGGGGCTTCGCTGGAGGCGTTGACGCGGCTCTCGCGGAGCAAGGGATATGGGCTGGCGGGCTGCAACAGCGCGGGGAATAACGCGTTCTTTATCCGCAAGGATTTGTGGCCGGCGTCGCTGCCGGAATTGAGCGCGGAGGCGGCTTTTGCCCGGAACCAGTTCCGCGAGGCGCGGGGGGAGGATGGGAAGCTGGCGTTTTTGGATTTCGAGGCGGAGCAAAAGCTCGTTTTTTCGCTGCCGCTCGATCGCGTATGAAGGGGTATCCCTCATGAAGATTGCGATCACGGGGAGCCGGGGATTCATCGGAGGGAGTTTTGCGCGGCATGCGTTCGCGGCGGGGCACGAGGTGCTGGGGATCAGCCGATCCTCGCAGCCGGAGCAGGATTGGCCGGGGGAGCACGTACACGCGGACAGTTTGCACTCGGACCTATCGCCGGCGTTGCGGGAATGGCGTCCGGAGGTGGTGCTGCACGCGGCGGGGAGCGCGTCGGTGGGGGATTCAATCGCCGATCCGCTGGAGGATTTGCGGGCGAGCGCGATGACGCTGGCGAATACGATCGACGGCATCCGGCGGGCGGGGATTTCGCCGGTGCTGATGATCCCGTCGAGCGCGGCGGTGTATGGGAATCCGGCGTGTCTGCCGGTAGCGGAAACGGGCGCCATCGCGCCGATCTCGCCATACGGATTTCACAAGGCTGCGTGCGAATTGCTGGCGCGGGAGGCGGCGGAGTGCATGGGGCTGCGCGTGGTGGTGTGCCGGCTATTCTCGGTGTATGGGGCGCGGCAGCGGCGGCTGCTGGTGTGGGAGGTGTACCGGCAATTGGCGGGGGAAAGCGGGGTGGTGGATCTGCGCGGGACGGGGAGCGAGACGCGGGATTTCCTGCACATCGACGACGCGTGCGCGGCATTCCTTGCGCTGGCGCAGCATCCCAAGCACGGATGCACGGCGATCAATGTGGCGAGCGGGACGGAGGTATCCGTGGCGCAATTGGTCGAGGAAATGAAGCGGGTGTCCGATATCGACAAAATGCTGATGTGCCGAGGCGTAACGAGGGCGGGAGACCCGGTGCATTGGGAGGCGGACATCACTCAACTGCTGAAACTGATCCCAAGCTGGCACCCGAAACCGTTGCGGGACGGCCTGGCGGAAACCGTGGCGCACTGGCAAGCCGATGGGTGATCTCGCGCGCATAGGAGTGGTGAATATGGCAGTGGACTGGTGGACGGCGGGGGAGAGCTATACCCGGATGCTGGTGGAGAGCCTGGCCGCGGCGAAGGAGGACCGGCCGACGGAATTGCTGCTGCTCTCGCGAAAGAAAAGCGGCAAAGAGGACCCATCGGTGCCGGCGACGATCCGGCATTTCAAGGCGCCGCAATATGGCTTTGGCGAGCGGGCGATGCGGGCGATGCGGGGGCTGGGGGAGAAATCGGAATTGTACGAGACGGCGCTGCGTTGCAAGGCATCGGTGCTGCTGCCGGTGCTGCAAATCGACCTGGCGCGGCCGCCGATCCCGACGATCGGGTGGATCCCGGATTTTCAGCATCGGCACCTGCCGCAGTATTACTCGAAGTCGTCGCTGGCGAGCCGTGACCGGGCGTACCGGCACCTGGCGGAGCGGGCGCGGCTGATCCTGCTCTCGAGCGAAAGCGCGCGGAATGACCTGGCGGGATTCCTGCCGCAGCATACGGCGAAGGCGCGGGTGCTGCCGTTCCCGTCGCTGTTTGCGTTCCATCCGCCGGAGGCGGCGGAGCCGTGGCCGACGCTGGCGAAGTATCATATCCCGGCGAAGTTCGCGCTGGTGGCGAACCAGTTCTGGCAGCACAAGAATCACCGCGCGGTGGTGGAGGCGGCGGCGCTGCTGAAGGCGCGCGGGGCGGGGGTGCCGATTGTGATGACGGGGCAGCCGAGCGATTTTCGGGATCCGCTGAACCGGACAGTTTCGGAGTTGCTGCAGCGGATCGCGGAGGCGGAGCTGGCGGGGCAGGTGACGGTGCTGGGGCAGGTGCCTTATGCGGAATTGGTGGCGCTGATGCGGGCGGCGGCGGTGATCATCCAGCCATCGGAGAGCGAAGGATGGAGCACGGTGGTGCAGGATGCGAAGGCGCTGGGGCGTCCGGTGATGTGCTCGGGGATACCGACGCATCGGGAACAGGCGCCGAATGCGGTGGGGTTTTTCGAATGTGATCGTCCAGAGGAGCTGGCGGACTTGATTGAGAAGAATTGGGGCACGCTGGAAGCGGGGCCTGACGCGGCGCGCGAAGGGGAGGCGCTGGCGCGGGAGCGGGATTTTGCCCGGCAACATGGACGGAAGCTGCTCCAGATTTGCCAGGAGGCGGTGGCGGCGCGATGAATCTGCCGTGGCGGGACCGGCGGAAGACGCGGCCTCTGTTTGCGATCATCATTCCGGTGTTCAATGCGGGCGGGAAGCTGGAGAGATCAATCGAGTCGGTGCTGAGGGAGCCGCGGGAGTTGTGGGAGCTTTGGGTGATGGATGGAGGGTCGCACGATGGGACGGTGGATATGTTGAAGGGTTACGAGGGAGATATTCATTGGGTGTCGGAGGCGGATGGGGGGATTTATGATGCGATGAACAAGGGGATTGCGCGATCTGGGGCGCCGTATCTTTATTTTATGGGGGCGGGGGATGTGTTGCGGGCAGGTGTTCTTGAGAAGGTGGCGCGGGCGCTGCCGCGGAGCGGGGCGGGGTTCGTGTATGGGAATGTGTTTATGCAGGATAAGCAGGTGGTGTGGGATGGAGCGTGGACGGCGGAGAAGTTCCGGACGCGGACGCCTTGCCAGCAGGCGATCTTTTATGACCGGCGGATTTTTGAATGGCACGGGGGATTTGAGCTGAGGTTCAAGACGCTGGCGGATTATGCGATGAATATCCGGTGTTTCGGAGACAAACGGGTTAGGAAGATATTCGTCGATGAAGTTATCGCCGATTATGAAGGGGCGGGGGCGAGCGCGAGCGTGCGAGACGAGGCGTTTTATGAGGCGCGGCCGGGGTTACTGCGGGAATGGCTGGGGATTGAGGCGAAGAGAAGACGTGAGTAGAAAAGCTGTCTCCGTCTTTCAGTCGGCTATTTTGTCAATAATTGCTGCCTGACCCCTATTTTCTGACCCTATTTCTATTTTCCTGTGACCCCTATTTTCCTCTACTATTTTCCTTATTTTCCTGAGCCGAGGACGTGGGTCGGAGGTTCGTCTTGACTCTTCGTCGTTGATCGCGCAGTCTGCCCCTCGACTCAAATGAAAAATCTTAAGCCAATCATTGCAGCGTCGCTGGTTGCGTTGTTTACCTCGGCTCACGCATTTGCCCGCATCGGCGAAACCCCGGACCAAATCGCCACGCGGTACGGCGTCGGACAACCTTCCAGTGCCCGTTTTCCGGGCACCACTCAAATTAAATACTTCAAGGGAGGATATGAGATAGATGTCCATTTTTTGAACGGCAAATCGATTGCCGAGCAATTTAAAAATCCTCCAGTACATCATGGACCGAAAAAGAAGTTAGAGATTTTCTAAAGATATTCTTATCGGATGATACGTCGACGGATGTTGACTCTTCGGATACTGCTTGGACATATTCTCACCATGATAACCTGTGGTATCGGGGGGGATAAGTCGATCGTTGCGTACCTTGAGGCGGGCCACGAGGAGTGGCTTTGGATTGTAGATCACGAAGCTATGAATCAGTTTCAGACCCAAGGTACAGCCGGGTTCTAGCGCCAGGTAATATTTCTCCGGGAAACTAGGGGTCAGGCAACAATTCTTGACAGAATCGCGGCCCCGGTCATGATGCGAGGCCATGCCACGCAGCATCCGCATCGAATACCCCAACGCCCTCTACCACGTCATGGCTCGCGGCAATCGGCGCGAATTTATCTTTCGCGATGACGATGACCGGCGCTTCTTTCTCAAGACGCTGGCCGAAGCCTGTGAGAGGACCGGCTGGCGCGTCCATGCCTGGGTGCTCATGGGCAGCCATTACCACTTGCTGATCCGGACGCCGGAGGCGAATCTGGTGGCCGGCATGAAGTGGCTCCAGAACACCTACACCCGCCGTTTCAACATCCGCCACAAACTCTGGGGCAGGCTCTTCGGCGACCGCTACAAGGCGGTGCCGGTGGAGGGCGGAGGCTATTATTACGAAACGCTTCTGGATTACATCCATCTCAACCCGGTGCGCGCCGGACTGGTGAAACCGCGCTCCGGCCAGAGCGTGCTCGATTACCCGTGGAGCAGCGTGGCCGGCGGGTGCGCGCTGCCGCCCAGCCGGCGCCCGAAATGGCTGGCCGCCGGGGAAGCGTTGCGCGCGTTCGGCCTGGCCGATACGGCCCAGGGACGCCGCAAATGGGTCGAGCGGCTGGACCGCCAGGCGCGGCAGGAGGCCGCGGCAAGATGCGGGGTCCCAATGCCCGATCCCGAAGCGGACCGCCGGGGGAGCCACTTGCGCCGTGGCTGGTATTGGGGCAGCCAGGCATTCGCGGAGCGGCTGCTGGAGAAGGGCGCGGCCATCCTCAAGAAGAAGCGGAACCGGGACTACCGGTCCAGCCTTGAGAGCCGGGCGCACGGTGAGCAGGAGGCCCTGCGCCTGCTGGCCGAAGGGCTGGAGGCCGCAGGGTTGAGGCCTGGCGAACTCAAGGGGCTCAAAGGCAGCGACGTTCGCAAAGTGGCCATTGCCCGGGTCATCCACCAGCAGACAACGGTGAACCTGCCGTGGCTGGCAGAGCGCCTTTCGATGCGGAGCGCAGCCAACGTCAGCCAGCAACTGCGCCGCAGTTCCAAGGCCGTCAAATCCCTATCCAAACCCCTCAAGACATGGCTAAATCTGTCAAGAATTGCTGCCTGACCCCTAGTTTCCCACTTGGGGGTTCTCAATGACTTTTATAATGATTTCGAGTTCGCTGTTCCCCTTCGTATTCTTCCCGAAGACATTCGAGCTGTGACAGTACCAAGATTTGGTCGTTCCATCCTCAATCCGAATTGGAAACCATGAATGAGAGGCAGATCGTCGAAGTCAAGGGAATGGACGGAATCGTCAGGCAAGGCGAACTGGAATTATCAACTGAGCAGCCTGACCAGATAAAATTCACGGGACTGGATTTGGGAACGATCCAATTCCGTGGCGAGGATTTGTTTGACGCCTTCATTAAATTACGCCTGGAACTGGAAAAGCATCGCTATCAATTGCTTTGCGTCGGATGCCGGCCTAACGTCTGGTCGTCCGGTATATGGCAGGAAGGCCGGAAAGCGTTCGTCCACGCAATTGGCTCGGTGCCGTCGCGAACAGCGATGGTCGATATCTTTGACCATGCATCGGCGGCTGAAGCGGGAAGTGTCGCACAACAGGATGAATTCCGTGCGAAATGGACCCAATGGTTTCAAGAAATGTTCAATAAAGAAGATTTGGACTTCCTTTCGGAGAAGGAAGAAACGGAAAGTCTGCATGTTCGTATTAGTACAAAGAATGGAACAATAATTTCGTGTGAATTGCAGATTGGCGGAAATCCTCCGAATAGGATTGTGTTCTCAGAAGCCGGACATGAGTCGACGAATTTTTTCGGGATTGATCTGTTTGACGCATTTATAAACATGCGTCTGGAACTTGAAGGGCAGGGTCTTCAGTTGCTTTGCATAGGATGCCGGTCGGACGTATGGCCTTCAGGGATGTCCCGTGACATGGGGGGAGGTCGCAAAGCCTATATTACACATATGGACAGACGATCGGCTCATGCCGATTTGGTCGATATCTTTGATTATGCTACTCTGGAAACTGTGGGGACCGTTGCTGAGCAGAAGGCATTCCATGAAAAATGGGCAGCATCGCGTCGGGAGGAATTTGAACGGAGGATACAATCAGACGATAGCATTGGAAGCACATAGCGACAGAAGCGTTCCCTCCGTCATGGTCTCCGAGCAATTTGTCGGGTAAGGGAGCGGCATTGCTGCCGCTCCCTCCCCTAAGAACCGGACATGAAAGTTTCCCTTCATCCGGCTCAAGCCGTTGCAGAGCCTCGGTTGCCCGAGGCCGGTTTCCGTGACGTTTTGCTTCCTGTTTCCCAGCGATGAACGTAAGCGTCAACCGTAGTGCCACTTGACAGGGGTACGATTGAATGGCGCGTCATAAGTGTCGTACCCGATCCGGGGTACGACGTTTATGACTCTGGCAATGACGCTCAAGCGGCTTTCCGCAGTGCAGGCCGCCAGGATTTGGCCCACACTTCCGGGGTGATGTCCTTGATCTGCCAGTTGGTCATCGTCGGCAACCGGGTCGTAAGCGTCGTAAGCGTAACCTGCGGCGCCTCTGGCTGAGGGGAGCAGAAGTGTCATACTGCGCCTGGCATGACAGATACGACGAATATGACCCCGCTGACCAGTGGTGCTACGATTGACGCTTACCATTCTCCCCCATTCTCCGCAAGTCATCTGCCGCGTGTTCCCGCAGGTGGGCCAATTTCGGCGTTGCGGTATTGGGTTTCAGGATTGCGTCCTGCCCGGGATGCTGAGGGTGAACTCCGCGCCGGCGCCGGGCCGGCTGCTGACCTGGCAATCGCCTCCATGCGCCCGGGCGATGGCTCGTACGAGACTCAAGCCCAGGCCGAGGCCGCGCTGGGAGCGGCTCTTGTCGCCGCGATAGAGGCGCTCCCATACCCGCGGCAAATCCTCCGCGGGAATGCCGATGCCCGTATCGCGCACGGTGACGAGAACCTGCCTGCCGGCGGAACTTACCGCGATTTCGACACGGCCGCCGGCGGGGGTGTATTTGACGGCGTTGTCGAGCAGATTGCCAAGCGCCTGGCGGAGACGGTTTTCATCGGCAATCGCTTCGCAGCGGTCTTGAGCGGCCAGGGAAATCGTCAGGCCGCGGTCCTCGGCCACCTGGGAGTAAATCTCGGTCAATTGGGCCGCCAGCTTTGACACGTCAACGGGAGCGAGGGTGAGCTTCATCGAACCGGTCTCGACTTCGGAGATATCCATCAAGGTATTGAGCATCGTGACGACGCGCTCGCTCTCCTCGATGCAATCCGCAAGCGCCTCCTGCGAGGCGGCGAGGTCCGGATTGCCGAGCGCCATCTCCGCCACGCCGCGCAGGCGGGTGATGGGGGTGCGAAGATCGTGCGCGACGTTGTCCAGCACGCCGCGCATCCCCTGGACGAGGGATTCGATTTTCCCGAGCATCTGGTTGAATGAAATGACCAGGTCGCGCAATTCGCCGGCGGTGTTCTCGGGTGAAATGCGCGCGTCGAGTTTCCCTGTCTCGACGATGTTCCGCACGGTTGCCGTCAAGCCTTGCAGCGGGCGCAGCACGCGATTGGCCATCAATGCGCCGCCGCCGACGGCGAGAAGCAGCATCGGGAAAATGAGGGCGAGACTGCTGGCGGCAAAGTGATCCAGCAGCACCTGCCTGCGCTCCGTATTGCGCCCGATCTGCAGAAGGATTGCGTTTTTGAGACGGGTATTGGCAAACTCGAACGCGCCTGTCTTTCCGAGGCTGACGGTGAAGAGTTTTTCGGTGGGCAGGGTGGGGCGCGCCTCGAGCGCGGTGAGCATGGCGGGGCCGAGGTTGTCCGAGTCCGGCAGACTGGCGAAGAGCGTGCGGTTGCGCGAGTCCGAGAGGCGGACGAGCAATTCATCCGAGCGCTTCTGTGAGGCGTCCCTGCGAATCTCCGGGATGCCGGCGTTCTTGTAGGTATCGGCGAATTCCTTGACCTTCGAGTGGAGCAGCTCGTCGGCGGACCTCTTGAGCGTGGCGTCGAGGGTCCAATACATGAAACCGAAGAGGACCGCGAGGCTGAGGCTGAAGAGCCCGCAGTACCACGCGGCGAGCCGCAGGCTTACGGGCCGGCCGGGCCTGGAGGGGGGCCGGCCAGGCCGGGAGGGACGGTCAGCCATTGGCCGGCTTGAGGACGTAACCGACCCCGCGGATGGTGTGGATGAGGGGCTTCGCGAAGGCCTTGTCGATTTTGTTGCGGAGCCGGCAGACGAGGACATCGACGACATTGGTCTGAGGGTCGAAGTGGTAATTCCAGACATGCTCCATGATGAGCGTCTTTGAGACGACGCGTCCGGTATTGCGGAGCAGGTACTCGAGGAGGGCGAACTCGCGCGGCTGCAAATCGATCTCCTGTCCCGCGCGCTCGACGCGGCGCTTGAGCAGGTCCATGGTCAAATCGCCGGCGGAGAGGCGGGAGGGCTCGCCCTGGTCGCTGGCGCGGCGGATGAGGGCCTGGATGCGCGCGAGCAATTCCGAAAAGGCGAAGGGTTTGGTGAGGTAATCGTCGGAGCCGATCTCGAGGCCTTTGACGCGGTCATCGACGGAGCGTTTCGCGCTGAGGACGATGACGGGCGTCTGCAACTGGCTGCGGCGCATCTCCTGGATGACGGAGAGGCCATCGAGCTGCGGGAGCATGAGGTCGATGACGGCGGCGTCGTAGGTCTCATTGAGGGCGAGGTGGAGGCCGCTGCGTCCGTCCCTGGCCTGATCCACGGCGAAGCCGGCCTCCTGCAATCCCTTTTTCACGAACCCGGTGATCTTCTCGTCGTCTTCAATGATCAATATACGCATGGATCGTCCTCTTTTAACCTGTTTTCCCCCGGGACGCCACGCTGGAATGTGCGGGTGTGGTGGCGCGGGTCAGCGCGACTGTAAATCAGAGACCGGCCCGGTCTCCGCCGCCGGGGAGACGACCGCGAGCCACCAGCGCTTTTTGAGCTGGCCCGGACGGGGATGGCGCTCGAAGTAGATTTCCATTTCGGCGCCGCCAGTGGTTTCGATTTTCAGCCAATGGCGCTTCACGTATCGCTCGCCGCTGCCGTGGGTACAGGGGCCGGTGGTTTTCCATTTTTCGATGACGCGGGCGATTTCGTGCTCTTGGCCGCGCCAGCGGAATCGCATGGGCGTGCCGGGTTCTCCGACGACGGTGGGCGCGCCGAGCAACGTGGGGACGATCGGTTCTGAAATGAAGCGATGGTGGTCGGCTTGCGGCATCCGGAGTATTTTTACGCCAAGGGGCCCGTGGAGGCAACCCTTGCCGGGATTTTGGGGAGCATTTAGGCTGCGGTCATGCGCGCGCTTCGTTTTGAAAAGACCGGGTCGTTGGATGAACTGAAACTGGTGGAGATCGCGCAGCCGATTCCCGGGGCGGGAGAATTGCTCGTGCAGGTCAAGGCGGCGGCGATCAACCCGAGCGACATCAAGAATGTGCTGGGGAAAATGCATGAGACGACGGTGCCGAGGACGCCGGGGCGGGACTTCGCGGGGGTGGTGACGCAGGGGCCGGTGGAGTTGATGGGGGCGCCGGTGTTTGGGACGGGGGGGAGTCTGGGGTTTGGGCGCGATGGGAGCCATGCGGAGTTCATTGCCGTGCCGGCTGTAGCGACGGCGGCGCTGCCGAAGGGTGTTTCGTTCGAGATCGGGGCGACGCTGGGGCTGCCGTTCGTTACGGCGTACTCGGCGCTTGTTTCCGCGGCGGGAGTGCGGGCCGGCGAGACGGTGTTGATTACCGGGACGACGGGCGCTGTTGGGCGGGCGGCGGTTTCGATTGCCGCGTCATTGGGGGCGAGCGTCATTGGCACGGCGCGTTCGGCGGCGAAGATTCCGCCCGCGGGCGCGATGCCGGTATCCCAATGGGTTAATCTCGAAACGGAAGATATGCCGGCAAAGGTGCGCGAAGCAACCGGGGGGCGTGGCGCGGATGTGGTGTTCGATCTGGTGGGCGGGGCGATGTTCGAGAAGTGTCTTGCGAGCCTGGCGCATAGCGGACGGCAGGTTGCGATTACTTCGGGTCCGGAGCGGAGGGTAGGTTTCGACCTTATTGATTTCTATCATAATGAATCGCGATTGTTTGGCGTGGATTCGCTCAAGCTGAGTTTCGAGGAGACGGGGGTTATTCTGCGGGAACTTACTTCGGGTTTGAATAAGGGTACTTATCCGATCCCAACCAATGAGGAACCGGTGAAGACGTTTCCACTCGATCAAGGAGTCCAGGTTTACCGCGATATCGCGGAGGGCCGGTTGAAGCAAAAAGCGGTGTTGATGATTTGAAACCCAGAGAACTTCTCCGCTACTTCACGCAGAAGCACTGGTACACGAAACCCTTTTCCTTTGTGGCCTTCGTTTTCTCGCCGGCGACGTGCTCCCATTTGTCGGCGCCTTTTTCGGCCGGCTTGGCTTTTCGCGCCGGGTCCGGGAGGCGGAAGAGTTCGTATTTGCAGTTCTTCGGGCAGCCTTCGTCGCACCAGATTTCGGTTCCCTTTTCGCCGAGGTTCCTCCCCTCGGTTGGGAAATCGCAGGTCGTGTCGTCGTCGCAGTCGCAGAGCTTGCAGCCGTCAGGGAGGACGGGCTTTACACAAACGCACTCGTATATGTAATCGTCGTCTTTCACGGTCGGCTTGCGCTTGCTGGTCTGCACCCACTCCCATTTGTCGTTCTTGTGTTTGTCCTTCGCGCCTCGCCGGAAGAGGCGGCACATGCACGCGCCCTTGCAGTCCTTGCCTTGCTCGCACCAGATGACGGTAACCTCGACCATCTCCGAGTAATCCGCTTTTTTCTGGCGCTGTTCCTTTTTTTCGGACGGCTTCTCGCATTTTCCCTTGTCGCACTGGGAAAAGTAGTCTGGAAGGTTTACGACGTTGTCACCCATGGCGCGGAGGGTAACAGGGATATGCGCGTTTATGCAAGTTCTTCCGCTGCGCCGCCCGCTCGAACGGAGCCGTGAAAACCCGAGGAAGCTTCCGCCGTCCGCCACGCCCCTTTGAGGTGCCAATTTGGCACTTCAAATCTCTAAGCTCCTTGCGATCAAGCACAAAGGAAAATTCCAAAGGAAAACGGCTCGCATTGCGCTGGACTGCCCTGTTGAATTGTTTTGTCTCTACGCCATAGAGCAGCGCCAGATCGCTATCGAGGGTAATTATATACTTGACTCAGGATCATAAAGGGTGCATTCTGCTCGCATGAAAGCAGAAATAAAGTTCCCGGAGACTCTCCAAGAGGCCATTCAATTCTTTGGCGATGAGGAGAATGCG
>JBEKOV010000055.1:0-21278 GCA_049521415.1 Chthoniobacteraceae bacterium
CCCCGCGACAAAAAAACCGCATCTCGCGACGCGGCCTCTTCGTCCAAAAATTCCGGGCGTTTGTTTAAGCGGCGGTATTGAAGCGGAACTTCATCTTCCCGCGCTTCGCATTCGCCTTCGCCTTCCGGCGCACCCTTTGGTTCGGTGTCTCAAATGCGCGCAGACGGCGCACCTCCTCGAGGATCCCTTCGGAATCGAGTTTATTCTTCAGGCGCTTCAGCGCCCGGTCAATCGGTTCTCCTTTGCGGACAATGACTTCTGGCATTCGTTTCTCCTGGTTTGGTCGGTGAAAAATTTGGGCCTTGCGGCGACGCCAACACTAGTCTGGCACGCCGGGGGCGTCAACGCGATTCTGGCCCGCCGCGCCCCGTTTCCTGATTTTTATCGTTACCCACTCCACCGTAGCAACTTACGTGCGAAACTCCGCTTCAGCTCGCCATGCCGGAAAATCGCCCCCCAAAAGAGCCGTTTTCGCCTTTCCCTTCGATATTTTCCCAGCCCTCGCTATCATACCTCCTCAAAACCACTGCCGGAATGGAAACTGAAAACATCGATACCCACCAAAAGGCCCTCCAGATCAACCTCGATCCTGCCAAATATGGCACATTTGCGGAAATCGGTGCAGGCCAGGAGGTTGCGCGCTGGTTCTTCCGCGTAGGCGGCGCCTCGGGCACCATCGCAAAGAGCATCTCCGCTTACGATATGATCGTCAGCGACGCCATCTACGGCCACACCGACCGCTACGTCAGCCGCCGCCGCCTCCAGACCATGCTCGAGTACGAGTTCAACCTCATGCGCGAGCGCCTCGACGCCAAGCGTGGCGAATCGACCCGCTTTTTCGTCTTTGCCGATACCGTCGCCGCCCACGGCCAGTTCAAGCCCGGCGAATCCCACGGCTGGATGGGCATGCGCTTTCAGACCCAGCCCCGTGCCGAGCCGTCGCAGATCATGATCCACGTCCGCATGCTCGATAAGGAAAACCTCCAGCAGCAGGAAGCGCTCGGCATCGTCGGCATCAATCTCATCTACGCCGCCCTTTATCTCCATGCCCGCGGCAGCCAGCTCATCACCTCCCTGCTGGATAACCTCACCCCCGAGCGCGTCGAGGTGGACATGATCAAATTCTCCGGTCCCAGCTTCCAGCAGGTGGACAACCGCCTCATGGCCCTGCAACTGGTCCAGCACGGCCTCACCAGCGCCGCCATGTTCACCGCCGATGGCGAGGTCGTCCAGGCGGCCGAGGTCCTCTACAAAAAACCGATCCTCGTCGGACGCGGCAGCTTCCGGCCCGTGACTCATTTGACCATGGACATGATCCAGGCTTCCGAGGACGTCTTCAAGCGCGAGCCCGAGGTTGCGGGAGAAGAAATTGTCGTCCTCATGGAGATGACCCTCAAGAACCTCAGCACCTCGGGCGAGATCGATCACATCGATTTTCTCGATCGCGTCGATACCCTCGCCGCCCTGGGCCTCAACGTCCTCATTTCCAATTACGGCGAGTTCCACCGCCTCGCCTCCTATCTCTTCCGCTACACCAAGAAGAAGATCGGCATCGTCATGGGCGTTCCCACCCTCAGGGACATCTTCGAGGAGAAATATTACGCCGACCTGGAAGGCGGCATCCTCGAGTCCTTCGGACGCATGTTCAAAAACGACCTCAAGTTCTACGTCTTGCCCTGGCGCGATCCCGCCGCCGCCAGCATCGTCACCGTGGCCAATTTGCAGGTCGCCCCGCACCTCACCCACCTCTATGCCTACCTCTGTGAGAACAAATTCATCGAGGGATTGCGGCAAATCCACGAAGAATATCTGTCCATCATGGCCAAGGACGTCCTCGAGAAGATCCGTCTCGGCGACGATTCCTGGGAAGCCATGGTTCCCGCGGAAGTCGCCCGTGTCATCAGGGAAAGACGCCTCTTCGGGTGGCATCCGGCGCCCGATTCCGCCATGGCCGCCACTGCGAAATAGCACCCGCGGCGCCCTGTCTACAGCGGTGAATAACTTGCGAAGAGTTCGAAATAACTCCGCCATTCCCCCGACATATTCCTGAAACAATCGCTTTTTTCCCTTGTCGCGGCTTCGTCATGGAAACGTAACATTTGCACTTTTGACCCTTAATTCGCCGCTGCACAGCATCCCATCCGTTTATGTCGCTTTCCAAACTCCTGACCTCCCTCTTCGCCGGCACCCTTCTTCTGGCGGGGGGCCGCGCATCCGCCCAATTAACCATGACCGGCGCCGGCGCCACCTTTCCCTACCCGATTTACTCCAAGTGGTTCGACGAATACGCCAAGGTCGATCCCTCAGTTCGTTTCAATTACCAATCCATCGGTTCGGGCGGCGGTCAGACGCAGATCATCGCCGAGACCGTCGATTTCGGCGCCTCCGACGGCCCCATGAGCGACAGGAATCTCGCCAGGGCGCCGGGCAGGATTCTTCACATCCCCACCGTCGCCGGCGCCGTCGCGATCACCTACAACGTTCCGGGCAATCCGGCGCTCAAGCTCGACGGCCCCACCATCGCGAACGTCTTCCTCGGCAATATCACCAAATGGAACGATCCCGCCATCGCCGCCCAGAATCCCGGCGTCACCCTCCCGGACTCCGATATCATCGTCGTCCATCGCTCGGATGGCAGCGGCACCACCTACATCTTCACCGATTACCTCGCCAAGATCAGCCCGGAATGGAAATCCAAAGTCGGCTCGAACACCGCCGTCAGATGGCCCACCGGCCTCGGCGCGAAGGGCAACGAAGGCGTCTCCGGTCAGATTCAGCAGACCCCCGGCACCTTCGGCTACGTGGAGTTGATCTACGCCATCCAGAACAAGATGCCCGTCGCCGAGGTCAAGAACGCCGCGGGCAATTACATAAGCCCCTCGTCCGCGTCGGTCACCGCCACCCTCGCCTCGGCCGTCATCCCGGACGATTTCCGCTTCTCCATGACAAACGCTTCCGGCCCGCAAGCCTACCCCATCTCGGGCGCGACATGGCTCCTGGTCTATCAAAAGCAAACGGATCCCGAGAAAGGCGGAAAAATGGTGGAATTCCTCAAATGGGCGCTTACAAAGGGGGAAGATATGGCCGGTGAAATGAATTACGCGCCGCTGCCCCAGGCGCTTCGGGACCGTGTCCTCAAGCTGATTTCGGAGATTCAGGTGGGCGGCTGACGATTCCGCGCCGGGAGAATTTTGCGATGACCAGCACGGCACCCACGTTCCAGCGGGGCAAAGAGGCGGTGTCGCGGATGAAGCCCGCTTCGCGCCTCGGCGACCGGCTCTTTAGCGCGTTCACCCTCCTCATGGCCATGACGGTCGTGCTGCTCATCTGCGTCGTCGGGTGGCAGCTTTGGAGCGGCGCAAAAGGCTCCATCCGGACCTTTGGACTTCGATTCCTGGTCAGCTCGGATTGGGACCCGGGCAATGACATTTACGGAGCGTTGCCTTTCATTTACGGGACGCTGGTTTCATCCGCCCTGGCCCTGGTCATCGCGGTCCCCTTGAGCGTCGCCACGGCCATCTACCTCACGGAACTTGCACCCCTCTGGCTCCGGCAGCCCATCATCACGCTCATCGAGATGCTCGCCGCAATCCCCAGCGTCATCCTCGGCCTCTGGGGCGTTTTTGTGATGGTGCCCTGGTTGCGGGTCAATGCCCTCCCCTTCCTCCGGCATTACCTGGGATGGTGCCCGCTGTTCCAGGGGTCGGCGAATGGCCCCTGCATGCTGGCCGGCGGAATGATCATCGCGATCATGATTATCCCGATCATCACATCGGTCTCGCGCGAGGTACTGGTCTCGGTGCCCGATTTGCAGCGCGAGGCTGCGTACGCCCTCGGCGCGACACGCTGGGAGGTCACCCGCATCGCGGTGCTCACCTATGCGAAGCGCGGGATTTTCGGCGCGATCATCCTCGGCCTCGGGCGCGCTCTCGGCGAGACAATGGCCGTCACGATGGTGATCGGCAACACGCCGCAGATATCTGCCTCACTCTTCGCGCCGGGCTACACGCTCGCCAGCGTCATCGCCAATGAGTTTTCCGAAGCCAGCGACCTTTGCGTCCAATCGCTCTTCGAAATCGGTCTGGTCCTTTTCTTTGTCACCATCCTCGTGAACCTCCTCGCGCAGGTGATCCTCAAGACCTTTGCCGGAGCGACCGTGAAACAATGATCGCCAGCGCGACCAATCACAGCATGCGCAAGGCGCTCAGCAGGTGCATCTCGGGGATCATGTTGCTCTGCGCCTGCCTCGTCGTCGCGCCGCTGGCCCTGGTATTCATTCACCTCGTGCGGATGGGCGCCAGTTCGCTCAACCTCGATTTCTTCACCCATCTCCCCGCCGGCCCGGGCGAGCCGGGCGGCGGCATGGCCAATGCCATCGTCGGGACCCTCGTATTGCTCGGCCTCGCCTGCCTCATCGGCGTGCCGACCGGCGTCCTCGGCGGCGTGTACCTTTCGGAGTTCGGTTCCCCGCGCGTCAATTGGACCGTCCGTTTCCTCTGCGACATCCTGAACGGCGTCCCCTCGATCATCTGGGGCATCGTCATCAATGGCCTCGTGGTCATGCACGGCATCGTGATCGCCGGTCATGTGATTATCCCGAGAGGCTTCTCCGCCTACTCGGGCGGCCTCGCCCTCGCCTGCCTCATGATCCCCCTCGTCATGCGCACCACGGAGGAAGTCCTGGTGCTCGTCCCGCATGGTTATCGCGAGGCCGCCCTCGCGCTCGGCATCGCCCGTTGGAAAACGACCGTCCACATTGTCATGAAGTCCGCTGTCCGCGGCATCCTGACCGGCATCCTTCTGGCTCTCGCCCGCGTCGCCGGCGAGACGGCGCCGCTCCTCTTCACCGCCCTGGGTAACAACTTTTGGAACAACAACCTCGCAAAACCGATCGCCGCGCTCCCGCTGCAAATTTTCCAATACGCCAACTCCGCCTACGCGAATTGGCACCGGCAGGCATGGGCGGGTGCCCTGGTCCTGGTCGGATTTATTTTCACCCTCAACGTAACCGTTCGTTTCCTTACTCGCGGAAAACCTGTAAGAGTCTGACGCCATGGAGCGCATCCAGGACATCGAATCCACTACGGCCACGGCGTTCCCGCTGAAGCCCGACGCTCCGCCCCCGCCCGCCCTGCGCAATGCCTTCGAGGTCGCCGGCCTCAATGTCTGGTACGGCCAAAAACACGCCGTCCAGGATTGCACCCTCAATATCCCGGAGCGCACCATCACCGCCGTCATCGGCCCCAGCGGCTGCGGCAAATCGACTTTCCTCCGCTGCCTCAACCGCATGCACGAACTGGTTCCCAAGTCCCGCATCGCCGGTTTGATCCGCTTCTTCGGCCAGGATCTCTACGCCCCGCGGATCGATCCCGCCGTCGTCCGCCGCCGCATCGGCATGGTCTTCCAGAAGTCGAATCCGTTCCCCACCATGTCCATCGCGGAAAACGTCACCGTCGGCCTCCGGCTCAACGGCATCGGCAACCGCGCCTTCTTGCGCGAGCGCATGGAACAATCCCTCCGCATGGCCGCCCTTTGGGACGAGGTCAAGGACGACCTCGCCAAGCCCGGCGTCAGCCTCTCCGGCGGCCAGCAGCAGCGCCTCTGCATCGCCCGCGCCATCGCCACCCAGCCCGAGGTCCTCCTCATGGACGAACCCGCCTCCGCGCTCGATCCGATCGCGACCATGAAAGTCGAGGAATTGATCCACCAGTTGAGTCGCGATTACACCATCGTCATCGTCACCCACAACATGCAGCAGGCCAGCCGCGTCTCGGACAAGACCGCCTTCTTCTATCTCGGCAGGCTCATCGAGTACAACGACACGGAGAAACTTTTCACCCGTCCGCGCGAGAAGCAGACGGAAGACTATATCAGTGGTAGATTCGGCTGATTCGGTGGCTTATGGCGGACACTTCCAGACACATCCTGGGCACTTACGATGCGGCGATCTCCGCCTTGCAGAATGATCTGCTCATGATGGCCAGCCTTTGCGAACGCAACCTCCGCAATTCCCTCGGCTGCCTCCTCAATCGCGACGAGGACCTCTGCAACGTCACCATCGCCGATGACGAGGAGATCGACCAGTTGGAGAAGCAGGTCGATAAAAACGGCATCGACCTCCTCCGCCGCTTCCAGCCCGTCGCCAGCGATCTGCGCCACGTCGTCGCCGCCATGAAACTCAGCGGCAACCTCGAGCGCATCGCCGACCAGGCCGTCAACATCGCCCGCAAGGCCCGCAAGCTCAATCGCACCCCGCTTCTCACCGAGGTCAATTTTCTCGAGCCCATTTATCGCGAGGTCACCACCATGCTCAGCGACGTCCTTCGCGCCTACACGGAATCCAGCATCGACCTCGCCATCGGCATTCCCGCTCGCGACAAAAAGCTCGACGCCATGAACCACGAGATCACGGAGACGCTCACCGCGCAGATGACCAAGTTCCCCGAGCGCATCACCGAGTACCTCGATCTGGTCTTCATCGCCCGCCACCTCGAGCGCGCCGGCGATCACGTCAAGAACATGGCAGAGGACGTCGTATTCGCCATCGCCGCCGAGGATATCCGCCACATGGGCGCCCAGCGCCCCGGTTCCGCCGCCGACCTCTTGGGCGAAAAAGCCGTCGAGCCCATTCAGGCCAGGGAAGCCGAGCCCCCCGCCGCCTGACGTTCTTGTTTGGCTGGTAAGTTTGCGGCAACCGGCATATCCGCTTTACAGCGGAAGTCAGAGCCGATTGTATCCACATCGCCGATCAAGCATCGGCTGTATTATGAAGAAAATCCTCCTGGGCGTTCTGCTCTTCATAGTGGCCTATGTCGGGTTCTACTTTCTCGCGCGGTCGGTCGCCAATCACCACCGGCTGGTATCGCGAATGTTGGGACCGGTCTATTATCCATTGCGCTTGATGACGGCCTCCCACGCCGCCGTGATACACGATACCGGTACAATGATGCAGGATACAAATGGGAACTGGGGCGTCCGATACATCACCCCGCGGGAGAATCCGCGGAACCACCAAACTCCCATCATCGGGGTAGGATTCTTGGTGCCCGATTCCCTTGCCGATACGGTCCAATCTTACAAAGGTAAGATAGTCCAGGTCGATATCGGCGCCGAGCCCGATCCCGATTACTTGAGCAACGAGCGCCTTGTGCTCATGTCGATTACGACCGCCAAACCCTAATCCCTCGCCACCGGCTCCATCGTCCCCAGCCCGCGCATCGTCGCATCCGTCACCGCGCGGAATTTCCAATCCCCCGGCCAGTCCCGGTGCATGAGCTTGTCGAGCCGATCCGAGCCGCCGGAAACGACCACATCGGCAAGCAGCCGCGTCCCCGTCGCCTCGAGCAACGGAAACCGCTCCGCGCTCGCCTTGATCAGCCCCTCCAGGATCGCCGAGAGCAGGTTCTCGCGCGTCGTCGCAAGCGTGATGTTCGTGAACGCCGCGCTCCGCTGCTCGATGCTCGTGCGCTCCCCGGCCATGTAAGGATCGAACACCACCCCCCCGGCCGCCTTCGGCCCCTTCCGCGCGAGCCGAAACAACTCCGCCTGGAAACGGTCAATCGGCCACTCCGAGAAAAATTGATCCCGCGCCCAATAAATCGCCGAGGCGACCGCCGCCAGCGTACTCACCGCAAGCCATTTCCGCCCGATCCCCAGCGCCCGCGTCAGCAGCTTTTCCTGCGGACGCGGTTTCTCCGTGCAAAGCGCCAGCACATCCGTGGACCCGCACACGTTAAAGAGTTGCCCGTGCCGCGCTCCCGCCGCGAGCATCCCGGCGCTCCCATCCATGATCCCCGTCATCATCGGCGTCCCCGCCCGCAGCCCGAACTGCGCCGCGGCCTCGGCCGTGACTGCCCCGGCGATCCGATTCGCCTCCAGCACTTCCGGCAGCAGCGAGAGACCGACGCCCAGTTCGGAGCATAATTCGTCGCTCCAGCCATCCAGCCCGATGGTCCGGTAAAGCCCCGTGAACGACGCATTGGAGGGATCGATCACGCGCGCCCCGGTCATCTGCCTGTGGAGGAAAGTATTCAGATGTCCGATCAGATCCGCCCCCTTCAGCCGCGCCGGCTCATGACGCTTGTACCACGTCCACGTCGTCGAGCTGATGCCCCCGGGGAAAGGCCGCGAGCCAACAATCCCGAGGTGCCGCTTCTTCCCGATGCGCTTTTCGATCTCCGCGGCCACCGCAATGCTGCGGCGATCCTGGTGCGTCACGATCGGGGTCAGCGCCCGTCCCTTGCGGTCCATGACGACCCACGCCGGCGACATCACCGCCAGCGCGATGGCATCCGCCTTCACCGCCTGCCCACCCAGGCCGGCGATGGCCCGCTTCACCGCGTCCAGCATTTCGCTCGCGTCCACCTCGACCCGTCCGGCTTGGTATCGGGTTTTGAAGAACACGCGCGGAGCTTCGAGCACGGCTTTCTTTCCGCGCAAGATGCCGGCGATGACTGAGGAGGAGCCGACGTCCAGGGCCAGGAATGCTGACATGAAGAGGTGCGAGCGAGGCTAGTGAGAATGGACCAGCCTGCAATCTCAAAGGCGATGCCATTACCCCCGCCGCTTCCTCCAACTTACTGTAACTCGGCGGTAGTCTCCGGCGCGGGCCCCCGGTTTCCTTCATCAAAGTACTCGGTCGTCCCCACCTTGCTCCACAGCCCCTGCGTCAGCGCCGCCGCCGTCTTTCCGTCGAAGAAGACAACCGATTTCCTCGCGGCGCGAGATTCCCCGTTGTGCGACCAGCCCTGCAGCAGCGCCACTCCCTTCGAGCCCGCCACCGCCGTCTCCAGACCCGCGCCGGCAATTTCCATGAATAAAAGGGCGAATAGGGATGTCTTCATAGGGAGATTATGGAGAACGCCTTGCGCGGCATCGAGAATGCTCTCTCCGGTTTTCAACGATTTACACAATCGTTACCGGCGGGTCGCCGAATAGACGCACGAAAGATCAAAACTCAAAGCACATGAAACGCAGTGGATGGACACCAGAGAGGGCCCGCGCCGGTTTTTCGCGCAAGAAGGGAACCGCCAGGGCAGTGAACGAAATTCTCAAGGCCTCCTACCGGCTCCATGCTCGGGACCGCGCCACATTGAGGGCGGTCAAGCATTGCCTCGGCTAGGCCCCTGCAAAGCCTCGGACTGGCCTCCGCCGGCAGGCAAAAACGGCCCAACTCACCCCGCCGTTTGCGCAATTCGCCGCACTTTTCCCACGCCGGCGCGCGTAAATCAAGGCGTTACAGAATCGTTACAATTCCACTTTTGACCCGTCTGGACCGGGGCACCAAAGTCTCCGCCGCTTTGATAATGAACCATTCCGTCCTCATCGCCGACGACGAGGAAGACGTACTCAAATTAGTTGGCAGCAGCCTCAAGGTGGCTGGCTTCAAAATCATGGAAGCCCAGGGTGGGTCCGAGGCGCTCGAGAAAGCCCTCGACCAGCGCCCCTCGCTCATCGTCCTGGACGTCATGCTCCCGGAGATGTCCGGCCTCGAACTCTGCCGCATGCTCAAGGGCGACGCGCGCACCCGCCACATCCCCATCATCATGCTCACCGCCAAGGCCCAGGAGATCGATCGCGTCGTCGGCCTCGAGTTGGGCGCCGACGATTACGTCACCAAGCCCTTCAGCCCTCGCGAACTCGTCCTCCGCGTCAAGTCCCAGATCCGCCGCTCCCAGGGCAGCGACGAGCCCGTCGACACCCTTCGCGCCGGCGACCTTGTCCTCGACCGCCTCCGCCATTCAGTCACCGTCAAGGGCAAGGCCGTCCTCCTCACCGCCACGGAATTCAAGCTCCTCTCCCTCCTCATGGAGCGTTCCGGCCGCGTCCAGACCCGCGACGTCCTTCTCAACGAAGTCTGGGGCTACGACGTCGCCATCCAGTCCCGCACCGTCGATATCCACGTCCGCCGCCTCCGCGAGAAACTCGGCCGAGCATCCGACTGCATCGAGACCGTCCGCGGCTTCGGCTACCGCATCGCCGAGGTAAACTAAGGCCCTAACTCCGCTCCCGCGCCACCCGGTACGCCTCGAGCAGCCGCAGCCGGAAATGATCCCACGTAAACAGCGCCGCCATTCGCGCCCGCGCCGCCGCTCCCATCCGCGCGCGCAATTCCGGCGACGCATACAGCCGCTCGATAGCCCCCGCCAGCGCATCCACATTCTCGCACGGGATCACGCACCCAGTCTCCCCATCCACAACCGCATCCCCTGACTCATAAGTCGTAATTTGCGGCAGCCCCGCCGCCGCCGCCTCAAAAGTCACCTTCGCGCTCCCCTCGCAAGTCGATGGGAAAATGTGCACCGTCGCCGTGCGCAGCAAATTCTCCGGGTGCGCCTCAAATCCCGAGAGCCGTACGGATGGATCCGCAAACCGTTTCAAATCCTCCTGGATCTCAGGATGCGCATGGCCCACCAGCACCAACTCCGCGTCCTTCAGCGCAAGCCGGTGCCATGCCTCCAGCAGCGTGTGGACCCCCTTGCGCTTCTTCAGCGCCCCCAGGAAAATCGCCCGAAACTTCTCCGGCGGCCCCTCCGCCGGCGTGAACCGCGCCGTATCCACCCCGCGCGGCAGATAAAACAGCTTCTCCTCCGCCATCCCCGCCGCGCGAAACGTATCCGCCGCGCAATTCGAGAGCACCAGGATCAACGTCGCCAGCTCATACTCCTCCATCACCTGCTGCCGCGTCACCAGCAGCCTGTTCAGCCAGCTTTGCGGCCACCGCGCGCCCGCGCGTTCCCGCTCACTCTTCGTCATCGCCGGCTTTTGTTTCCCCTTGTTCCGGTGCCACGTCGGGATTTCCAGCAGCGAGGGAATCCCCATCCGCCGCGCCTCGCGCAGCGTCCGCACACATTCCCCCGACCATCCATGGAATCCGTCATACCGCACCGTCCGGATTTCCGACCGCGCGATCCCATCCAGATAATGCTTCTTCGCTCCATAATAATAAGGCCGCTCCAGCATCGACAGCAGCCGCACCGGATGCCACCGCAGCGACTTCACGCGCGACCCCGGGACCGTCCGCTGGCAATTGCCATAGACAATCGCCCGCCCCAGGACCCCCGCCTCATAAATCCCACGCACCGTCTCGTACGCATCCGTATCCAGCCCGCTCCCCCCCAGCCGCGCCGCAATGGAATACAGCACCCTATTGGGCAGTTCCGCGCGCGAGGCTTCGATCGCCGGGGCCGTCGAGACATCGAAGAGCTGCATCCGGAAACGGAGTATCGGCGAATCGCCCGCCGGTCAATTCACCGCCGCGGCATTTCTACTGCCTTTGTCGCTCCCGCCCGTCCTTTCTGTCCTTTTCGTCCTTTATGTCCTTGCTCCACAAAACATGACTACAGTTTTTCTTGAACCTCCCCTACAAGCTCAGCACCCCGTCGCGGATCT
Organism: Chthoniobacteraceae bacterium; assembly: GCA_049521415.1. Lineage (GTDB taxonomy): Bacteria > Verrucomicrobiota > Verrucomicrobiia > Chthoniobacterales > Chthoniobacteraceae > DATAXI01. Next base: position 11,392 of record JBEKOV010000055.1, read on the forward strand.
CCAGCCGCCGATCCCCGCGCGTCGAGAGCGCCGGGTCATGCGTCACCACCACCAGCGTCGTCTTCTCCTCGCGCACGATCTCAAACAGCAGGTCCATGATCGCCCCGCCCGTCTTTGAGTCCAGATTCCCCGTCGGCTCATCCGCGAAGATAATCCCCGGCTTGTTTATCAACGCCCGCGCGATTGCCACCCGCTGCTGCTCCCCTCCCGACAATTCCGCCGGCAAATGCCGCAGCCGCTCCCCCAGCCCCACCCGCTCCAGCGCAGCCTCCGCCGCTCTCGCGTCCGGGCCCTTGCCGATCATCGCCGGCAGCATCGCATTCTCCAGCGCCGTCAACTCCGGCAGCAGGAAATATCCTTGGAAAACAAACCCGATCCGCTCGTTCCGAATCCGCGCCTGGGCGTTCTCGCCCCCTTTATAAAGCTGCTGCCCATCCAGGAACACAGTCCCGCTCTCCGGTCGCTCCAGCCCCGCCAGCGTATACAGCAAAGTCGTCTTCCCCGCTCCCGACGCGCCGCAAAGGAACACACATTCTCCCCGCTCCACCTCCAGCGAAATGCCCCGCAGCACCTCGATTTTTTGCGCGCCGAGGCGAAAGGAACGATACAGGTTCGAAGCAGTCAGAAACATCGGTCTCGCGAAAGTTTGCAGCCAACCCGCGCGATTAACCAGTTTAACCAGCCGCTTCCGCCGCGAATTGCCTCCGCGCCTCGTAGATCGCGATCCCCGCCGCCACCGACAGATTCAAGCTCCGCGCCCCGCTTTCCATCGGGATCGTCACGCAATTCTCCGCATTCGCCTCCAGCAGACTCTCCGGCAGCCCCTTCGTCTCCCGCCCGAAAAACAGCCAGTCGCCCGCCTTGAATTTCGCCTCGTAATAAGCCCGCCGCGTCTTCGTCGTGAAAAAAAACCGCCGCTCGGCTTCCTCCCGCGTCGCCGCGAAGAGTTCATCCACGTTCTCCCAGATCCGCACATCCACCTCATCCCAGTAATCCAGCCCCGCCCGCTTCAATTGCCGGTCATCGATACTGAACCCCAGCGGCTTGATCAGATGCAGCCGCGCCCCCGTCGCAAGACACGTCCTCGCAATATTCCCCGTATTAGAAGGAATCTCCGGCTGGTAAAGAACGACATTAAGAAGAGGCATAAGGGCGGTGTCCTCAGGCTACACTTGAACCAATCGTGAAAATCCAAAAATCGAAATTTGGGCACGGTCACACTTTGTGACCATATTGCGGTTCAACTTTTTATATAGCCGTCGTTTATGTCCTTTTCGTCCTTTATGTCCTTTCTCCAAGGATACCGCGGCCACCACAAAAAAAGCGCCCCGTTGCCGGGACGCTCTCTCTCGTGGGAATTGCAAATTTCTCAGCTCGCGCTCGCCATCGGCTCCACATTCACCCGCCGTCCGCCGCGATCGAACTTCACCCGCCCATCCACCAGCGCAAAAATCGTATAATCCCGCCCCAGCCCCACATTCCGCCCCGGCAGAAACTTCGTCCCCCGCTGCCGGATGATGATATTCCCCGCGACCACCACCTCGCTGCCAAATTTTTTCACCCCCAGCCGTTTGCTGACGCTGTCGCGCCCGTTCTTTACGCTGCCCTGACCTTTTTTGTGAGCCATATTTCGAAGTAGTTTGGTGTTCTAGACCGTGATGCTCTTGATCCGCACTTCCGTCAGCTTCCGGCGATGCCCCACCGTCCGGTGATAACCCTTCCGCCGCCGATACTTGAACGCGATCACCTTCGGCGCCTTCTTCTGCCCGATCACCTCCGCCACCACCGACGCCCCCTTCACATCCGCCCCGGTCTTGAACGAGTCGCCATCCGACAGGAACAGCACCTCGGAAAAAGTCGTCTCCGCGCCCGCCTCGACGTCGAGCTTCTCGACTTCGATCACGTCGCCTGTGGCCACGCGGTACTGTTTGCCGCCCGTTTTGATGATTGCGTAGGACATTGGGAAATTGTGGAAAAAGGGACGGGACCATGCCACGGCCGGGGAGGGGATGCAAGGGGGAAATTCATCAATGGCTCAACAGCCTTGGAACCGAGCCTTGAAACCTTTGACATCCATTTCGCATCCATTATGGTTCCATCATGACGATTACTCTCAAGAATGTCCCCGCGGAACTCCACGCCGCCCTCAAACGCCGCGCCAGGCTTCACAAACGCTCCCTCAACCAGGAGGCCATCCTCTGCCTCGATTCCGCCCTCGGCCGCGGCCCGCGCGATCCCGACACCATGCTCGCCGGCATTCGCACCCTCCGCTCCCGCGTACCCCTGCAACCCGTGGACCTCGCCTGGATCGGCAACGCCAGGCGCCAGGGCCGCCCGTGATCGTCGCCGATACCAGCCTCATCGCGTCCCTCCTCCTTTCCACGCCCGCAACTGACGCCGCCGAGAACGTACTGAAATCCGACCCGGAGTGGACCGCGCCGGACCTCTGGCGGTACGAATTCAAGAACGTATTGGCGACCCGGGTTCGGCAGTTGGGACTGCCCCTCGACCACGCAATGGCTCTGTTTGGCAAAGCCGAGGAGGTCATTTCCCCTTCCGATTTCGAAGTTCACCCCGGCGCGATTCTCAATCTCGCTCACACCAAAAAGCTCTCCGCTTACGATGCGGAATTCGTCGCCCTCGCCATCGTGCTGAGGGTAAAGCTGGTCACACTCGATCGCGGAATCCTGAGAGCCGCGCCAGACGTCGCAATCTCTCCCGAGGAATTCATTAAACATTGAAATATTTAATTGACTAATCAATTTACTTAATAAAACATCGGAAAAGTGAATGAAAAAGAGCCAACCTTCGGAAAAGAAGCTCGTCACACGCTGCCCCTTTTGCTCCGGCCAGCTCTCCATCTCACGCCTCAGTTGCGCCAATTGCGATACCCAGATCGAATCCGTCCTCTCGGTTCCCCGTTTCTTCCGCCTGCCCCCTGACCTTCAGGATTTCGTCATGACCTTTTTGCGCTGTCAGGGAAAAATCCGCGACGTCGAAAAGGAACTCGGCATCTCCTACCCCACCGTCTGCAAGCGCCTCGATCTCGTCAACGAACTCCTGGGCAACCAGCTTCCCGCCCGCGGCAAGCGCGAGATCCTCGAGCAACTCGAGCGCGGCGAAATTTCAGTCCCCGAAGCCAGCCAGCTCCTCAAGGAACAATCATCATGAATCAAGCCCCCCAGCCCTTCTTCCATCCCCATTTTTTCATCCCCATGATATGGGTAATACTATTCCTGCTCATTGCCGTCGTATTGCTGCCGGTATGGTATTATCGCAGTCGCCTCGGGCTCAAACGGGAGGCCGCTTACCTGTTGGCCGTGGCGACCATGGCCTCCGCGATTGGCGCCGCCCTCTACGTCGGCAGGTTCTACGATGATGACGATACGGCCGTCATCTGCGCCGGCCTGCTCGCGCTCACAGGCATTCCCTTCGCGGCGAAACTCTACCTCGGTTGGATTGGCGGAAAATTAACCGAAGCGGAAAAGACGCCTGGCGCGGTCGGGTTCCGCGCATGGCTCACGCCCACCAATCTGGCTCTGGCTCTATGCGTCTCGCTCTGCGCCGCAAAAGCACTCGACTATTCATTCGCAGGCATCCTGCTCCTCACCGTCGGGGCTCTCGCCGCATATCCCCTCATCACCACGCTCACCAGGGCCGCCCCGGAACAGCCCTCAGCCGTACCCACGGAAAATCTCACCGCCGAGCGCGAAAAAGTCCTCTCCATGCTCGACGCCGGCAAAATCACCGCCGAAGAAAGCGCCGAATTACTCAACGCCCTCGGCTCGACCGTAAAATCCCCCGAAACCCATCCCCTCGTCATATCCTCCCGGCAGCGCATCGTCATGATCGGCGCCGTCCTCGTCCTCATCGGCTTCTTCCTCCCATGGTTCAAAATCAATCCCGGCGAAGAGCTGAACCGGATGACGCAGCAATTCTCCGGCATGATGAATCAAGTCGCCCCGCAAATGCCACAGATGCCCGGCATGCCCGGCAATTGGAACTTCCAGACTCCCAACGGCGGCCAGAACTCCGACTCCGGTAATTTCACAATCACAGTTGCGGGCGGTGACTTGAGCCACGGCCTCGGCTGGATCGTCCTCATCGCCGCAATCGCCGTCGCCGTCCTCCCATTCGTCGCCGCCCAATTGGACGAGCGAAGCCGCCGCACCGTGTGCATGGTCACGCTCGCCGCCGGTTCATTCATCCTCCTCTACGTCCTCACGCAAGGCATCCGTTTCTTGAGCATCGGCATCCTCCTCGCCGCCGCCGGCTACATCGTCGAATGGATCGGCCTCGTAAAACCCTCCGGCGCCCCCCTCTTCCCCACCCGCCGCCGATCGGCTGTAGGTTCGAATCCTGCCTCTTGAGATTAAGTTGTTATTCATGAACAACTTAAACTAATCTAATCGAAGGTCGAAGCGGGTTTTATGAAGGTGAACTCAACCCAGCCATCAACCCTGCATTCGTTGCTCATTCTCCTGCAATGACCATTCGCAAGCCGTGTGCGGTGGCCGAACGGACGTGGCTCGCCATGTCGTCTGGCATCAGATGCGCGTATTCAGACTTTACAAATAGACGTCTTTAAGTAAAATACACCTGCATGATCGAACGTCCCTTTTGGATTGAGCGCCTGGCGGCCGCATGGAAACGGACGTCCATTGTATGGCTGTCCGGCCCGCGCCGGGTCGGCAAGACGGTACTGGCACGGAGCCTGACCGATTCGGAATTCCTGAACTGCGATCTTCCAAGCGTCGCGGATCGACTGGCTGACCCGGAGAGCTTTTATCGGTCTGTGAAAAAGCAGTTTGTGGTTTTTGACGAGGTCCATCAGCTTCCCGATCCAAGCCGCTTGTTGAAAATCGGGGCGGACGGGTTTCCCAAGTTGAAGATTCTGGCCACCGGCTCCTCCACACTCGCGGCAACCCATAAATTTCGCGACAGTCTCACCGGACGCAAGCGGGTGGTCGAGATTGTTCCCGTGTTGCATGAGGAGTTGACGGCCTTTGGTATTGCCGGCGTTCGGGATCGCCTGTTGCGCGGCGGGCTCCCGCCCGCACTGCTGGCGTCAACTTATGATCCCGACTTCTATGGGGAATGGGTGGATTCCTACTTTGCGCGTGACGTGCAGGAGTTGTTCCGACTCGGGAAGCGGGCGGGATTTTTGCGGGTGCTGGAATTATTGCTGCGCCAGAGCAGCGGGATGTTGGACATCACTAAACTGGCGACCGAGAGTCAGATCAGCAGGCCAACGGTGACAAATTGGCTGGAGGTCTATCAGATTACGCATGTCATTCATTTGGTAAGGCCGTTCTCGGCAGGGGGGCGGCGCGAAATCACGGCACAACCCAAAGTGTTCGGATTCGACACCGGACTGGTATGCCATGCACGTGGATGGGATCAATTGCGAATGGAGGATTGTGGAGTATTGTGGGAGCACCTGGTACTGGACACAATGATTGGCGCCGGAGTGCCAAAGATCCATTTCTGGCGCGACAAACAGCAGAGGGAAGTTGACTTTGTAGTGCCCCGGAGCCGGGACACAGTGGACGCTATCGAGTGCAAATGGAGCCCTCAAGCATTCGAGACGCGTGGATTGAAGGCATTCCGGGAGCAATACCAAAAGGGAAACAATTACGTAGTCAGCCCCTTGAATTGCCCTGCGTATGAGAAAGTTCGGGATGGTTTGAAGGTGAACTTTATGTCACCGAAAGAATTGCGTACCGCGCTGTCATAGCCACAGCCATGAATCCGCGGGCCCGGATATCCGAAATTGAGGAGGAACTGCCGCCCATGGAAGCCCACAGGCACGTCCCGCTCGCGGAGAAATGCAGAAACTGCTCTAAAACACTGGCCGTGGCCGGTGTCGGCGGCAGCGTCACGGTAGCTTCCAAATCGGGCCACTGATTAACAACATAAAAAGGCCGGCACGCACAATCTTTGCCTATATGCCCGCGAAGGTATTGCATTCCCTCCATGTGACGCCGTCATCAGGGCGTAACCGTTCCACCCGCCGCACCCACTTTTTCCAAGTGCAAGCTCCCCCCTCTCACTGGTAGCTTCCCATTCCCTTCCGCACATGTCCGAAAAGAACTACAAAGACACCCTCAACCTTCCCAAGACCGCCTTCCCCATGAAGGCCGACCTCGTCAAGCGCGAGCCCGAGCGCCTCGCAAAATGGGAAGCCTCCCGCCTCTACGACCGCATCCTCGCCGCCCGCAAAGACGCCCCCCTCTTCGTCCTCCACGACGGCCCGCCCTTCGCCAATGGCGACGTCCACATGGGCACCGCCCTCAACAAAGTCCTCAAAGACATCGTCATCAAATCCCAGTCCATGCTCGGACGCCGCGCCCCATTCCTCCCCGGCTGGGATTGCCACGGCCTCCCCATCGAATTCAAAGTCGTCAAAGAATCCCGCGGCCTCTCCCCACTCGAAGTCCGCAAGCGCTCCGAGGAATACGCACGCAAATACATCGCCATCCAGCGCACCCAATTCAAGCGCCTCGGCGTCCTTGGCGATTGGGACCACCCATACCTCACACTCGATCCCGCCTACGAAGCCGACATCATCCGCGCCTTCGCCGGTTTCGTCGACGCCGGCCTCGTCTATCAGAGCAAAAAACCCGTCTATTGGAGCACCGGCGCACAGACCGCCCTCGCCGAGGCCGAAGTCGAGTACGCCGACCGCGAAGACCCCGCCATCTTCGTAAAATTCCCCCTCCTCTCCGGCCCCATGGCCGGCAAGGCCGCCATGGTCATCTGGACCACCACACCCTGGACCCTCCCCGCAAACGTCGGCATCGCCGTCCATCCCCGGCACCGCTACGTCGCCGAAAAATTCCGCCTCGAAGGCGCCGGCGAAACCGCCACATTCATCATCGCCCAGGCCCTCGTCCCCGCATTCACCCAGGCCACTCCGTGGAAACTCGACGGCGACCCGCAAACTCATTCCTTCCCCGGCGCCGAACTCGCCGGCGCCCTCGCCCGGCATCCCTTCCTCGACCGCACCGCAAAAGTCATCGTCGCAGATTTCGTCACCCTCGATACCGGCACCGGCGGCGTTCACATCGCCCCCGGCCACGGCGCTAACGATTACATCGCCGGCATCGAAAACGGCCTCCCCCTCCTCTCCCCCGTCGATGACCACGGCCGTTTCACCGAGGAAGCCGGCGTCCCCGTCTGGGCCGGCCGCTACGTCTTCGACGCAAACAAAGACATCGTCGAGCTCCTCCGCCAGCGCGGCGCACTCCTCGGCGAGCAAATCTACCGCCACTCCTACCCCCATTGCTGGCGCTCGAAGACCCCCGTCGTCTTCCGCGCCGTCGATCAATTCTTCATCCGCATCGACGCCATCCGCGCACGCGCCCTCGCCGCCATCGACACCGTCCAATGGGTCCCCGCATGGGGCCGCAACCGCATCTACGGCACCGTCGAGTCCCGCCCCGATTGGTGCATCTCCCGCCAGCGCTCATGGGGCGTCCCCCTCCCCGCCTTCTACAGCCTCGACGGCAAGCCCATTCTCGACAGCGCCCTCATCTGGCAAGTAGCCGCCCTCTTCGAGACAAACGGCTCAAACCTCTGGTTCGAGAAAGACGACCCATGGTGGGCCGCCAAACTCGGCCTCCCAGCCGGCACAACTCGCCGCAACGATACCCTCGACGTCTGGATCGATTCCGGCGTCTCCCACCAGGCCGTCGTCCGCAAGCACCTCGGCATCGAGCGCGCCGACGTCTACCTCGAGGCCACCGACCAGCACCGCGGCTGGTTCCAATCCTCCCTCTTGACCAGCGTCGCCCTCCACGGCGACGCCCCCTACAAAACCTGCATCACCCACGGCTTCGTCGTCGACAAAGACACCCGCAAAAAAGTCTCCAAATCCGCCCAGGACACTTACACCAAGCCCATGGACGCCGCCCATTTCGTCGGCAAATACGGCGCCGACATCGTCCGCCTCTGGGCCTCCAGCGTCGAGTTCACCAACGAAGTCCCATTCTCCGAGGAATCATTCGCCCTCCTCGCCGACGCCTACCGCCAATTCCGCAACATCCTCCGCATCCTCCTCGCCAATTCCGAAGCCCCCGGCCCCGAGCCCGACTTCACCGGCGCCACATTGATCGACCGCTGGATCACCTCCCGCCTCCAGGACGTCATCAAAACCTCTCGCGAAGCCTACGCCGCCTTCGATTTCCGCAAAGTCTTCCAGGTCCTCAACCAATTCTGCACCGTCGACCTATCCGCCCTCTACGTCGATATCACCAAAGACCGCCTCTACTGCGACGCCCCCCATTCCCCCCGCCGCCTCGCCACCCAGTTCGTCATGCGCCAGGCATTCAACGCCGTCAGCGGCCTCCTCGCCCCCATCCTCGCCTTCACCGCCGACGAAGCCTGGGAATTCGCCGGCCACACCGACTCAATCCATTTGGAACTTTTTAAAGAATCAAATGATACTTTTCGCGATCTCAAATCAGAGCAACAAATCGACTCCTTGTTAAAATTGCGCGCCATCATCGCCCAGGCCATCGAGCCCGCCCGCCAGCAAAAACTCATCGGCAACGCCCTCGAGGCAAACGTCACCCTCACCATCTCCGACCCCGTCCAGCTCGAGTCCCTCCGCCCCATCCAGCCCGAGCTCGAAGAATTCTTCATCCTCAGCGAACTCCATCTCCAGCCCGGCCCCGAGACCATCGCGACACTCACCCGCACCGAATTCCTCCGCTGCGACCGCTGCTGGCGCCACCGCGCCCACGTCGGCCGCAGCCCCGCCCACCCCGCCCTCTGCGACCGTTGCGAAGCCGTCATCCTCGCCAGCCAGAGCAAATCCTAATGGACAAGCCGCGCGCGCCTTTCGGTCCAGTGGCGGCAGCCGTCACCATCCTCTTCTTCTACGCCCTCGACCAATGGACCAAACGCCTCGTCATCCTCAGCATCCCCTATGACTCCGAGCGAATCATAATCCCCGGCTTCTTCTCCCTCGTCCACTGGGTCAACACCGGCGCCGCATTTAGCTCCTTCAGCCAGAAAAACGGCCTCTTCATCGCCCTCTCCATAGTTACTCTAATTGTACTCGCCATATTTGCCGTGCGCGGCGCCTTCCGCCACACCACCACCCGCATCGCCGTCTGCCTCCTCACCTCCGGCGTCCTTGGCAACGTCACCGACCGAATCCGCCATCACCACGTAATAGACTTCCTATTATTCAACCTGCACATCCCCTTCGCCAACCCCTGGCCCGCCTTCAACGTAGCCGACTCCTGCATCTGCCTCGCCGCCGCCATATTAGTCATCACCGCCTGGATGGAAGACCGCAAGCCCACGAGCACTTAGCCGTATCCATGCAATTGAAGACAGATTGATTCAACCACAGAGAACGCATGGAACGCAAAGAATTGGGGAAGGCCTAAGCCGATTTCCAGTCACCATTTGCTGAAATCCGTTTTCACGTTTCCATGATGGTCGCAGTATCTCTTTGTGCTCTCTGCGTTCTCTGTGGTCAGTTCTTGCCGTCTTTCCAACTGCATCGTTACGGCTTGGCGTCGTTTAAGTAATTCTGTGGCCACGCACCCGGCACGCTTCTCCGTGAACCCCAAGGGTTCAAAGAGCGGTAGCCGGGGCGAGGAGGCGGTAGGGATCAGGGGTAGTCGGCGGGTGGGCGAGTCGTTGAATGGAGCGCCAGCGAAATGATACCCCCGGTATCCCACCAAAAACGCGATACGACCCCGAAGGTGGTTGCAGAGCCTCTTCCAATCGGAAAACATTAGAGCATTATCTATTTAATCTGAAGCATATTGGGCATGATGAAGGAAGTGGAGGCATTCGGAGGCTGAGAAGCAGTTGAGGGCGTGGGCGATTGCCTTGACGAGGTCATCGAAGGTTCTGGCGGCGGCCTG
>JBEKOV010000056.1:0-21124 GCA_049521415.1 Chthoniobacteraceae bacterium
CGCAGGCTCAAGGGCTTCCGCAGGATATTCTCACGCTTCGAGAAGCTCGACGTCATGTTCATCGCCTTTCTTCACGTCGCCCTGATCTTTACTGCACTCCTTTTACCTTAACAGGCCCTAATTGCCCTTCGGCAGGCTCAGGGTCTGACGGCTAATCTGAAATTGCTAATTGAAGAGATCGCGGGTGGGGCCGGTACGCGGCGGTCTCGTCGAGCGGAGGAAGGGAGCGGGGAGATTGAACAGAAGGAAGCCGTTTCGACAAGCTCAAGGCCCCGAGCCCGTCGCGGGGCAAAGGGAGCAAAGGGGTTGAACTGTTGAAACGGTTCGACTTCGCGCGGGGAATCTGCATGGTCTTTGAACCATGGAAGCGATTGCGGGTCCCGATCTCCAGAAGCAGGAAAGCGCGCTCGTGATCCTGGGGCATGGCTCGACGGTGAACCCGGACTCGAGTACGCCGACGTTTGCGCATGCGCGGGAGATCGAGCGGCGGGGGGTGTTTGGGGAGGTGGAGTGCGCGTTCTGGAAGGAGGAGCCTAGCTTCCGGCAGGTGCTGGATATGGTGGGAAGCGGGGAGGTGTATGTGGTGCCGAATTTTATCAGCGAAGGGTATTTCACGCAGAAGATCATTCCGCGGGAGCTGGGGCTGGAGGGGGCGATCACGCATCTGGCGGCGCGGCCGGGAATGCCGGCGCGGAGGGTGAAGTATTGCGAGCCGGTGGGAAGTCACCCGCGAATGACGGACCTGCTGCTGCATCGGGCGCGGGAGGTGGCGCCGGACGTGGATGCGGGGAGGGCGTCGCTGGTGATCGTGGGGCACGGGACGTCGCTGAATGAGAATTCGGGGCTGGCGGTGAAGGAGCAGGTGGGGCGGATCGAGGCGCGCGGAGAGTATGCGGAGGTGCTGGGGATGTTCATGGAGGAGGATCCGTTTGTGACGGATTGGCAGAGGCTGACTTCGCAGAGGGATGTGATTGTGGTACCGTTTTTTGTCTCGGACGGGCTGCACTCGTACCAGGATATCCCGGTGCTGCTGGGGATTGAAGCGGAGGGAGGGGCGGCGGCGAGCGCCAATCGACAGGCTGGGGGGGCTGGAGGGGATGTGTTTCGACGGAATCCATATATTATAGGCGGGCGGCGATTGTATTATTCGAGCGCGATAGGATCGGATCCGCTTTTTGCGGGCGCGATCCTGGACCAGGTCGCGGCTTTTGACGCCAAACACCCCGAGCTTTCCACCGCTGCTTGAGTCTCGGAATCCCCAAGGCATTGGAGGCGTGGCTGGCGGCAGGCGAAACGCGAATGGGGGAATTGATCGTCTGCGGTCGATATGAGTTGCGGCATTACCTGGATGCGGATTTGGACGGGCTGGAGTTGCATGCGGGACCGGAGGGGGCGCGGGAGATCGCGCTATATGATGAGGCGGGGAGTTATCGGCCATTGAAGACGGCGCCGACGCTGCGGCGCGGGTGGCGGATGACGCTGGGGTCGATTGAGGAGCTGCACACGGCGCTGGATGGATTTTACCCGGCGATGCTGGCGGCGCGGCTGGCGTACGCGCAGGGGCGGCTGGATGTGACTGCGCTGCGGGAGACGCTGAACCGGCAATCGGGAATGTACGCGGTGACGAAGAAGATGGACGATGAGCGGGCGAATGGGATGATCGGGGAGTTTTGCAGATCGGACGGCGGGTGCCTGAAGACGATTCTGTGGCCGATCGCGCCGGGTGTGCGGGTGACGTCGCTGCCGGGGGAGAAGTTTGATCCGAATGCGGATGGCGACCGCATTCCGCTGCTGTGCGCGGAGGGTTGCAACCTACTGGTGGCGAGGGCGCGTGAAATTGTGAAAGAAGGCGCCGCATGATTATCCGCGCGCGCACGATCCTGCCAATGACGGGCGGGCCGCCGATCGAGAACGGCGCGGTGGCGGTGGACCGGACGCGAATCCGTGCGGTGGGGAAGGCGCGGGAGATCGCGGCGCATTACGCGGGGCCGGTGACGGACCTGGGGGAACAGGTGCTGATGCCGGGGCTGATCAATGCGCACTGCCACCTGGATTATACGATGATGCGACGGGCGATCCAGCCGCCGCGGGGATTCACGGCATGGGTGCAACGGCTGAACGCGCTGAAGCGGTCGCTGCGGGACGATGATTACCTGGCGGCGATCGGGAAGGGATTCGCGGAGTTGCGGAAGTGGGGGACGACGACGGTGCTGAATATCGAGTCGTTCCCGGAATTGATTGAGCGGCTGCCGGCGCCGCCGATCCGGACGTGGTGGTTTTACGAGATGATCGACATCCGGCAGGGCAAGCTGACGAAGGAATTGCTGGATGGGGCGGATTCGTTTTTTTGCAAGCGGGAGGGGTGGCTGGGCGGATTTGGGCTGAGCCCGCATGCGCCGTACACGACATCGGCGGCGCTCTACCGGGCAGCGGGGGCGCGGGCGAGGAAGTTGCGGATCCCGGTTACGACGCACCTAGCGGAATCGGTGGAGGAGACGGCGATGTTTGAGCGGGCATCGGGGCCGCTGTATGACTTCCTGAAGTCGCTGGGGCGGGAGATGAGCGATTGCGGGCGGGGCTCGCCGCTGAAGGTGATGATGAGTCAGCGGTTGATCGGGAGGGGCTGGATCGTGGCGCACATGAACCAATTGGATGAAGGGGATTTCGCGCTGCTGAAGAAGACGCCGCTGCACATCGTGCATTGCCCGGCGAGCCACAGGTACTTTAACCACCAGCCTTTTGCGATGGAGCGGCTGCGGGCGATGGGGATGAATATCTCGCTGGGGACGGACAGCCTGGCGAGCGCGGATTGGCTGAATCTCTTCCATGAGATGCGCAATGTGTGCGACCGGCATGCGTCGGTTTCGCCGCTGGAGGCGATTGAGATGGTGACGGTGAATCCGGCGCGGGCGCTGGGACGGGCGCGGGAGCTGGGCCGAATCGCGCCGAGGGCGTGGGCGGATATGATCGCGCTGCCGATCGTGGCGGGAGCGAAGGAACTGTGCGAGGAGATCGTGTGGCACCGGCGGGTGGTGGGGTGGCAGATGGTGAATGGCAAAATTCTGTCATAAATAAGAATCTTCGTGATTTGCCGGATTTGCCATTGGTGCGAAGGGTCGCAATTTTGCCGACCGAATCAGGGATGGGAGACGATATTCTGTCAGCCCTGAGAATTGTTTACGCGAATGCGAATTTTCGGCTAAATTTTTGCTTCCTTTTTCTCAGCTATGCGATAAACTCCAGACCTGCGAAAAACTCCCCTATGGCCAGAATTATGATCATCGATGACGAGCCCGCGATGGTGGACGTTATCTCCACCATCTGCCGGGAACGGGGGCACGATCCGATCCCCTGCAACTCTGGCCAGCGGGCACTCGAGAGCCTGACCACGGTGGCCCCCGAGATGGTGATCTGCGATATGAAGATGGAGAAGGTGGGCGGATTCGAGGTGCTGAAGGAATGCCGGGAAAGCATGCCGCAAACGCCGTTTATCATGATCACGGCATACAAGTCGGTGGAGACGGCGGTGGAGGCGCTGAAGGCGGGAGCGTTCGATTATATCGTGAAGCCTTTCAAGGTGGATGAGCTGCTGCACACGATGCAGCGGGCGCTGGAATACCAGAACGACAAGAGGGAAATCCGGGACCTGCGGCGGATCGTGAAGGACAAGTACAAGCCGCAGAACATCATCGGGACGAGCCCGAAGATGCAGGAGATTTACAACCTGATCGCGAAGATCGCGGACACGGACTCGACGATCCTGATCCAGGGAGAAAGCGGGACGGGCAAGGAACTGGTGGCGCGGGCGCTGCATTTCAATTCTTCGCGGGAGCATCAGCCATTCGTGGCGATCAATTGCTCGGCGCTGCCGGAGAATCTGCTGGAGTCGGAGCTATTCGGGCACAAGAAGGGGGCATTCACGGGAGCGGTGCTGGATAAGATCGGGCTGTTTGAGGAGGCGCAGGGGGGGACGATTTTCCTGGATGAAATCAACTCGATGGCGCAGGCGCTGCAGACGAAGCTGCTGCGGGTGTTGCAGGAGCGGCAAATCCGGCGCGTGGGCGATACGAAGAGCCAGCCGATCAATGTGCGCGTGCTTGCGGCGACGAATGAATCGCTGCTGGAGAAGACGCGGGAGGGGGCGTTCCGGGAGGATCTGTACTATCGGCTGGCGGTGATCCCGATCGAGATGCCGGCGCTGCGGGAGCGGATCGAGGACATCCCGCTGCTGGTGAATCATTTCGTCCAAAAGAACGCGGACCATACCGGGGCGGAGCCGAAGAAGGTGGACCCGAAATGCCTGGATATGCTGGCGCGTTACCGCTGGCCGGGCAATGTGCGGGAGATCGAGAACGCGATCGAGCGGGCGTGCGCGTTGTGCGAGGACGGGCTGATCCGGACGAGCGATCTGCCGCCGCACATTGTGCGGAATGCGAATTCGCCGAGCCTGGATGAGAAGCCGTCTGGGCTGCCGATCGGGCAGACACTGGATGAGTATATTCGCGAGCAGGAGCGGCGGTATATCGAGGAGACGATCAAATTCAACGGGGGCTCGCGGGAGAAGGCGGCGAAGATGCTGGGGATATCGATGGCGACGCTGTACCGGAAGCTGGAGGTGAAGGCGGCGCGGGAGGGGGCGAAGGGGTAAATCGCGGCGGGATGTGCGGAGAATAGTTTGCGTTCATGTGCCGGGATTGGGCGGGAGGTTGGAAGGTGTCATTGTCACTATCGCATGCGGGCCTACCGGGTGAAGACGGCCTCCGACGGTGAGCGCGGGCTGGACGAGGCGCTGCGAGTGAAGCCGGATTTGATCGTGCTGGATCTGATGCTGCCGAAGGTGAACGGGTACGAAATCTGCCGGCTGCTGCGGCGTGAGAAGCTGGAAATGCCAATTATCATGCTGACGGCGAAATCCGAGGAGGCGGACCTTGTGCTGGGTCTGCACATCGGCGCGGACGACTATGTGACGAAGCCCTTCCGCGTGAAGGAACTGCTGGCGCGGGCCGAGGCATTCCTGCGGCGCTCGCGGATGAATGCGCCGGAGATGTTCCGGTTTGGGGATTGCGAATTTGATTCGGCCGCGCGGCGGCTGGCGCGCGGGGGCGGGGAGATCAAATTATCGCCAAAGGAATATGAGTTGTTGCATTACTTCCTGACGAACGCGGGGCGCGCGCTGAGCCGGGAGCAGATACTGAATAGTGTGTGGGGTTATGACCGGATGGTCACGCCGCGAAGCATCGACCGGTTCGTGACAAGCCTGCGGCAAAAGATCGAGCAGGAGCCGCAGCACCCGGAATACATCCATACGGTGCGCGAGTATGGGTATAAGTTCGTTCTTACGTGATGCGACTGAATCGCGATATTACAAGTCTAAATGGAGCCGCCCTTCTTGCGGGCGACGAAGAAGTAAATCAGTGCGCCAAGGCCGTTCAGGATCAGGATGACCAATACCCAGATGATTTTCTCCGTATCGGAAAGGGATGAGTTCTTGATGCAATCGATCAGCATCCAAATCCAGAATATGGCGACGAGGAATCCCAATAGCGGGACCGCGAGAAACGCGAGGATCGGTTGAAACATGAAGGCGCTTTATCAAAGCGGCTGGGCGGGAGCAAGCGCGAAGCCATTGCGATAGCCGCGCGCGGAAGAGATGGATGAGGGCGGTTTAAATAAATGTGCAGCCGCTGGATCCCAATTGGAGAGGCTCTGCGACCACCTTCGGGGTCGTATCGCATTTTGGCGGGATACCGGGGGTATCATTTCGCTGGCGCTCCATTCAACCCCCGGCTACCGCTCTTTGAACCCTCCGGGTTCACAGCGGAGCGTGCCGAGTGCGCGGCCACAGGATTTACTTGAACGGCGCTAAAATGCCTTAAGTAGCCGTCATGACGGTGGTGAAGGCGTTGCGGAGGGCGGCGCGCGACAATGGCTTTTCGAGGATGAGGTCGATTGCCTCGGAGTACCGTTTTTCCGCCGTGGCATCGCTCTGGTAGCCGGTGAGGAGAATGACGGGCATTTTCGGGCTGAGTTCCTTGATCCTGATGGCGAGTTGCTCGCCGTTCATCTCAGGCATGATGTGATCGGTGATAACCAAGTCGAACTGAGCGGCGCCGAGTTTCTCGAGGGCCTCGCCAGCGCTGAGCGCTGTTTGAACGGTGTGGAGATCGCCTTCCAAGTGATCGCGCACGAGCCGGCAGAGAATGGGTTGATCGTCAACGACCAGAATGCGCAATGGTCCGTTCGACCAAGGCAATGCATCCGGGCCGGTGGCGATTTCCGCAAAGGAAGCGGGCAGGCGCAGGAGAAAGGAAGCACCCTTGCCTGGCTCGCTTTCGATATCGATGGAGCCGCCGTGGCGCCGGATGATCCCGAAGACCATCGAGAGCCCCAGGCCGGTGCCGCGTTTGCCCTTGGTGCTGAAGAAGGGCTCGAGACAGCGCTGGCGCACTTCCTCGCTCATGCCAATACCGGTATCGCTGATTTTTAAGGTCATGGTCTGGCCCTCGCGCCGGGTGGCAAGCGAGATCGTACCGCCATCCGGGAGGGCGTCGACGGCATTGAAGACGAGGTTGGTGAGCACTTCGCGCAATTCCGCGGCGTCGCCGGAGACGCATGGTATATCGCCAAGATCCGTGGTGATGACGATGGTGCGTCCGCCGGCCGTCGATGCGGTTTGCCACCGCGGCTGCGTCAGGGAGATGGATTGCTTGATGATTTTGTTAAGATCGACGGGCATTCGATGTTCCGCGGTTTCATCGGGTCGATAGAATTCGCGCAAGCGATGCACGATCGTTGAAGCGTCCTCGGCGGCGGTGAGGATGGCGCTGATCTGCGGGGTGGCATTCTCCTTGTTCAGGCCGCGGCCCAGGTCATTGAGGAGCAGTTCGCTGTAACCCATGATGATGCTGAGCGCGTTATTGAAGTCATGGGCGATGCCGCCGGCCATGGTCCCGAGCGCGGCGAGGCGCTCCTGCTGGATGACCTGCCGTTGCGCGCCCTTGAGTTCGCTCAACGCGCGTTCGAGCTGGATGGTGCGCTGGCGCACGCTTTCCTCGAGCGCCGCGTTTTGCCCCTGGATGACGAGGTGCGAGAGGCGGGACTTGAGGACGTTCCGGATGCGCAGCAGGACCTCGAATTGCTCGAAGGGTTTTATAAGAAAATCGGTGGCGCCGGCGATCAGGGCGCGCTTTTTTGTCTGAGGGGTGATGTCCGCGGTGAGCACGACAATCGGCAGAAAGTCATCCGTGGCCGTCATCGCGCGCAATTGCTCGATGACGGCGCAACCGCCGACCCCGGGCATGAGCCAGTCGGTAAGGACAAGATCGGGCTGAAAATCCGCAAAGAGCGAGACAGCCTCGTTCGAGTCGGTTGTACTGAGGAAGTTATCGAATCCCGCGCGGGCGAGAACACGCTCGAGCAAGAGGACGTTGGGTTCTTCGTCATCGATGATGAGAATTTTGCAGGCATGGATCGCCTGGGACTCGGCATCGGTAAATACCAACGGCGTGCCGGCGCCGGGCGCAAGCTCAAGAGTTGCGTTGGTATTTACCATGAGATGTGAAGGAAGTTGAGCTATGATCGCACCGGGGGCGCCGGGACTTGTCCCTATATTGCTCCAAGGGTTTGTCTGTAGCATCATGCCGCGGCGATCTTGTTGCGGATGGCGTAGCGGACCAAATCGGCGAAGGATTCCAGTCGCAGCTTATGCATGGCGGCGGCGCGATGGGTCTCCACGGTTTTGATGCTGATCCCGAGCACACCGGCGGTCTCTTTGTTGCTTTTGCCTTCGGCGAGAAGTTGGACGATCTCCCGCTCGCGGGGCGTGAGGCCTTCGGTCTTGTCCTTGCCGGCGCCGGATGCTCCGTCGAGATAGCGCGCGAAGACGACCTCCGAAATGCGGTTGGTAAAGTAATACTTGTGCCGGGCCAGCGCGCGGATCGCCTCGATCAAATGGCCGCCGATGTCGCTTTTGAGGATGTAACTGCGCGCTCCCGCGGCAAAGATTTGATGGATCACCTGCTCGCTCTCTTCTCCGCTAAAGATCAGTACTTCCGTCTTCGGCAGAGCACGTTTGATCTGCCGGGCGGCATCGAGCCCGTTCAACTCCGGCATTCCGATATCCAGCACGACGATATCCGGCTTGAGCTGGCCGGCGAGGGTGACAGCCTTGCGGCCATCGATCGCTTCTCCACAGATCTCCCACCCCTCCTCCCTATTGATCAACATGCGGATGCCCGCGCGGACGACTTCGTGATCGTCGACGAGAAGAATGCGGAGTTTTTTCATTGGGGGATGTCCGTTTGATGCGTGCCGCATCCTCTCTCTCCGGATAAGAACCGACCTGTAGTATACACGGTTATCCCGCAATACAAAACTCATTCCGTGCTCTAACGCTGTTTAAATTGAACTGTGGCCATTTGGGAGGCGATGGAATGGGTCAATCGGACCACCGAGCGTAAGCCCGCATGGGCCACCGGCCCATAGCTACAACGCTGGCGCGCGCATGAACGCGGCTACAGATTTTTTAAAAATGCTATAATCGTGCGTGATGGAAATGCAGGCGCTCTCGAGCCCATGAAAATGACCAGCGGGTGGAGAATACGGCTTTGCCAAACGCGCGGTGTGATTCGCGCCGGATCTCGGGGTTTCCACTGATGGGCAAACTCCGTACTTCACGCAGGGATGCAGGCATTCAGGACGCTCTATTAACGCACCAGTATGAAGACCTTGATTGTTGATGACGACGCCATTACCCGAGTACACCTCAACTCGACGCTGACAAAGCTGGGGCACGATGTGCATGAGGCGGCCGACGGCCACAAAGCATTGGACGCATGGCACGGCGGTGAGTTTCCATTCGTCATCCTGGACTGGATGATGCCAGGTCTTGACGGGCTGGAATTCTGCCGGCGCATCCGGGCGGGGCAGCGCGAGGATTACACTTACATCGTTCTGCTCACGTCAAACGCGGGAAGGGCGAATCGCCTCGAAGCGATCGATGCCGGCGTGGACGACTTCATCACGAAACCCCTTAACAGGGATGTACTGCTGGCGCGTACGCGCGTCGCAGAGCGCATCCATGGACTGCACACCAGCTTGCGCGCGACGAATACCGGGTCCGATCGCCACGCCTGCAAGCGGCTGGCGGAACTGCAAAGAGCGATCCATGCCAGTGAGGACTTCTTCTCGCACGCCAGCCACGAGCTGCACAGTTCGATGAATAACATTCTCGGTTTCGCGCAGTTACTGCAATTGGATGAACTCACAGGCGACCAGACATCCAGCGTCCGGCAAATTCTTATGAGCGGACACCGTCTGCTGCACATGATCGATCGCATTCTGTCGGCGTCGCAGACTTCACCGGATGATTTGAGCTGCCTGGATTCCGGCAGGACCAATGAAAGCCTCTTTCTCCCTTCATGACATCTTCCCATTTGAAAATGAAACAACACCGACCGCACAAAAGACCCTTTATGAAAAAAGTGAAGCCATTATCCGTCCCGAAAACCCTGCAAAAATCGCCTACCGGCATTCGCGGGCTGGATGAAATCACCGGGGGCGGGTTGGCCTCGACCCGCTGGGGCTTGTCCAGGTAGCGGAGGCGTTGGCGGTTCGGCTTGTTCCGGGTGTGCGTGAGCGCATGTCGCATCCACGATATTTAACGGCGATGGCAGTGGGAATGGAGGTGTGTCGAAGATTCCCGGAGGAGACTGTTGCAGGCGATGGAATAAGTCCACCGTGGCTGGTTTTTGAATGGATCGCGGTGGAGGGATTTGTGCGCACGGCGGATGGGCGTGATCCATTTAAGCTTCCGGGCAGCGACAAGGCTGCGACGGCGTTGCACGAGCGTGTGCCGCTTTCCGCTACGCGGTATTTGAAGACACCGAACGTGTTCGGATTTCATGGTGTGTATCGCGGGCTTGCACGCGACCTTGATGTCGATAACGCCGGACGGCTGGGCGAGACCGGATATGAATTGCTCACCACTTGGGCCAAAGAACAGAAGCTCGACGGCTTCACGGGAACGGCTGGCGGCGATGGCGCTTACGTTTGCGAACAGCTCTACTGGGCGGTGCGAGAAAGCCTGCAAGCTGGAGCCGTAGCCCGACGCGACGGCTGGCAATACTGGCGGTTTTTCCGCGAACGTCTCGCTCCGCACCAAGCAGCACCGCGCGAGTCAGCGATTTTGCGGGACGCGCTTTTCGCCGGCGCAGCGGGATTTCGCGGCACCGTTCTGCGCTTTCTCGTTTCAAATCAGGGAAGAAAAGTTTTCGAG
This sequence comes from Chthoniobacteraceae bacterium, assembly GCA_049521415.1. Taxonomy (GTDB): domain Bacteria; phylum Verrucomicrobiota; class Verrucomicrobiia; order Chthoniobacterales; family Chthoniobacteraceae; genus DATAXI01. The sequence goes on from JBEKOV010000056.1 coordinate 10,277, forward strand.
GATACGAAGTCGGAGCGTTCATTTCACGGCGCACTGCGCCGCTCTGCTGATCCGGAACTTGGCGCATTGCTGGATGCGATTGCGAGTTACGAAATGTTCTCACGCACTTGTCAGGATGCCTTCGACGACGTGCTCGTGGAGATGACGCGTCGTGGTGGAAGCAAGGTCACGCCACTGGAACTTGGCCGCATTGAAACCGTGAAGATGGCGAGCAAACGAGTGCCAGAGATGTTTAATGAACTCCTCGAACGGCTGGAGCCATTCCGCGAAACTGCTCGCTTCGCTGACGCCTTCGCACCTCTCGCCGAACGCACCGACACCGCGAGTTGGGCTGAACGCCTTCTTGGGCACCATGTTGCCACTCAGCGCAAAAAGCCGCCAGTCGGCAAGAGCCCGTGGTTTGAACGCTTCGACGACGGCGCCGCCATCATTCGCCCGCTTTACCGCAGAGATCTGCCCGGCCGCCGCGATGACAGCTACCTCCACGCATATCGCACGAATTCGCTCTATACCTTCGCACGTGACCTGCACCTACTCCCCACATGAAACGCAGAAAGGAGGAAAAGCCCGGATACGCTCGCCTGCTGGATGCGTGGACACCCCCGCCGGATGCGGGCGAGCCGCTCGGATGTGTGGCCACGAGCTTCACGTTTTCGTCGGTCTTCTTTGAGGAGGAATGTCTCGGGCGTTTCGTTCGGCTTGAAACCGATGCCGCCGAAGACGGCGCGGCCTTCCTGGTCGAACGGGAGGAGAAGTTTTCCCAGCTTGTCTGTGCGTCCGCGTTGGTCGATCAGCGGCATGCCCGAGGCTTGCGGAGCTTGCGTTGGGACTTGCTCGCAGCGCGCCTCCCGGCAGGCATTCTCCACGCGAAAATATCGCTGCTTCTGTGGACGAATACCGCTCGGATCATCGTCGCATCTGCCAATCTCACTGAGGATGGCTACCGCCGGAATCACGAAGTCTTCGGCGTGCTCGATTACCTCCCCGGCGGCTCGGCCCCGCTCGATGTGCTCCGCGATCTCATCGCGTTCCTGGAAAATGCGGCCGGCTACGTCGATCCCAACGCCGTCACACCGGACGCTGCCATCGCGCGCTGGCAGGTTTTTCTTAATCGCGTCCGCGCCGCAACGCGTGAGTGGGGTGCGGGCGAGTCCCCGCGCGGAAGTTCGCCACGGGTTCACGCGATTCTCACCGGGCCGGACCGCGGCAGCGTTTTCGACGGAGTGAAAGCCGCGTGGCGCGAATCCACACCGCCCGAAAGCGTCTGGGTCGTGAGCCCCTTCTTTGATCCACCCGAGGCTCCGGAAAACAAACCCGCGCAGGAAGTCTGGAAGCATCTCCGGCAGCGGGGTGGCGCTTCCGTTTGCTATGTCGTGCCGGGCGAGGAAATCCCGGGCACCGAACAAATCCAATTGCGGGCACCCGCCACGCTCCGCTGGAAGCCGGCGAATCGCCCGGTCACCATCGGATTCGAGCGGCTCGAAATCGAACCCACGCGGCCGCTGCACGCGAAATGCCTGTGGTTCGAAGGTGCCGAGTGGTTCGTCTATGTTTGCGGATCGAGCAATTTCACCAGCCCCGGCCTCGGCATCGGTGCGACGCGTAATCTGGAAGCGAATCTCGCCTACGTGGTGAATTTTCAGCGGGATAAGGAAGCAACGCGCGCCTGCAATGGAGCATGGCTAAAACACGCGCCTCCGCCCGGCGAGCCAATGTTAATCCCGGCTCCAGACAACGGCGAAGACAGCGGAGCCGCCGGCGAACCACTGTTGCCGGTGGCCTTCGGCTCGGCGACATTTGCGCGCGAACCTGACGGCAAAGCGTGGATCGACTTCACCTTTCACGGGACGCCACCCACAGGTTGGCAGGCGCTCCCGGAAGACGACGCAACGGTGTTTCTTGACGAGACGATTTGGGACGGTCGCGAGCGACCAACCACCTTGCGGATGCCCTGGGCCAGCAATCGACCGCCGCCCGGTTTCCGCATCATCCGGCCTGGTGTTGAGGGTGCGGCGTGGTGGCCGGTAAATGTCCGCGACGGCGCATCGCTCCCACCGCCCGCTGAGTTGAGCGATCTTCCGCTGGAGGTCTTGATCGAAATCCTGACTTCCGCGAAACCACTCCACCTCGCGCTCCAGCGCTGGCTGACACGCCAGAAGGGTCATGGCACCGACGGCGCCGAGGTGTTGCTCGATCCCCACGAACGCGTCGATACCTCGACGTTCCTGCTTCAGCGCACCCGCCGTGTGTCCTGGGCGCTCGACGCACTGCGCACACGGCTCGAACGGCCCGTCGCGTCCGGTGAAGTGCTCGACTGGCGCTTGCGTGGGCCGGTCGGTGTGCAAGCGATTGGCCGCGCCATCGTGAAAGAGGCTCGCAGTGCCGAGGAGCGCGCCTTTCTCCTCGCTGAACTCATGCTCGAACTCGCGCGTGTTCGTCCGTCCGAGATTCCTGGCGGCCTTCCTTTGGCGAAAATCAAAGCCGGACTGCGCGAAATGATCGCCGAACTCCGCGCATTGCTGGCCGTTGAATTGCTCCCCTACGATCCGGCGTTTCGCGCTTATCTCGAAGTCGCCAGTGCCACAACTCCATGAACATATGGCATCCTTTTCACGAGGGCATCCGACTCCATGTTATCGACCGCATCTCCGCGGACGACGCCGCACGGCAGGCAACCACCGCGCGGGCAATTCTCGCACGGTTCGCGGAACGCCCCGGTCTCGTGCTTGCCGACGAAGTTGGCATGGGCAAGACGTTCGTGGCGCTCGCCGTCGCGGCATCGGTGGCACTGTCAGATCGCAAGCGACCGGTGGTCGTCATGGTGCCGCCAAGCCTCAAGGAGAAATGGCCACGCGACTTCGGGGTTTTTACTGAACAATGTCTGAGTGACGATCTTCGCAGCCGCGTCCGCTGTTCCTCAGCGGAAACAGGTGTGCAATTCCTCAAACGGCTCGACGATCCGCCGGAACGCCGGGCTTCGCTCATCTTCCTCACCCACGGTGCAATGTCGCGCACCCTCACCGACGGTTGGGTGCGGCTCGCCATCATTCATCGGGCGCTCTACCGCCGCCAGGATCAGCGTCTGCGTGGGGCCGTTGATCGTTGCGCAGCGTCCCTTGTTGAAGTCGCTTCGCGCACTTGGCGACAGCCCGACCTCTGCCCCGCGCTCCTCGCTACGCCGCCGGAGACATGGCTCGCCGTGATGCGAAAGCAAGGTTACGAACCCGAGGATGGTGATGACCCGGTGCCCGGCGTCGTCATTGAAGCGCTGCGCGACTTCGACACGCAGGAAGTTTATGCCGCGCTCGATCAGTACATTCCGCGGAACAAATCAGACAGCTACGAAGAGCGCCTGAAGGCTGCTCGCCCCGTGTTGCGCGAAGCGCTGAAGCGGCTTTGGCGCGACTGTCTCGGCCAACTTGAGTTCAAGCTGCCGCTGCTGATTCTCGACGAAGCGCATCACCTGAAGAACGCGCACACTCAGCTCGCCGGCCTCTTTCATTCACCGGATGCCGCTGCGGATGCAGAGGAAATCTCGCGCGGCCCGCTGGGCGGTGTTTTCGAGCGAATGCTCTTCCTTACCGCGACGCCGTTCCAACTCGGACATCACGAGCTGTGCTCCGTGCTCGAACGGTTTGAGGGCATCGCTTGGAATTCAAAGGCCCCTCCGCCGGGAGGACGCGCGGAGTTTCGGCAACAGGTCGCGACGCTGCGAGAGCGGCTTGATGCAGCGCAGGAAGCCGCGCTCACCCTCGATGCCGCGTGGGGGCAACTTCGTCAGGATGATCTCGTGCTCAATGGTGAACCCGCCGCGAGTGTCGAGCGCTGGTGGGAGGGCCTTGACTCGGCGGCGTCCCGCACACCTCAAACCGAGCGTATTCTTGCAAGCTTTCAGCGCACCCATTCGAGAATGCGTGCCGCCGAAGAGTCGCTGCACCCGTGGGTCATTCGGCATCTAAAATCGCGCACCCTGCCTGCACCGTGGCTGGGTCAGGTGCGGCGTGTCCGCATAATCGGGCGGGCCATTGTGGATGACGTCGGTGACGAATCTACACCCGGCCTCACCATCAACGGTGCAGCAACGCTGCCCTTTCTCCTCGCCGCACGCGCGACGGTCTGCGCCCCGGATTCACGGCCCGTCTTTGCCGAAGGTTTGGCCTCCAGTTACGAGGCTTTCCGGCACACGCGGAAGGGCCAAGCGGCTTTGGACGAAGACTCAGCCGATGACAGGGAAGCACCCCTCAACGACGCGAGCCGCTGGTATCTCGCGCAACTCGACTGCGCACTCCCGCTTTCCGATCCGGCGGCATCCGCTTCGCACCCGAAAATCGCGGCCACAGTCGCTCGCGTCCTCGCCGCGTGGCGGCAGCGGGAAAAGGTGCTGGTCTTCTGTCATTTCGTCCGCACCGGCCAAACCCTCCGGCGTGTAATTTCGCATCACCTGCGCGGTGTGATCTTCGGTGGGGCCGCTGAGAGACTCGGTTGCTCCTCGGCAAAAGCCGAGGCTTTGCTCGACCGGCTGGGGGCGCGTTTTTTCGACCGCGATTCGCCGGCTCGTCGTGCATGCAATGGGCTCTCGGAGCAACTCTTGGCGCCACACCGCGCTCTCGAGCCACACCGAGAGTTGTTACTCGAAGTCGTACGCCGTTTTCTACGCACGCCATCTTTCCTCGTCCGCTACTTTCCCATCGAAAGCGAAACGCTCGGCGAAGCCTCCGTCGAAGCTGCGTTCGCAAATTGCGACGCTTCGGGGATTAGCCTCAGTCAAATGCTGAGTCACTTTTTCGAGTTCCTCGAACGCCGTTGCAGCGACAGCGAGCGCGGACCCTTGCTCGACGCGATCGACCGCATGAAGACCGGCGATATTACCACGGTCAGCGAAGACGAGCGCCAGGGAGACGAGCACGCCGCGCTTCTCGCCAACGTCCGATTGGTCAACGGCGCAACCCGCGGAGAGACGCGGCAGCGCCTCATGCTCACCTTCAACAGCCCATTCTTCCCCGAGGTGCTCGTCGCCTCCAGCGTGATGGCGGAGGGCGTTGATCTGCACCGCTTCTGCCGCTATGTCATTCACCACGACCTCGACTGGAACCCGAGCACTCTCGAACAACGCACCGGCCGTGTGGACCGCATCGGCGCGAAGGTCGAAACCTGCGGTCAGCCTATTCGCATCTACCTGCCCTTCATCGCCGAGACACAGGACGAAAAGATGTATCGCGTCGTAATGGATCGGGAGCGGTGGTTCAGTGTGGTCATGGGCGAGCAATTCAAAGTCGACGCTCGCCACACCGAGACGCTCGCCCAGCGAATCCCACTTCCCGCAGTTGTAGCTTCGCAATTGGCCTTTCGACTTGAGGTTTGTTCCTAGGACGGTTGCAATCCCGTTCCGATAGTACGCGTGGCCACGTGATGCCTCCTCGTGGCTAGACTATCAGAACATATGGGAGACAAGCGCGCCAACGAGGACTCCCACCGCGAACGCCATGAGCACGAGAACAATGGAGGCGATTCCAATCCGTTCGGCAACTTTCGTGGCTTCGTTGTTTTGGTTCAGCGGAAATGACCTTTTGGCGTGAGGGCTTAAGCTACAAGAGCGGTTTGTTGTTGGCGTTGATTCTACGGTTTTCTCGGGCTGTTTCGAGCTTTTTGTCTCGGCTTGCAAAGATGGCGGTGTGATGGCCGGCGAGCCGGTCATTGGGAGCGATGTAGCCGATCCCAGCGTGGAGTCGCACGGCGTTGTATTGGTCGATAAAGTCGCCGACCACCCGCTTAGCATCGTCGAGCGTCAACGGCGTCTTTGGCCGGATGGCCTGCTCCTTGAGGGTGCGGTGGTAGCGCTCCAATTTGCCGTTGCTCTGCGGATAATGAGGTCAGCAGAAGACGCGAGTGGTCTGCCAGACCCGACCGTCCTCCCGTTGCGCTTTCCGGGCACCCGAGCCTCGATCTGCCTGTGATAATGCCGGCGAGTAGCATCAGTTGCCTCGGCCCCCCTTTCCTTGCGCTGCCAGCCATGCACTTCCTTTGGTGGTAATCCGGTACTTTTGGAGGCGGCTCTTGGGCTTGTCGGGAATCGTCATTTCGACCAGTCCGGATTGTATCGCTGGAATCAAGTATGCCTCCCGGAAGTGGTCCTCATGTTTGAGGCCCAGCGCTTTTTGAAGCTCGGTGCGTTTCATCTCACCTGCCAAGGCACGGATGAGACGTCCAACTTCCCCGGTGACTTCCCCGGTGACTTCCGGCTTGCGCTTTGCCTGGGGATGCGCGGGCAGCTTCGTTTCCGCGCTCACGTGAGCGCGGCCCCATTGAAGCAACACTCTTCAGCCCGGGATGATCTCCGCCGCCTCCATGTTTCCGCGCTCACGTGAGCGCGGCCCCATTGAAGCGAAACCATGAAGGCGCAAGCGGCTGCGGCAATGGGCAAGTTTCCGCGCTCACGTGAGCGCGGCCCCATTGAAGCAGCGGAATTGGGGGCTATGATGGAGCGGGCGACTCTTGAGGTTTGGCAATCTACGCGGCACAGGAAGGCCATTGAGCCACATTCGCGGGTTCTCCTTGTGCTGAAATTGCCACTGCATCCGATGGCCTCGCTGCCTTCTCGTATTCTTCAAGCGGCGGGCAGATTACCTTCGCCCGCTTCGCGTAGGCTCGGTGAATGGCAGGGCTGTTGTGTCCCAAGTTGACCATTGCAAAGCGTTCCGGGTATCCGCAGTCCTTCGCCCGCTCGGCCCATGCGTAGCGGTAGCTGTGAAGCGATACGCCGCGAATCTTGAGGATCTGGCACCGGCGCCAGAACTCCGCAGAGCGATGGCGAGCGGGCGTCTTCCGAATAGCCGGGAAAAAATACCCGGACTCGGGAAGCTCGTCGAGAATCTCCCGGAGCCGCTTGCCGATTCGAATGCGGGCCGGCTGGGAATCATGAGGCAGCTTTTGCCGCTGGAAGAACAACACATCATTGACCTGATCCAAATTGTCCCGGGACAGGTTGGCGATGTCGGTTTGAGAGCCGCCAGTCTCCCAAAGCATTTCGTAATAGAGCTTGCGCTCGGCGGAACATTCGGAGGCAATGATCCGCTCGTGTTCAGCTTGCGTGATGGCTCGGCGAACCTTGTAGCGAATCTTCGGCCACACCTTCCTGACCAGGATCGGCCAAGCCAGCCATCCGAGATTGAGCGCCAGATTGTGCAACCCGCGCATGTAGTTGTTGGTGGAGGTGCCACCGATTTTCAGCACGTTTAGAATGTCCTCGCCGTTGGTTTCCACGAGGGCTTTGTTGCGGATGGAATCAAAGGGCGTGTTGGCAAAGGCCCGCTCGCACCGCTGGCGGGTCGATTCGCGCCCATTGGCGGAAAAAACCGCGATGACATCGGCCCATGTCCGCGTCACCATCCTTGGGTCGTGCGCGGCGAGGTAGGTCCTCGCCATCGAGAGGTTCATCAAGGGCTGTTCGGTTGCCTCGTTCTTGGCCAGCACCAGCCGCTCGGCAGTCCGCTTGTCCCTGGTTCCCAGGCTGGTTTGCTTCCGGGTCTCGGTATCCTCCACGTAATAGACATTCCCCCGCAGGAACATCAGGTATCGTCTCTTCAACGTCATGTTTTCTCTCTGGTTGTGAGAGTACCAAGCGTAGAATCCTCGCCGTTAGGGGATTGTCAGCGGCTTGTCTCCAGATTGTCGGCGGATTTTCACCGCTTCACAAATCTACTGACACTTTCACTGACAGTTGGCCCCAAATTCGGCCTCCGTTTTGGAGGAAGTCGCTCACGGTAAGCGACTTCTGTAATGGCTCCAGCGGTAGGATTTGAACCTACGACCAATCGGTTAACAGCCGATCGCTCTACCACTGAGCTACGCTGGATTTTCCATCGCTCCCGAAGGGGGAAAGGGGGCGTAAACTTTGCGCAGGTCCGGGCAGGCGGCAAGCTTTTTTCCGGGCTCCGCAGGCCGCGCATGGTTCTTTGCGAAAAGGCAGCGAATCCGCTATGCTGCGGGGATGGACCGGCTATTCCCCCTTCCCCGTCTCATAGCCGCTGTGTGCGGGGCGCTTTTGGCCGGCCATCAGGCGGTCCGCACCGCAGGCCCGGAGGCAATCAGCGAGACGAAGTCGCTGTGTATCTCGAACACGCTCTGGCAGGAAATTGTCATTTATCCCACTCCCGGCCCACCTGGCACGCTTACATCCGATGCCATAGGGATTGTCTTTCGTCAGGCGGGTATCGTTCGCTTGCAGGCGCTGCTTTGCGATGGCTCGGATGCGGGCGGCGTGGGGGTGTCGGTTTCCGGGCTCCCGGCCGGTGTCTACGCTGTGAGCGCCGTTGCCGCTTCCTCCGGCAGCAGCGTCGACCTGGGGACGGTGACGGTCAGAAATGTGATCACGCCCATATCGACAGGCTCCAATCCTGTAGTGGTCACGTCGTCAACTTCCACGGCCGGATATGCGAGGTTTGCGGCGCGTCGCTTGCACGTAGGCCTTTTTGACGTTGCCACGATTGTCGTCACGGGCACCGCAAAATTCGCCCCAGGCGCCCACATCAATGTCCCGAATGGCCCCGTCATTGCACAATCACAAGCCGAGATGACCCCTTTGCCGGCCGGCGTCAGCTATCTGGGAACCATCCCGACCGGCTATTATAACGCCCTCTCCCCCTTCGTGTCGGGGACGGCCGCGCCCGGGGCAACCGGGTTTGTTTTGATTCGAGCCGCCTGTGGAGGCTTGCCGTCGACGGTGAACAGCTCCTGGCCGGGCACGACAACAAACGCCGGACATCTGAGGATCCATGCGCGGGGACTTCCGGCCAATACGTCGCTGACTTATGCGGCGGACGGTACGGACCTGGGTAATGCGATGACTGATTCCGCCGGGAGTTTTAATGTTTATGCCACGGCGGGCCAGAACGGCACGCTGCCGGCGAGGTTTAATTTATTCGCCGTGAAAACGGTCACTGTCCATGATGCTTCGGGGAACGTGCTGGTGAGCGCGGGGTTTTAGAGGGGCGGAGCCGGCGCTGGTTATCGACTGATCGGCGTTGACGATGATTGCCCCGGCTATTGCCACGTAACGTTGAGCCTGAAAAAGACGTTCCCGACCGTACTCGCCGGGAGGGACGCCCGCACCTGCTGTGTGGTCCCATTGTCTGACAACACTTGCTGGATAAGTCCCGCGCCCGACCAGGAAGAAAGATCGCCGCACCACTGCGGATTATAACTTATGTCGGTGGCGGAATCCATCTTCGCGAAAGTGAATGTGTAGTAAGCAGTCCCACTGGCAGTCGCCATGCCGCAAACGGGCAACCCGGCCACAGAATTTACATTTGGGTTCATTCCCAGTGCGTATTTCAAAAGGTTTGGCACGCCATCCCCGGCCGGGTTCGCCGTGTCTCCGGATACCGAGGAATTGGAAAGCTGTTGTGAGTTGAAGTATCCCTCTTTCCAGTAATCAATGGGCCCAGGGGCAGTTGTAAATTGCTGGTCCGCTCCATAAGTGGCGCCGCCACCATTGACTACGACCACGCGGTAATGATATGCGGTGTCTGAGGTTAACGTGCTCAAGTTTACCGATAGCGGCACATTGGATGTGCCGCTTCCGACGGTGACGGATGGCGTCTGGTCTTGATAACTCGAACTTGTGAGGGGCAGTCCGACATTCGCCACCGCCACAGAGGAGGAGGCGCTGCCGGAAACGACGCCGTACTGGATACAGGCGGTTGTAGTGGTACCCTCGGCATTAACCGTACCGCTCACTGTCGCAGTGGTGTCATTGATGCTCACAGGTACGCCGGTAAATGCGAGGCCGGGCGCCAGGAATTGAAACAATGATGAGACCGGCGACTGATCCACGCCCGGCACTTGAATGACGCTCACGCCGGATAGCGTGACGGTTGCGCCCGGCGCCGCGTACGCGATGTTGCCGCCGCCGCCACCACTTCCGTTCAACACTCCGCCATTCTCTATGAAGTATGTATCGCTGCCGCTGCCGTTATTATAGGCGGCGCCACCCCCCTCCACGTAGATCATCGCTCCTCCACCGGAGCCCACATATTGGCCGTTTTCCACAATACTGGCGGCCGGGTCGAGGGTCACGGTCAAGCCGGCACTGGTCTGAAGCGTGATGTAATAACCTCCGCCTCGAATTCCACATGCCGGCACCGTAACGGCCATTTGGGAACCCGACAGCACTACAAAACCGGCCGTGCTCGAGGTCCCAAGCTGGCTGAATGTGACACTGGATGCGCCGGTGAAACCCACGCCATTGAGCGTCAGAGTAGTTCCCGCCGCGGCTTGAGCGGGCGAGAAACTGAAAATGCCTACTACGCCAGTGTTAAATGTCTGGTCTGTTCCATAGGTGGCGCCAGCGCCATTGGTGGCGACAATCCTGTAATGATAAGTCGTGCCGGACTGCAATCCGGCGAGGATTGCCTGGAATGGGAGATCGATCCCACCGCTGCCAAGGTCCTGCGCCGTTGAGACAGAGCCATAAGCAGTGGAGAGCCCATACTGCACACTCGCCATAGTGTCCGAGCCATTCGGGTTGACGATGCCGTTAATGGTGACTCCGGCGCATGTGACTCCGCTGACCGGAGCGTTGAGTACGCCCGGCATTCCACCGGTCAGCGCGCCGGTGGTAAAGACCTGGTCCTGTCCATAGGCGGTGCCTCCGCTGTTAGTGGCCGCCAGCCTGTAATGATAGGTTATTCCCGCGGAGAGCCCGTTAAAGGAGGCTGTGACCTGCTGCGCGGAGAATCCACCCAAGGCAGGCCCCAAGTCCTGACTTGGAGTCTGCTGACCGTACGTGGTGTCGGTGCCATACTTAACATAAGCCGTCGTCTGCGCGCCCTCGGGATTGACCGTGCCGTT